>NZ_JQNA01000002.1:1565928-1879113 GCF_000745015.1 Burkholderia sp. 9120 | reverse complement strand
ATGCGGGCACCCATAGCGGCCGCTGAACCACGCGTTATGGCGATCGACGCGGTGCCGATGACCGGGAACGCTGCGCGCTTTGCTTTTGGAACGTACACGCGCATCTCAAATGTATGCGATCTTTAATTCACGCCTCTCAGAGTGGTAGCGTCAAACTCTGAGGTGTGGCAGAGGAGGCTCAGCGGAAGTCGGCGGGCATCTTCCAGGGCAACAACGCGTCGCAGTCCTCGACGGTCGTGGCAAGCGGAAGTTTCTGGAAGAGCCAGTGGAGGTAACGGTAGGGGTCGATGCGGTTAGCGCGGCACGTTTCGACGAGCGAATACAGGTTCGCACTCCCGTTCGCGCCTCCGACAGTGTCGGAGAACAACCAGCCACGGCGGTTATAGAAATGATTCTATAAACGCCGCTATCGACACTTTTCGGTTATCGAAGGTGATCACCCGAGTGTGGACAATAGCTCTTGTTTTCAGGGCTAGGATACCTGAAGCGCGCACTGCAACCTTCCATAATATGGAGTACTTTCCTCACGTTGTCTTAGTGTATCGAGGAGGGTCACCATGCTCACACACTCACGCCCCAGACCCGGACATATCCTAGCTCAACGATGGCTTGTCCAGTATGGCATGGAAGCTCACGCGGCCTCATACCGCCGATATCTAACCAAACGTGGATATTCGCATAACACAATCGAGCGTTATTACCGCGGTCTCGCGCATTTCGCGCACTGGATTTCGGAACAGGGAATCGGCCTTCGAGAAGTCGACGATGCATTGATTGACAGGTTTCTCTTCGTTCATCTGCTCCATTGCCATTGTGCCCCCAAATGCGAGCGATCAAGAACCAGTATTCACGCTGCACTGAAGCTATTTATCGAGATGCGGGGCATCGCGCGTGCAGAGCCGATATCGTCTGTATCGACTGCGATAAGCAGAGAGGTCGCGGATTTCGATCGGCACATGTCTGAAGTTCGTGGACTCTCCGAGAGTTCCCGCTACGTGCGAAGACGAGATGTGACGGAGTTTCTCGTCGATCGTTTCGGATCCGGTCTGATTCGTATTGCGAATCTTTGTCCGTCTGATATCGAGAACTTCGTCCTGCGTCGTACGCGCGGACTGGCACCAAGCACGATCAAGGGCGTTGGTATCGCCCTTCGCAGCTACTTCCTTTTCAAATCCAGTTGCGGTATCCCAACCACAACACTTATCGCCGCACTGCCGCGGGTGGCCTTATGGCGACTCTCTGGCCTGCCGGATATCTTGTCGCCTGAGGAGATCAGACAGCTGCTCAGCGCCTTTGACCGCAACAGCGCCACCGGCATGCGCGACTACGCCATTACCCGGTGCCTGCTGGACCTTGGCTTGAGACGCGCTGAAGTCGCACAATTGTGCCTCGACGATATCGACTGGCGCGTGGGAACCTTGACGCTTCACGGCAAAGGTAATCGAATCGATGTGGTACCGCTGCCGCGGCGAACCGGCGAAGCGATCGCTGGGTATCTGCAGTACGGACGTCCTCAAACAACGCGGCGAGAGGTCTTTGTACGCCATCGACCGCCGATCAATGCAGGAGCTGGTCTGGACATCGTAAGAAACGCAGTGCGTTACGCCGCCGAACGTTGCGGGCTTCAACAACGCGTGCGTGGCACACACATTTTCCGACACACAGTGGCATGTCGGATGGCACAAGGCAGCGCCCCATTCAAGGAGATTGCCGACCTGTTACGCCATCGCAGCCTTGACACGACGACCATTTATGCCAAGGTGAATGTTCCAGCGCTTCGACTGGTAGCGCTTCCCTGGCCGGGGAGGCACTCATGAGACACCGCAAATCACTTATGCAGTGGATCGACGACTACCTCGCGGTTCGCCGCCAAGCGGGATTTGCGCTCAAGGCGGAAGGCGAACAGCTTCGACACTTCGCGCGATTCGCTCAACAGATCGGCCACAAGGGCTCGTTGACCACACAGCTTGCCGTGCGATGGGCAAGCAGTTCCGTAGGAGGCCGCCGGCTTACGGCCGCACGCAGGATCGAGCTACTACGGCCCTTTGCCAAATACTGCCGGCAGTTCGATCCCGCAACGGACATTCCACCTCGAGGGCTTTTTGGGCCGGCACATCGCCGGCTGGTCCCACATGTCTTTAGTGACAATGAGATCATCGAGTTGATGGCCAGCTGCGAGGGGCTTTATCCACCACACGGCTTGCGTGGCGCGAGCTGCGCGGCAATCTTTGGATTGATGGCATCCTCAGGTCTGAGGACCGCTGAAGTGGCGGCGTTGACGCGCTCGGACGTCGATCTCGACCGCCGATTGCTGCTCATTCGGTGCGGGAAGCTCGGTAAATCCCGCTGGGTCCCGATACACCCCACCACCGCCGACGTCCTGAGGCGCTACGCCAGGAAACGCGATCGCGATCCCCTGACCCTAAACAGCGAAGCGTTCTTCGTTTTTGACTATGGTCGACCAGCCTCCACGCACAGCATCAACTATGCCTTCCATATTCTCTGTGACGCGCTGAAGTTGCGACCGCGTGGAGACCATTCTCGACTTCGCCTGCGCGACCTTCGCCATTCATTCGTGTGCCACAGGCTCCAGGAATGGTACGCCCGTGGACTGGACGTAGATCGCAGCATTCTTGCCTTGTCGACCTATCTCGGCCACGCTAAGGTCACCGACACATACTGGTATGAGACAGCCACTCCCGAGCTGTTAGCTATCGCAGCTCAGCGCTTCGTGAGTTGTCGGAGAGGTACATCATGAGCAAGTCTCTCACACAACCATTTCCCGTTTTATTGCAGAAGTTTTTTACCCAACGCCTTCTGCTACAGCAACACGTAAGCCACTGCACCGTGACCGCTTACCGCGACAGTTTTCGCCTGTTGCTAGCCTTTGCATATCAACGATTGCACAAGCGGCCTTCCAATATTGCTATCGAAGATCTGAACGCGTCGTTCATTCTCGCGTTTCTCCACCACCTCGAACGGGATCGCCATAATTGCATCCGCAGCCGCAACGCGAGGCTCGCCGCCATACGGTCGTTCATGGAATATGTTTCCTCCGAGGAGCCCTCGGCGCTGGCGACCGTGCGGTCTGTATTGGCGATACCCATGAAGCGCTTCGAGCAGCCTCTCGTCGGATCTCTGTCTCGCGAGCATATTGAAGCGATTCTCGCTGCTCCCGATATGGAAACGTGGACTGGCCAACGTGATCGTGTCATGCTGGCAACCCTGTACAACACCGGTGCGCGTGTTTCCGAGCTCCTCGAGATGCGTGTTGCTGATCTCGTGCTCGGCTCGACCTCATGGGTACAGATCCATGGCAAAGGTCGAAAAGATCGTTCTGTACCATTGTGGCCAGACACAGCTAGGGAGCTGAAGCGGTGGTTGAGGCAATATCCACGGAGTCCTCATGAACCGATATTTCCAGGTCGCTCTGGTGGAACGCTCACGCGCGTTGGCTTTACCGAACGTCTTAACCTCGCGGTCGAGGTAGCATCGCGACAGTTTCCCGAACTTCTGAAGTGCCGAATATCTCCGCACGTGGTGAGGCACTCGGTAGCAACGCATATGCTGCAATCTGGTGTCGATATTACCGTCATCGCGCTATGGCTTGGTCACGAAAGTCCGGTGACAACACATCGTTATGTCGAGGCTGACCTGCAAATGAAGGATCGTGCGTTACAGGCTCTCCAGGCACCTTCGCGAAAGCCGACGCGATATCGTCCGAAGGACGACGTTCTTCGCTTCCTGGAAACCCTGTAGTTATGGAAGCTTCACCTCTGGAACACGGTCGAGTTATCGGGCCGGGACAGCGCCATGGTCCTGTTACAGCAGGGCCTTGGCGAGCATGTCGGCGCCGCCGATTACCCGGGGGATGAACCTTCGATAACTACAATGCTTCGATAGCGGCGGCCTAAACAGAATGGCCTGATGGCGTTTTCACAAGGGGATGACGATCGTAAAGCAGTGAGGTCACACTGGCGTCTCCAGGATCTGAATTTCGCCGGCATCGATCTCACACGTATACATGAGCGAGACGATCTCTTCGTTCTTGTGTGTAGTGCCTCACTTATCGAAAGCGGCTCGGGTCTCTATACGCGCAATCTGGTGCACTATTTTGCCAAAGATCTGGAGATCTGCGATTGGCTGCGAGATCACTGGGAGCCAGAGGAACTCCAGCACGGACAGGCACTGAAGGCCTATATTCAGCATGGGTGGCCAGAATTCGACTGGAATGGGGCGTATGTGGATTTTCTCGAGCAATATTCGAAGCTTTGCACCGCCGATAACCTCGAGCCAACACGAGGCCAGGAAATGGTCGCGCGTTGCGTCGTCGAGATGGGAGCCACCACTTACTACCAGGCATTAAACTCAGTGTGTGATGAGCCGGTTCTTCGCGGCCTCACCTGGCGCATCCGTAACGATGAGTTGCAGCACCACGGGCATTTCTATAGATACTTTCTCAAGTATCAGATGCAGGAGCCTGTGGGTAGGTTGTTGGTCATCGCTGCCCTTTGGCGTCGCCTTGCCGAACTGCGTCACAGTGATACCGAGATCGCCTTACGTTGCGCTACCTACTGGCGCTTCGGTGAGCGAACGGTGCCTTCTACGTTCGCCACAATCCGAAGGGAGGTTTTTGGATTGGTTAGCGTACGGTATCCGGTCAAGTTAGCCCTGAGAATGACACTCAAGCCGCTAGCATTGAATCCGAGATTCCAACGTTGGGTGGAGCGACCTTTGGCTTTGGCCGTGATCGTTAGCCGGGTCATGTTGAGGTGACGTGGGGAGGGAGCCGTTTTACCGTATCTTCGGTAAGCTGATGGATTGATCTTGATCCGGATTAGCCTCTATCTCGAAAAGTGTTGCGCAGGCATGGGGTTCGGATCCGGTACGGCAGCCGACGCCTATCACAGTTGCTCGCATGGCATTCAGAAGCATGCTGGTTTTCGCCCTTTTGCCACGTTCCCGCTCGGGGCTGAGTAGTTTCCGAGCCTATCGCTGATGCCACGTGCGCAATTATCATTGTGATCATCGGCGGTTGGGCTCCGGACCCGACAGCGACCTGCGAGCCAGCATTCAAGCCAACACTCCGATCCATATTTTCAGTTTATCTATCCTCGGAGCGTTGAGTTCAGGCTCATCAATGCCCATCGCGCTATTCATCCCGAGGCTTCGCCATGCAGGATGGAAAAAATGCCGAACCAACTCTGTGAGATCTGCAACGCGCGTCCCGCCGTCGTTCGAGTCGTCGTGGCGCAAAACGGCAAGCGCAGGTCGATGTCGATCTGCGACTACCACTACCGTGAACTGACGCGCCATCAAAGCATGGTGTCTCCGTTCGATTCGATTCTCGGCCAGGGCGGATTGTCAAACTTTCTAGGCGACACGCACGCCGCTCAAGGCGACGAGTCATCGTGGAACGCAAACCTGGAGAAAGAATCTGTCGAACCAACCGATGCGTTCAGTGCGCAAACCATCGAGCTTCTCCAGCGCGCCGGAGAAAAAGCACATGAGTTGCATCGAACCGAACTCGACACAGAACATCTGCTGTATGTGCTGGCCGATACCGATGTTGGTCTGGCTTTGTTCAAGGAACTGAAACTTTCGCCGGACGACATCAAGAGCTATCTGGATCAACATGCGCCGCATGGCGTTTCTCCCGTCGAGGCCACGACGGACAGGATGACGATTTCGCCACGGCTCAAGAAGGTTTTCGTTCATGCGTTCGAGGCGTCACATGAATTGGGGCACTCCTATGTTGGACCTGAGCATCTGCTGATCGGTCTTGCGTCGGTTCCCGACAGTCTCGCCGGAACGTTGCTGAAGAAGTACGGTGTGTCGCCAGAGATGATTCGTCAGAAAACCGTGAAAGTGATCGGCAAGGGATCGCAGGATGGCCGCGTCGAAGCGTCGACCGGTACACCGAATCTCGACAAATTCGGTCGGGACCTGACGGCGCTTGCCAGGCAGGGCAAGCTCGACCCGGTGGTGGGACGTGCGCAGGAAATCGAAAGCACAATCGAGGTGCTCGCCAGGCGCCGGAAGAACAATCCGGTGCTGATCGGCGAGCCGGGGGTCGGCAAGACCGCGATCGTGGAAGGCCTCGCGCAGCGAATTGTCAGCGGTGAAGTACCAGAAGTGCTTCGCGGTCGGCGTCTGGTGGAAGTAAACCTCAATTCCATGGTGGCTGGCGCCAAATACAGGGGCGAATTCGAGGAGCGTGCCAAGGCGCTGATCGACGAAGTGACCGCCAAGAAGGACGAACTCATTCTCTTTATCGACGAGTTGCACACCATTGTCGGCGCTGGGCAAGGCGGAGGCGAGGGTGGGCTCGACATCGCCAACGTATTGAAGCCTGCACTGGCGCGCGGTGAGCTTAGCCTGATTGGCGCCACGACCTTGAACGAATTTCAGAAGTACATCGAGAAGGATGCTGCGCTCGAGCGTCGGTTCCAACCGGTCCTCATTTGCGAGCCGACCGTAGAGCAAACCATCGTGATCCTTCGGGGCCTGCGCGACAAGCTTGAAGAGCACCACCAGTTGACATTCTCCGACGAGGCCTTTGTCGCGGCAACCGAGCTGGCCGATCGGTACATCACGAACCGCTTTTTACCGGACAAGGCGATCGACGTGATCGACCAGGCCGCCGCTCGCGTCCGGATTGGTGCCAGCTCGAGACCTCTTGCGATGCAGGAACTCGAAGCGGAGATGGGGCAGCTGAAACGCGAGCAGGACTATGCGTCGTCGCGCAAGCGCTACGATGCGGCCAAGGTGCTTGAGCAAAGCATCAAGATAAAGAAGGCAGAGTTCGATGAGCAGACGGAAGCCTGGCAGCGCAAAACCGGTTCGGAAACACTGGAGGTGACAGTGCTCGCCGTAGCCGCCGTCGTTTCGAAACTGACGGGCGTTCCGGTAAGCGAACTGACCCAGGAAGAGCGGGAGAAGTTGCTGAAGCTTGAAGAGCGGTTGCGCGTGCGCGTGATTGGTCAGGACCAGGCTGTGAAGGCGGTAAGCGATGCGGTGCGGGTATCGCGAGCAGGGCTCGGTCAGGCCAACCGGCCGATTGCGACGTTGCTCTTTCTTGGACCGACGGGCGTCGGTAAAACTGAACTGGCGAAAGCGCTCGCGGAAACAGTATTCGGCGACGAGCAGGCGATAATCCGCATCGACATGTCCGAGTATATGGAGCGCCATGCGGTCGCTCGTCTGATCGGGGCGCCGCCAGGCTATGTCGGCTATGACGAGGGTGGTCAGCTGACGGAGCGGGTCAGGCGCCGGCCATACAGCGTCATTTTGCTCGATGAGATCGAAAAAGCGCATGCCGATGTGAACAACGTTTTACTCCAGGTGTTCGACGACGGACGGCTAACTGACGGAAAGGGGCGCGTGGTCGACTTCTCGAACACGGTTATCATCGCAACCAGCAACCTGGGTGCGTCGCTGATTATGGACGACCTGGAACAGGCGCCAGCGGAGCGGATGAGCGAGAAAGCGCTTCGTGATGCATTGCTGCAGGTGCTCAAAGGCTACTTCAGACCGGAATTCCTCAACCGGATCGACGAAGTCATCGTGTTCCACTCGCTGACGCGGGAAGATATTCGGGCAATCGTCCGGATACAACTTGACCGCGTCGTCCGTACTGCAGCGGCACAGCGCATCACCGTGCAAATTGACGATTCTCTGGTCGAGCACCTGGTGGAAGCCGGCTATCAACCGCAATACGGGGCACGTGAACTCAAGCGCCAGATCAGACTCGAAGTGGAGACGCTCCTCGCGCGGGAGCTCCTTGGCGAGGCGTTAAAAAGCGGCAACACCGTGCGTCTGGCTTTTGACGCGACAATCAGTCAGGTGAGCATTACTCCCGTCGATTTACCGCCGCCGACGAAGCAGAAAATCAGAAAAGTTAAAAAGGATGAGCATGCGGAGGACGCCGTCTGACCTGTCGGGTAGCCGTCATTGGGTCTCGCTGCCGCCTTGAGAGAAGCGGCTGAGCCGGATCGCCGAGACGATTTACTTTGGGCGATCAGGCCGTTGCGGCGGATTCGTCGGAAGCGGCAGACGGCTCGGCCTCGTACGAGGCCGCGGCCAGTGCCATGCGGGCCAACGCAGGAAGGGAGCCGGCGCCAGTTTTCGTCATGATCGCGGCACGGTGGTTTTCGACCGTGCGTTGGCTGATTGAAAGATCCGACGCGATGATCTTGCTGGGTTGGCCAGCTAGCACCCGTTCCATGATTTCATGCTGACGCGGCGTGAGCGTGGCGACATGTTGCGCGGCCGTCTCGCGCCACGCGAACAGTTTGTTGGAGTCGCGGGATTGTTCAACCGCTCGCCTAATGCCGTCGAGCAGGTCGGTGCGCCCGATGGGTTTTTCGATGAAATCGGCAGCGCCGGCCTTCATGGCGCGCACTACCATTGAAACGTCACTGTGACCCGTGATCATGATCGCCGGCAGCGGTCGCTTCGTTTCACGGATATGTTCGAGCAATTCAAGTCCACTCATGCCCGGCAGGTAGCCGTCTACCAATAGGCAAGCCTCTCGCCCCGAATGATAGGCGGAGAGAAAGGCTTCGCAGGTCGGATAGGTTTCGACGCTCTGGCCGTCTTCCTCGAGTACCGCTCTTATCGCATCACGTACAGTCGAATCGTCGTCTACCACGTAAATGACCGGATCCGTTCCGCCTTTACCCTGCATGTTGTCTTGATGCGGCAGCGGCGCCGGCGGCAATTCCGGTAGCAGATGCTGAATCAGCTGCGAGAGCGTATTGACCTGGACCGGCTTGTTGAGTTGCGCGCACTGATTGAGCGCGATCGCCTTGAGCGTCTCTGTCGATATGTCGCCCGTCAGGATAATGGTCGGAATCTGGCGGTGCAGCGTCTCCCTTAACTTCGTTGCGACCTGCAGTCCGTTCATTCCGTTCGGCAGGTTGTAATCCGCAAGGATCAGGTCCGGCCGGAACGTATCGCGCGTCACCCATTCAAGCGCAGCGGTTCCATCGCGCGCGGCGGCCGCACGGTGGCCTTCGTCGGTCAGAATGAGTTCCAGCAAGCTGCGCACTTCAGAATCATCCTCAATGACCAGAATTGCGCCGGTTCTGTGGGCCGTATCGACGATCTCATCGTCGACTTTCGTCCGTTGCGGAATAGCGATGCTGGTACGTTCCTCGACGGCGCCGCCGACGTCGATGGTAAATACCGAACCCTTGCCTGGCTCGGAGCGTACCCGGATCCGATGCTTCAGCAAGCGCGCGAGGCGCTGGGAAATGGACAATCCCAGCCCGAGGCCAAGTCGACGCTCGCGCGCAGCATTGTTGAGCTGATGGTATTCGTCGAAGATCGATTTGAGCTCTGCAGCAGGAATACCGATTCCAGTGTCCCATACCTCTATGCTAACCACGCCGTTTCTTCTCCGGCAGCCTAGCAACACCTTACCGCGCTGCGTATATTTCAGCGCATTCGAGAGCAGGTTGCGGATGATCTGATCAAGCAGGCGCGAGTCGCTTTGTATCGATAGGTGGCAGGGCACCACATGCAAGGAGAGGCCCTGTGCCTGCGCGTGGAACGCGAACTCGTCTCGTAGGCGGTCAAACAGGGTGTTGAGCGGAAAGCTGGATATCTCCGCGTGGATGGTCCCCGCCTCGATCTGGTTGATGTCGAGTAAGGTGTTGAGCATGCCTGACATCGCGTCCAGTGTCTGCTCAAAGCGAGCCACGATTCTCCCGGCCATATCGCCCTCCACGTGCTTCGCGAGCAACGAATGAAGTAACGTCAGTGTCTGCAGCGGTTGGCGTAGATCGTGGCTTGCAGCCGCCAGAAACCGGGATTTGGCGACGTTCGCCTCGTCGGCTTGCTGACGTGCCGCTTCGAGCGCTTTCGTCGTGTGCTTTCTGTCCGTGATGTCGGTGAACGTGATCACCACGCCCTCGATACCGTTGTCGTTGGTGTGGTAAGGCAGGATTCGGCGGACCAACCACACGCCGCTGCGTGCTTCGATTTCCCGTTCGATTGGAATGCCGGTATGTAAGACGGTCTGTGCGTTCGTCAGCAGATCGGCGTCGGCCGCAAGCGAGCGCAGGTCCGCAAGAGGTCGGCCGACGTCGCCCGGAATCACGCTGAAAACCAGTTTCGTGGCGGGCGTAAAGAACCGGATGTTCAGGTCTCTATCGAGAAAGAGCGTCGCGACATCCGTGCTGAAGAGGACATTCTGTAGGTCGTTGTAGGTGATTCGTTGACGCTCCAGCGTTTCCTGCAACTGTCCGTTCAATGCGGTGAGCTCTTCGTTGAGCGACTGCAACTCTTCCTTCGACGTGACCAGTTCCTCGTTCGTCGACTGGTATTCCTCATTGACCGACAGCGCTTCCTCATTGATGGTCTTCTGCTCTTCACCGGCCAGTTCAAGACTATGAATGGCGCGACGCAGTTCGTCGCGGGTTGTCTCAAGCTCGCGTCCCAGTTCCTCGACTCGGGAAGTGTCTGCGGCAGCCACTGGATTGGTATGCGATGGCGCGTGTTCAGGCAGATCAACAAAGCAGACCAGCAGCAGCGCCTCGCCTTCATTCGTTACCGGCAGAACGTCGATATTGAACGAAACCTGTTTGCCGTCGCGCAATACGCTGCTACCACCCTTGACGACCACCCGCGTGCCGTCCCGGCTGGCCTGTTCGGTGGCCAGTCTCAGTCGGGTGCGCATATCATTGGGCGCCATGGAGAGCAGGTCGCGCGTGGGCGCGCCGCGTGGCACATGCAGATAACGGTCTGTCGCCCCAAGGAAGAACAGACATTCGCGATTACGGTCGGTCAGCACTGCCGCGGGTGCAAAGGCATCCATCACGAGTTGCCGGCATAGATCAGCCATCGCGGCGTGGCGCGGGCGAACAGCGGCGGCTTGTCCGTTGCGAAGCGGAAGGCGCGAAAGTTCGCCGGTACCGGCCAGAAAGCCGAGGTCTCCCGGACGGGAGTGGCCGATATGCCTGTACACACGCTCCGCTTTCGAAACAAGCTCGAAACGACCGCTAGTGTTGCCCGCCGTCTCGGCGCTGCCCAAAAGCAGGATGCCTCCCTCACGCAATGCGAAATGGAACAACGATATGACTTTCGCCTGCGCCTCGGGCATGAGGTAGATCAGCAGATTGCGGCATGAAACAAGATCGAGGCGCGAAAAAGGCGGATCGGCCAGCACATCCTGGACCGTGAACACCACAACTGATCGCAGTTCAGGCAGGACCCGGTATTGATGTTCTTCCCTGGAAAAAAACCGCGCCAGTCGCCCGGGAGACACGTCGGCCTCAATGCTCTTCGCGTAAAGGCCTTCACGCGCGCGGGCGACAGCGTGGGGGTCGATGTCGGATGCAAATACCTGCAGCTTGATATCGATGCCGGACAGAACGATCTGCTCGCGAAACACCATGGCCAACGAGTAGACTTCTTCGCCGCTACTGCAACCGGCTACCCAGACGCGCAGGGCCTGCCCGGCTGCGCAGGTTTGAACCAGTTCAGGGACGGTGGTTTTCTCGAGAAACTCGAATACCGAGGTATCGCGAAAGAAACGGGTGACGTTGATAAGCAGGTCCGCCGCGAGCCGGTCCAGTTCCTCGCTGTCGCGCTGCAGAACCTCGAGATATTGGCTGATGTCGCCGGTGTCCAGCGCGACCAGCGCCATGCGTCGCCTGATCCGGCGCAGCAGGGTGCCAGGCTTGTAGAACGTGAAGTCGTGGGTCGTCTTGACGCGCAGCAATTCAACGATCTTCGACAGTTGCGCCGACGTTGCCTCTTCTGCGCCAGCCGCACTGTCTTTAAGCGGTAACGCCATGCGGCGCTGGAACTCAGCTAGTGCAGCAGGTATCGCATTTGCGAGAAGGACAAGGTCCACTCCACCTGTGGCGATCGCACTTTGCGGCATGGAATCGTAGGCCGCTTCATTCGGGTCTTGGGCAATCACCAGACCACCTGCTTCCCTGATGGCTTTCAACCCGAGGCTGCCGTCGGCACCCATGCCGGAGAGGATGACGCAGATGGCGCGCGCGCCATATTCTTCAGCCATCGAGCGCAACAGAAAATCGAATGGCAGGCGGGCGCCATGGCGAGCCAGCGGCTTCGACAGCTGAAGCGTGCCGTTGCGGACTGAAAGCGATGCGCCGGGCGGAATAACATACAAATATTCGCGCTCGATCAGCATTCCGTCTTCCGCCTCCCTCACGTTGACAGACGCATGTTCGCCTAGCAGGTCGACCATCATGCTTTTATGAGTCGGGTCGAGATGCTGAACCAGAACAAACGCCATGCCAGCATTGGCGGGGAGTGCGCCAAGCAGCTTCCTGCAGGCTTCCAGACCCCCTGCAGATGCGCCTATTCCGACGACGGGAAAGTCCTCGTTTTTTGGCGTTGAAGCGCTGCTGGGATGGCGCCGGGCATTCGTGCGAGCGGGGAGCCTGTCAGGGCGATGGGAAAGACTATCAGGCATGGAGGATTGCCTTGAAGGGTTGCCTTCACGGGGAAGACATCATCTTGATAGTACACGAGTTTCCCTTCATGACCGGGTCCCGCCCAATGCTCCCACCACTCTGCTGAGTATGGCGATCTGAGTAGTTTCCGACGCTGCCTCAGCATTGCGTCCGGCACTAAGATGAGAACAGATGATTTCGGGAGGAATGTCATGAGCACCGTTATCGCGAAGCTGCACACGGAGCATGTCAGGCTTGCGCAGCTTGTGCGCCTGTTGAACCGTCCGTCATGCCTGCGTACCGACGCCAGCGCGCCGAATGTCGCGTTACTGGTCGATGCGTTGTGTTACCTGACGCGCTTTCCGGACGTGGATCACCATGTCATTGAAGACCGGATGGTCGAAGTGCTTCTGGAAAAAAAGGCGTTACCCGTCGACGTCGGAGAGGAAATCGAATCACAGCATGCGACGTTGATCCGGGACGGTCGGGACCTGTTGCGCGACCTGGAATCTGCAGTCCGGGGAGAAAACATGTCGCAGGAGTTAGTGGATATTCGAATACGACTCTACGCAGAGCGGCTACGGCACAACATGGTCGTTGAGGAGTTGACACTGTTCCCCGCAGCGCAGAAGAGTCTTAGCGAGGCAGATTGGCGCACTGTCGAGGGCGCAGGTTCGCAAGCGCGGCCTGATCCGCTTTTCGACAACGAGCCAGACGAGCGGTTCGCCGAGCTATTTCGAGTCATTAATGCGGAGGCGACTGCAGTGTCCGCGGAATCTCTTTATTGAGCCGATTTCTATTTTACGTTCGCAATTAGCGGACGTTCGCCCGTCCGGAGCCCCATCATGTCGAAGAAATTCCTTAGCCGCGAGCAGATCCGGCAGCAAGTCCAGCAGCGGCTGCAGCCAAGCCCGACAAGGCTAACGGGACTGCCTGAGATTGCCATTCCAATGCCGAAACCTCATTCGCTCGATGTGCATGCGCGCAACTGGGATATGGAAGAATTTGGCGGCACGGGGTACGGCGGATACGTCCGGAAGGTCGTTGACGAGGCTAGAAAGGAGTTTTTTCTATCCGATGCCGCTGAGCGTGACGAGATACTCGGAGATTCGTTTGCGCATAGTTGATACCCACGCAGTTCATCCAGCCGGGTCGTTGGATGTCGACTGCGTCGCCATAGATTCCGCGGAAGCGGCATGGATCATTATCGATTTCGGAAATAGCAAATGATAGACGGGCATGATCCTCGCGGTAATCACCTGCTTGCGGCGCTTCCCGAAGCGGAGTGGGCGCGCGTTAGCGCGCATCTCGTGCTGGTCGACATGCCGTTGGGACGGGTTGTTTATGAGTCAGGGCAGCAATTGAGCCGCGCCTACTTCCCCACGACCTCGATCGTGTCCCTGCTTTACGTCATGGAGGACGGCGCGTCTGCCGAGATTTCGATTGTCGGCAACGAGGGCCTCGTCGGCATTGCCCTGTTCATGGGCGGGGAGACTACGCCTAGCCGTGCGGTTGTGCAAAGCGCGGGTTGGGCGTATCGGCTGGATGCGCGGGTCCTGAAAGACGAGTTCGGTCGGGCAGGACCCGTGCAGCGCCTGTTCCTTCGCTATACCCAGGCATTGATCACACAGATGGCTCAGACAGCGGTTTGCAATCGCCACCATTCGATCGACCAGCAACTATGCCGTTGGTTATTGCTTAGCATGGACCGTCTTCCGTCGAACGAGTTGAAAATGACTCAGGAACTGATTGCCAATATGCTCGGAGTGAGGCGGGCAGGCGTCACCGAGGCGGCGATGAAACTTCAGGATGCAGGGCTGATTCGCTACAGCCACGGCCATATCGAGGTGCTTGACAGACCGGCGTTGGAGCAACGGGTGTGCGAATGTTATGGCGTCGTCAAACGCGAATCCGATCGACTGTTGCCGGATCTGATGGCGCTTTGAGTTGCTCGATTCGATATTGGTAAGAGCAGTGCAGCGGGATAGGCATGCTGTTCGCCACTTCCGTGCGCTCCGGGTGACCTGCCCCGGCTAGCCGGCGCGACCACAAACTTTTGAGGTGAATTTCATGAACCTTTCAGGAAAAATCACTGACGAAAGGGGAAATTGGGCGGTGAGAGCTGATACACGCGAGTCATACGGCGGCTTCAGTTGCGAGATTCATATGACGATTCACGGTGACGCAGGCGAATTTGCCCACGAGTACAAGGCCGAGAGAACGTTCGACACTGAACAGGACGCTGTTCTTTATGGGCTGCGCGAAGGTATGGTCTGGATAGATCTCAAGATGTCGCGGACCATAAGAGTGTAGCTTTCGACAGTTTGAGCGAAGCCTGCGCGGCTTCGCCGGTTTACGCCACGCGTCTTTCGATCTCGCGCCGATCCAGCATCTCCGTCTTCGCGCGACGATAGTGGACATGTTGGCATCCGATACCTTAGTGCGGCCGATATAGCGCCTTGTATCGGCGTGATTCGCAGTCGACCATCCGGGAGTTTCAGTATGGAAAAGTCTTATCAGACCCGCTCGATTGGAGCTCTATTCGAACCCGCGCGTGCGGGTGCCTTCGAACTCGCTAATCGTATCGTCATGGCCCCGCTCACCCGAAATCGCGCGGGGCTGGGCTTGATGCCAGGACCGTTTGCTCTCGACTATTACGTCCAACGCGCCACGGCCGGTCTGATTATCGCGGAAGCCACGCAGATCTCCGAGCAGGCGCAGGGCTACGCAGGTACGCCGGGTTGCTTTACTGACGATCAGGTACGAGGTTGGCGAAAGGTCACTGACGCTGTGCACGCCGCAGGCGGCGTCATGGTGGTTCAGTTGTGGCACACCGGCCGTGTCTCACACACAAGCTTCCAGAAAAACGGTCAGGCCCCTGTGGCCCCTTCCGCAATCCGCGCCAATACGAACACGTTCCTGGCCGGGCGGGGCTTCGTCGATGTATCGATGCCGCGGGCGCTCACGGTAGACGAGATCCCCGGCATTATCAAGGACTTCCGCTACGCCTCTACCCGCGCCATCGAGGCCGGCTTCGATGGCGTCGAACTACATGGTGCCCACGGCTACCTGCTCGACGCCTTTCTACGCGACGGAACCAATCATCGTACTGACGCCTATGGCGGCTCGATCGGGAACCGCTCGAGGCTGCTCCTCGAGGTCACCAAGGCCTGCGCGGACGCTATTGGCGCCGATCGGCTGGGCGTTCGACTATCCCCGGTCTCAACCGCCGGTGATTCACGGGACAGCGATCCGCAGGCGCTCTTCAATCATGTCGTCGAAGCGCTCAACTACTTTGGTTTGGCGTATATGCACATCGTGGAAGGCGAGACCGGTGGGGCAAGGGACAGTTTCGCGTTCGATTACGCGGCCTTGCATGATCGTTTCGACGGCGTGTGGATGGTCAACAACGGCTATGACCGGAAGATGGCGATGGTCGCGGTGGAAAGCGGCCGCGCCGACCTGGTGTCATTTGGACGACTGTTCATGGCCAACCCGGACCTGGTCGAGCGCCTGAAGTTGAACGCCCCGTTGAACAGCCTCATGGGTCAGGAAACGTTCTATGGTGGCGGTGCCCATGGGTATACCGATTACCCCACCCTTGAACAAACCCGTGCCGCGATAGACCTGGCATGAGAACCCCCGGCCTGGCGCCGGCGCAAGGATAACAACAACCGCTACCGGTCGCGGCGCCATGCCAATCTCGGAAAGGGCTGACCGGTTGAAGTCGCCTCCGAGTCATGTTCTCTCACGGGCGAAAGCCGCTCTAAGTGAGAGCGCCACGAGTTGCACAATAACGTAGGGAAATTGCCATGTCTGACGATAAACAGTTGAAACAGGCCGTCCTTGACGAACTGCAGTGAGAGCCGAGTGTCAATGCCGCTCATATCGGCGTAACCGCAAAATCCGGCGTCGTGACGCTCATGGGTCATGTCGGGACCTTCCCGGAAAAATTTGCGGCGGAGAAGGCTACGCGCCGGGTCAAGGACGTCAAGGCGGTTGCCGAGGAGATCGAGGTTCAGTTGCCGTCTTGCGTACGGTACGGCGACGAAGAAATCGCGTCCGCGGCGGTCAATCGTCTGAAATCGGATTCGTCCGTTCCAGTCGACACCGTTAAAGTGAAAGTCGAAAAAGGCCGCGTCACCCTCACCGGCGAAGTCGATTGGCATTACCAGCAACAAGCTGCGGTGGATGATGTTCGCAGCATTCTAGGGAAGGTCTGCAAAACTCCTGGTGTTGAGGTGTAAGTGGACTATCCTGGAAGGAGCATAGTTATCAGGGAGAAATTCGATGACGCAACTCGGTCTTGGTCTTGATCTGTCAACGAAGCGCACGCGTAAGCGGGAATTTCTTGATGAGATGAGGCGCGTGGTGCCATGGTCGAGGTTGATAGCGTTGATCGAACCGCACTATCCGAAGAGTAGGACTGGAAGGCCACCGTTTCCGATTGCGACGATGCTGCAGATCCACTTCATGCAGCAATGGTTTGGTCTGTCAGACCCGGCGATGGAAGAGGCCCTGTATGACGTGCCGCTGTATCGTGAGTTTGCGGGACTGGACGAGGGTATGACGCGTTTGCCCGATGAAAGCACGATTCTCCGGTTCCGTCACCTTCTCGAAACGCACGGCCCTAGCCGTGCAGATGCTCACGCTAGTCAATGAAATCCTGAGCGAGAAAGGCTTGATGCTCCGGGTGGGGTCGGCGGTTGATGCCACGTTGATTTCGGCACCCAGTTGAACGAAGAACGGCTCGGGTACGCGGGACCCGGAAATGCACCAGACGAGGAAAGGAAATCAATGGTACTTCGGGATGAAGGCGCACGTGCGACCTGCAAGTCGCTTGAATTTCTGTTCGACTCAACGTGATCCGTTGTGATCGAACCGGCTGTTCCATCAGCCGTTTCCTACCCAGACATGCGGAGCCGGTAACGGCTCGGTGTGAAGCTCCGGGGACAATGTAACCGCCGATCTGTATCGGTACGCGGACCCGTGAGGGAAAGCGGAATCTGCCAGCACAAGTGCGGTGAGGGACTAGGAACGAGCGGTAACGACCAACATACGTGAACCTCTATTAAACGTCGTCATCATTGACAAGCCAAATGTGCTGACAGGCTTGAGCCAAAATGGCGCGCGGCAAGGTCTGGCCTCTGTGTGCTGGGTCAGCATGGACATTGCGCCGCCGGCGGATAGGAGGGGTCCGTCCCGCTCTGAAATTCATGCGGAACAGGATAAGCCCGTAGTGCCGCCGGCAACGGCAGGCGAACCGCAAGGAACGCTGTTGGCACTGCGGGTAAGGGATTGCGGAAAAAGCGAACGCCTTCCTGTAATGGGGAGGATACCGGCTGCTGCATGGTCGGACGCGAAAGCGGGCAGACTTCCGCGTGGTCATTCATGGCGAGAGAACTTGATTAATCGTTATACGAGGGAAGGCAGATGACGGCAATCGGTGGCGCTGCACAAGCAGAGGCGATCGATGCTGGTGCGTCCTCGCGCCCCGCTGAGATGTGGCTTCAGGCTGATTGGCCTCGCATCACAGATGAGGTGAAACGACTCCAGGCGCGTATCGCCCAGGCAACCAAGGAAGGCAGATGGGGCAAAGTAAGTGCCCTGCAGCGTCTGCTGACCCGCTCGCATAGCGGCAAAATGCTAGCCGTGAAACGAGTGACAGAGAATCGCGGCAAGAGAACGCCGGGCGTTGACGGCAAGACTTGGCCAACTCCGGCGGCCAAATGGAAAGGGGTGGAGGCGATGCAACACCGCAGTTACCGAGCGGTGCCGCTTCGACGTATCTACATCCCCAAGAGCAACGGCAAGAAGCGTCCGCTAGGAATTCCCCGCATGCTATGCAGATCAATGCAGGCGCTATGGAAGCTCGCCTTGGAGCCCATTGCGGAAAGCTTGGCGGATCCAAACTCGTACGGGTTTCGCCCCAAACGTTCGACTGCCGACGCCATTGAATATTGTTTTACCACGTTGGCTAAGCGCAAGTCACCAGAGTGGGTTTTAGAGGGCGACATCCGTGGCTGTTTCGATAATTTTAGCCACGACTGGATCCTCAAACATATACCAATGGATAAGGTGGTCCTGCGGCGATGGCTTAGGGCCGGATTTATCGATAAAGGTACCCTGTTCGCGACCGAGGCGGGAACTCCGCAAGGGGGCATCATCTCACCCGTCATCGCGAACATGACGTTGGACGGACTTGAAGCGGCAGTAGATGCCAGCGTAGGGCCGACGCCACGCGCGCGCCGAAAGTTCAAAGTCAACGTCAACAGGTATGCGGACGACTTCGTTGTGACCGGAGTCTCGAAAGATATTCTGGAGCAGAACGTACTCCCTGCGGTCAGGCAATTTCTGGCCGTTCGGGGGCTGGAACTCTCGGAAGAGAAAACCAGAGTCACTCACATTGCCGATGGGTTCGACTTCCTCGGGCAGAATGTCCGCAAGTACGCGGATAAGCTGCTTATCAAACCAGCAAGCAAAAGTGTGAAGGCACTTCTGGAGAAGGTTAGGGAGATCGTGAGGCAGCACAGGAGCGCCACGCAGACGAATCTGATTCTGCAACTCAACCCCGTGATTCGGGGTTGGGCCATGTATCACCGTCATGTGGTTTCCAAGTCTCATTTTACGTCGATAGACGCTCACATCTGGCAGCTCTTATGGAAATGGGCTATGCGTCGGCATCCCACGAAAGGCACGGGTTGGGTGAAGCACAAATACTTCCACGTAGAGGGACATCGTACTTGGGCGTTTACCGCGCGAACCAAAGATCGCGGGGTCATCCGACTGTTTCGAGCTACGATGATTCCAATTGTTCGGCACGTGAAGATACGTGGTCAGGCAAATCCGTTTGACCCTGCGTGGTCGCCTTACTTTGCCCGTCGTCGAACTGCGACCGATGGTTGATTGCCCGGTCCAATCCGATGGGGCTGCCGAATGGCTTGAGCCGGATGCAGGGCGACTCGCACGTCCGGTTCTTAGGGGGCGGTGGCGCAGCAATGCGCCACCGCTACCCGACATCGGCGTAGACGCTGAGTCGGGGCTGGTCCACACCGTCATCGGTACAGCTGCCAACGTTCACGACATCAATGCGGCCGAAGCGTTGTTGCACGGAAAGG
Source organism: Burkholderia sp. 9120 (assembly GCF_000745015.1). Classification (NCBI taxonomy): domain Bacteria; kingdom Pseudomonadati; phylum Pseudomonadota; class Betaproteobacteria; order Burkholderiales; family Burkholderiaceae; genus Burkholderia; species Burkholderia sp. 9120. The sequence continues at coordinate 1,859,561 of NZ_JQNA01000002.1, read as the reverse complement.
AAACGGATGTGTACGCTGACGCCGGCTATCAGGGTATCGAGAAGCGCTGCCAGGGGAACCCGGTTCGCTGGCATGTCGCGATGCGACCGGGCAAGCGTCGGAAACTGGACCTGAGCGATCGTCTGGACGCGGTATTCGATCAGATTGAACGCCTGAAGGCCGGCATCCGCGCCAAGGTTGAACATCCGTTCCGTATCCTCAAGCAGCAGTTTGGTTATACGAAGACCCGGTACCGAGGGTTGATGAAGAACACGGCCCAGATCACGACATTGTTTGCCCTGGGCAACCTGTGGATGGCACGCAAGGCTTTGCGGATAGCTTGAACTGCTTTGAGATTGAGCTCGCGAGTCTCGGTAGACAAAGGTTGTCACGCTTCAGGAACCGGACGACCAACCTGCCAGCAGACTCTTATGGCTGATACGGCCCGAGTGGCAGAAGGTTAGTACCCTGAAAGCGGCTTGTGCAGACCTTCCCTAGGTGTTGTCGGCCTGTCAAACGACATCACCATCAAGCCGAGACCTAACACATCGGAGATCCGGGACAACATCCTGGTTGCATTGGACCGGGCGAGGTTTGACCCCGCCTCAATCACCGTGACCGCGCAGGGTGGCAAAGTGAATCTGACCGGTAGCGTTGAGTCCTGGTACGAACGGGAGGAGGCGAGCGCCGCCGCCTGGGCCGCGCCTGGCACCACTTCTGTCAATAACAAGATTACTGTCGCCTGAAGAAGCCTGTAGCCGCCAACTTGATGGGCACAGTTGGCGGGTCATTTGACCAGAACGGCAGGTATGCTGGATTGCGCAATGTCATATCAACATCGCGCATCCTGCCGGGCAGCATTCACATCGACGAAGTTCTCTCCGTACGCCGATATCGTTACTGTCTTGTCTCAAGACGGTAGAGGAGAATCTCCGCGACTTCGAGATAGCAATTTCTCGTTTACGGCAACTCCGCTGACTGAATCGCATGGTTTGTGTAGATCGGAAGTGCTTGCCCGAGTTAGTTGAACATCAGCGCAGTCATCATAAAGTCAAGGCCAAGCAGGGCAAGTGACGAATAGACTACCGTTCTGATTGTTGCACTCGACACGCCTCCCGGGGTCGGTTGCGCTTCGTACCCCTGGTAGAGGGAGATGAAGGTCGCCGCAAAGCCAAAGACGATACTCTTTACCACACCGTTTCTGACATCTCGCCAAACACCGACGCCGCCTTGCATCTGTGACCAGAAAGCGCCGGAATCGACGCCAATCATTACAACACCGACGATATAGCCACCGATCACGCCTACGGCATTGAAAATGGCGGCGAGGAGCGGCATTGCGATTACGCCTGCCGGCATCCGCGGCGCAATGACGACCTTGATCGGGTCGACCGCCATCATCTCCATGGCCGATAGCTGTTCGCCGGCCTTCATTGCAAAAGGCGACTGGTTCGTTTTCCTTCGAATTGCATGAACGTAATGCATCGACAGCGTGAAGATGAGTAGTTTCCGAACCTGCCCAGTCAAACGGGCGACGCCTATCATCAAGGACGATAGCGTTCCAATTGGACGTCCGCCGAACAAACAGTGTCAGACGGATCCGGGTGAAACGCTCCCGGTTGCCTCAACAGACCTCCAAGGAGACTCACTGTGCAAGTAGGAATGATTGGACTTGGGCGCATGGGCAGCAATATGGTGCGCCGCCTTCTGCAGAAAGATCAGGAATGTGTCGTGTACGGCTCTCACGAGGACGTAGTGAAAGAACTTCAGGCACTCGGTGCTGTAGGCGCTGACTCTCTGGAAAACTTCGTTTCCCGTTTGACCAAACCGCGCGCAATCTGGCTGATGGTACCCGCTGCCGTCGTCGATCAGGAACTGGCGAAACTTACGCCGCTGCTCGATTCAGGCGACATCGTGATCGATGGAGGGAATTCGTACTACCGCGATGATATTCGCCGTAGCGCTGAGCTGAGATCCCGAGAGATTCATCACGTCGATGTAGGAACGAGCGGTGGCGTATTTGGCCTCAACCGTGGCTACTGCCTTATGATTGGCGGAGAAAAAAACGTCGTGCAGCGTCTTGCACCAATCTTTGCGGCACTCGCGCCGGGCGCGGGTGACGTCCCCGTCACACAAGGGAGAAGCAAGGACGGCAGCCTCGAGCGTACCGCCGACCAAGGTTACCTGCATTGTGGCGTGCACGGCGCCGGCCATTTCGTCAAGATGGTTCATAACGGCATTGAATACGGGATCATGGCCGCCTATGCCGAGGGACTGAATATCTTGCATAACGCGAACGCAGGTACGCGGACAGGCGATGCCGACGCTGAAACGACACCGCTGCGAAACCCGGAGTATTACCAATACACGCTTGATTTGCCCGAAATTGCCGAAGTGTGGCGTCGAGGCAGCGTCATCGGTTCCTGGTTGCTGGACCTTACCGCAGCCGCTCTTCAGGACGATCCCGCGCTGGCGAAATATGAGGGCAGGGTGTCGGACTCCGGCGAAGGTCGCTGGACGATCATGGCCGCTATTGATGAAGCCGTACCGGCTCCCGTGTTGAGCGCCGCACTCTTTGAGCGCTTTAGCTCGCGAGGAGACGCCGACTTTGCTTCGAAAATATTGTCAGCCATGCGCAATGAATTTGGAGGCCATCTCGAGAGATCAGCGCCGAAAGCCGGAGCCTGAAGATGTTCGCGCCTCGGTCGGACGTGCTCGTCTTCTTCGCAGAATAGCGCGTGTACTATCTTGCCCTCCACAAAATCGACGTGCCGGGCGCCGGGCGCCGGGTGCCAGATGCTCGAGCGCAAGCACTTTCTCGGCTGTACATCAACTCGGAGAAATAGATATGACCTCCGCAATTATTGGAATCGTGTTAGGAATGGGATTGATGTTCGGAGTCTCGCTGTACCGGTTCCGACACCAGCCGGCACCGCTGGCCGTTTGTTCCAACTCGGCGAGACAGCGCACCCGGGACAGCCTGCGAGAGCGTTACGGTCTGTAAAGAGACATGCAGCACGCGGGCTTGAATTGCAAGGGCGTGCTAGACGCGAGCACGTGGCAGGCCCTTGAACTCGGTGAATAGCCTGAGAAGGCTCGTGCGGCAGAGTTCACGACACTGTCACAGGCAGTTCTTTTGCCTGCACCTTGCCGTCAACGATATCTTTGCCGAACTGCATCGCAAGAGCGATCGCTGCGTCCGGGTTGGAAGGGGGTACCCCGTCGAACACGGTCGAAAAGCGGCGCGCTTCGATATCGGTTGGTGGGTTGGCGTCAATGCGCACGACTGAGGAAAATCGCCTTGGACCTTGTGCATAAGGGTCGTCGAAAGGAGGGAAGGCTTGATGAGTGTAGGCGCGCAGCTCATAGCCTTTGTATTGGGTGGTGGGAATAGTCATGACAGTGCCCTCAGGAACGTCGGCCGTAATCGGTATCGAGTGACATTCATCCGACACATTTTGTACTGCTTTTGATTTCGAGTCTGTACGCTATCGATCAGAAAAACGGGCTAATTTGAATTTTTGTCATGTTCAAGTGTCGTGAGTCTCCATTGACCGTTTGTCGCTGTTGTAGGGCACCCAGGGTCGGGCATCGAACCGCTCCCGCTGCGTAGTTTCCGGCCTTATCAGATCAGGAAACGGTGTGCGCCGTGACCGACCCGCTCTGATAGCGCTTTGCGACGAGAGCGCAACGCTTTGGTAGCGGGTCGCTAAGTAGTTTCCGACGCTATCGACATGATCTCCAAATCTCTACTATCGAGTTACAGGAAGCCGTCGCGTATTCACTTTGACCAGTCTGCGTCGTCAAAGCGGATCGCCGGACATTCGAGCCTATCTTCAATTGGAAGGGCTTTAGCTGAATCGGAGCAGGGAGCATCGACTATGTTGCGAAGCATTGAGAGCCTTTACGGAAACCCGGTGATGGCGCGTGATGGCGAAATCGGCAGCGTCGACGAGGTCTATTTTGACGACGAGGCGTGGGGCGTCCGTTACCTGATCGTCGAAACAGGGCACTGGTTCGATAGAGATCGTGTCCTGATCTCACCCTACTCGTTCGAGTCGAACAGTCAGGATGTCGGGACGATCAAGGTAAATGTGACTCGTCAGCAGGTCAAGGACTGTCCGGACATCGATACGCATAAGCCCGTGTCGCGCCAGCATGAGATCGACTACCTTGGCTATTACGGCTATCCGCCGTATTGGGGTGGTGCCTACGTGTGGGGCATGGGCGCCTATCCGTCCTTCGGGTCCGTGAGTGCAGCACCAGACGTCGAAATCGATGCGCGAATGCGGCGACTTGAGCATGAAGAGGACGCACGCACCGAAGACACCCATTTGCGCAGCACCCGCGCAATCAAGGGCTATGGCATCGAGGCGGCGGACGGCGGAATTGGCCATGTTCACGGCTTCGTGTTCGACGACGCTGCGTGGGTCATCCGATACCTGATCGTCGATACGAGAAACTGGTGGCCAGGGGGCAAGGAAGTGTTGATTTCCACCCGCTGGCTGAACCATATAGATTGGATCGGATCGACCGTGTCGACGCAGTTGACGCGCGATGAAATAAAAAGCAGTCCGGCATTCAGCGGCAAGTTTCCGATCGATAGATCCTTCGAGGAGCGGCTACACAAACACTACGGGCAACATGAGTATTGGCTGCCGGAAGAAAGCCAGGATAGCGCGCCACTCGAGCCGGCAAGCGAGAGATAACCCCCTCGGATGTGTGGGTTGCATCCGGCAGAATGTTCACCTGAACACGCTGTCTGTTTCGAAGAAGAGTGTAATGAATCCAATCACGCTGCTAATTTCCACAGTCTTCGTACTCGCCGGGCTTGCAACTGGCGCATTGGTGAATGTCTACGCTGGGATCCCGCTCTTTATCATTGCTTTTCTCGTCGTCATGTCCGTCAAGGTAGCGAATGTTTGGGAAAAGTTCGTGATCTTGCGCGTCGGAAAATTGCAGAGCGTAAGAGGCGCGGGCTTCTTCATGATCATTCCCGTTCTGGACAGTGTGGTCGCCATCATCGACGAACGGATCCAGACGACCGCGTTCAATGCGGAGCAGGCACTGACGAAGGACACGGTGCCTGTCAACGTCGACGCGATCATTTTCTGGCACGTTTGCGATGCACAGAAAGCCGCGCTATCCATCACGGATTACCGTCAGGCAATCGACCGTGTCGCCCAGACGACGCTACGCGAACTGATCGGCTCTTCGATGTTGGCAACGCTTCTGTCGGATCGCACCGTTGCGGATGCTCATCTGCGAGACGAGATCGGCGGCAAGACAGCGGCGTGGGGTATCGCAGTCGGCTCAGTTGAAATCCGCGACGTGGCGATTCCGGTTGCCTTGCAAGACGCGATGTCGCGTCAGGCACAGGCCGAGCGGGAAAAGCAGGCTCGCGTCATTTTGGGTTCTGCGGAAGCCGCAATCGCAGCGAACTTCGTTGAGGCTGCGAGAGTTTATGAAAAGCAACCCGGTGCGCTCCAGTTGCGTGCCATGAACATCATCTACGAAACGACTAAAGAACGCGGAGCGACGATTCTGATGCCGACGTCGATGGTTGATAGCCTGAATCCGGCGCTTGCACTGGCGATCGCGGGAAATGATCTCGCAGGTGCGCCCGTCACGCCGCTTAAGACCGCCGCTTAAAGTCAGTCCTCACAGCAAGATCTAGATGATTCGAAGGGAGTCGTGATGAAACGCAAATATTTTTCGACATCGACGCGAGTGTGCACGTGCCTGCTTGAATGGATGATGTCTCGCAGGCGCCGTACTATCACACTGCGGAACCAATCCTCAGGCACGCTCGGGCAGATCATGCCGGTACTCGCGCCGGTGCGCGTGAAGTCGCGCAGCAACAACGCGTGACTTCAGGTATGCGAGTGTTCTTCGGAAGTGCGAGATCCGTCATCTCATACGAAGTGATCGACGACAATGTTTTCGAGCGCTTCCTGACTTTCCGAACGTCTTAGCCACTGCCGTCACGGTTTCTTTGCGAGCGATGCACTGGTAGCAATCACCAAAACCACGATGGCCAATATTGCATCGTTTGAAATAAAACGGCCGTGCCCTTCATGACGTCACTTGAGTGCTGGCAGGCGACATAGCGAAAATTCAACGTGAAAAACGGCATAGTGACGTATCGGATTGGCGCGGCAGCTTTAGCACTGGTTGCAGTTCTAGCCGCAACAGTGCAATTGAACCGCGCAAGTAGCAGTGTTGATCCAGCGCAAGCTTCCAATGCGCGTCCGGTGGCGGCGACCGGTGAGCAGCAACACGTCATACAGGGGTTCGGAAGTAGGCGTGACAAGGCCAAATGGATTCTTAAAGTCGACGCAATGCGAACGCGCTGGGTTTTACGCGATTCTCGCGTACCCATATCGTCCGACGATATCTACTCGTCGAACGACGGTATCGGCGCAGGTACAGCATCATCTATCCCTTCAACCGGTGACGCGGCGCAGCCAGGGCAGATTAAATCAGATGGCGATCCGAATGTCGACGCTACGCCTGACCTGGTCGCGCCTAATGAGGCACAGGCACAAGCGCTCGACCCCGCCGGCGCCAGTGAAATGGGCAAGACTTTCGCGAAGGAAGTTGAAAGACGGCTAAACGTCCCAGCAGCCGCACAATTGTTCTATGGCGCAAAGTTGCAGCAGGCCCTGCAGCAAAACTCCGTTGGATCGATCGCAAACGAGTATGTTGTGCTTGTCGATCGCAGCAAGAACGTGCAGGCGCTATTCATCTACTTTCGGGCAAAGCCGGATGGCATCTGGCGGATGCTCGGAGCAACGCCGGTGTCAACTGGTCTTCCTGGAAGTTACGATCACTTCATCACGCCTCTGGGCGTGTTCGAACATACGCCGCGGAATATGGACTTTCGCTCGGAGGGGACGCTCAACGAATTCAAGATTCGGGGCTATGGTGCTCGTGATATGCGCATCTACGATTTCGGCTGGGCCCAGGGCGAACGAGGGTGGGGAAAGGGCGGGAAGTCCCAGATGCGGTTCCAGATGCACGCGACGGATCCGGACAAGCTGGAGCCCGTCCTCGGCGTTCGTCATTCAAAGGGGTGTGTTCGCATTCCAGCCGCGCTGAATGTCTTCTTTGACAACCACGGAATTCTTGACGCGGACTATGAAGCGCGGGTGGCAGCGGGCCAATCGCTGTGGATATTGAAGCCCAGACGCACTCCGACGCCATGGGCCGGACATTATCTGGTGATCATCGATTCAGCTCAGAGTGCGCGGCCGGGGTGGTCACCGCTGCCAGGCGGAAAGGCCCGCTCGCAATTTCCCGCCCACGGGAATACCGCGGACTGAAGTTACGCAAGCGGGTCAGTTGCTATGCGATCGTAATGTCATTCACCACCGCGGTTGCCCCGGGTGTCGACCACGCGGTCATCGCGGCAAGGTTGCGATCATGCGGCGTTCGGGCAGTGCCGGTCAGCCGCACTGTTCCACCGTCCGCGGTTACCGTGATGTTCTGTGGGTCGGACCAGGAGCGATAAAGGGCGTGCATGAGGTTTCCGCGCACCTGCAAAACATCGACCCCGGCTTTGATCGCGATCTGATTTGACACACCGACGACCCCCAGCAGTCTGCGTACGTCCTGGACGGCTGCCTGTCTCTGGAAATTCCAGTCTACCTCTCCGCTCAGGGTGATCCAGCCGTTTTCGACCTTCACCTTGATTGCATCCCTTGGTACGGCGACGTCCCAGTCAAGTCGATTGACCACTGCTGCCGCGATATCGTTATCGCTGCGCTGTGAGTCGAAACCCAGTCGGACCTCAATTTCTTCGGCTACTGCCTCGACTCCCTTCACGCGGGCGGCGGCCGTTTCCGCCGCATGTTTCTCCGCGAAGCTCTCGACGTGACCGGTTAGCGTAACAACGCCAGAGACTGCGGTCACACCGATATGAGCAGCCGTTACACTCGGCTCCCATGCAAGCTCTGCAAGGACGGCCTGTTGCAGCTTGGTGTCGTCATAGATGACTGCCATGATGTCTCCTCGAAAATTGATGAAGGGATGATGAACCGAGAACGTTGAGCGCATTCAGGGCGTGAAAAAAGGCACCTCCGGCGCATCCTCTGCGCAAGCCTGCGCTGACGCTGAAGAAGCAACTGTTTCTATTTTTATGATGGTAGGACGGCTCACGTTAGCGCGACAGAGTCGGAAACTACTCAGGTCTCCGCGCTTAGGCATCTGGCCCGCCGGCGTGGATCGGATGCTTCCCATCCACGCGGAACGGACTCCCGCCAATCGTTCAGTTATTGAGCAAACCGCGAACTGGACGGCTTGAGTGTTTTCCGAGCCTGTTGTGTCGGGCGTCTGTCGGCTACTGTGCATCCAGACGTAACTCGATTTTCGGAGTCAAGGTTAGTTACACCCGGTTGATTGCGCCCGCCCGCCATCATTTTGGACAGATGCCATGCTATGACAGGTCGCCAAGCCCGCGCCCCCACGCCGCCCCCCCACGACACGTTGTCCGCCGGCATTTTTGATGTCGACGGCGTGCTGCTCGCGTCCCCTCACGAACGTGCCTGGCGCGAAGCACTCAAGGGCTTCGCCGATGAGGCGAAATTCACCACGGCGATGTACCAGTCCCAGGTGGCCGGAAAGCCGCGACTGAGTGGCGCGCTCGCAGCGCTGCAAGCGCTAGGGGTGCCGAACGCCGCGCAACGTGCTGAAGCCTATGCAGAGAGCAAGCAAAGGCGGTTGGAGGTGCTCATCGGCACCGGCGCCGTGTCGGCTTTTGCAGACGCGCTTCGTTTCGTGAATGCTGTGAGGGCACTCGGCTTTCCGATTGCCGTCGCGTCATCGTCGAAGAACGCTAACGACATGATGCGACGCATCCGGCTTGATGACCACCACAACCTCTTCGACGTATTTGGCGCCAATGTCTGCGGCCGGGATTTGCCTGCCGGCAAGCCGGATCCGGCGATATTCCTGCTCGCTGCCGCGGAGTTGCCGGCAGCGCCCGAGAACTGCGTCGTGGTCGAGGATGCGCCGGCTGGTATCGAGGCCGCCCGCGCGGGCGGAATGGCAGCACTTGGGGTCGCCCGGCTGGATGACGCGAAGTCGCTCTGGGCGGCGGGCGCCAATCTGGTCGTGAGCAGTCTGGACGAGATCGATCTCGATCAACTGTCTCGTGGAAGGCTTTACCGGCGGATCTATGAAAAGTCCTGAACAGTTAGATCAGGTGATGCGCCCAACCGCCGATTCGAGCTGGATCGCGCTGGAAGAAGGCTATGACTCTTTGCTTGAGCGTAGCCACGCCGCGCGCTTCGCAATCAGTAACGGCTTCCTGGGCGTGCGCGGCGCGCGGGCGATACACCGTGGCGGTCGGTGGGTAGCCAACTCGCGCACACTCGTAGCCGGACTGTTCGATATAGCCGGTGAAGACCCAGACATCCCGAGACTCGCCTTAGCGCCCGACTGGATGAAGGTCCGGATTCTGCTGCAAGGGGAACCTCTGATACACCACATCGACGACGCAACGGGGCAGGAGAGGATCCTCGACATGCGACGGGGCGCGGTTATAGGCAAGGGGTGCCTGTCGAATGCTTCTGCTTCAGGCGTTAAATTGCGGAGTTTCCATATTGCTTCTTTAGGCCAGCGAGCGATTGGAATGCAGATCATCGTGCTGGAGATCGAACAAGGCGGGATTGAGGTCACACTGGAAGCGTCGATCGATGCGGTGGATATCGGTCTATTGTCGGACCGGGCGGAACACGGTCTCAGCGTATGGCGCGCGGAATCCTCCGGTACACGCCTCGCGATCGCCACTGCAGTATCCCTGCAAATTGACCGGCGGCTTGTTCCTTCTACCGTATGCGGCCTGTCGCAATGGTCGTGGAAGTGGACGTCGAGCCCGGGGCAGGTTATATGTCTCGCGCGGACGGTGGCCATGACGCGCGCTGGCAAGAATGATATCGATCCTGCTCGTGGGGCACAGGAAGCCCTGGAGTCTGCGCAGATTCTGGGTTGGCCAGCCGTCGTAGCGGCGCATGAGCGGGCCTGGGAGACCCGCTGGGCATGCAGCGACGTCGAGGTTGAGGGCGATCCGGTCGCACAACGGGCTTTGCGATTCGCGTTGTACCACCTGAACAGCGCTGCCAATCCCGCCGACGAACATGTTTCGATCGCTGCGAGGGCGCTGACGGGCGACGACTACCACGGGCACGTCTTCTGGGACACGGAAATATATCTGCTGCCGTTCTACACGTTGACGTGGCCTCAGGCAGCACGAGCATTGTTGATGTATCGCTTTCATACGCTCGGCGGAGCACGCGCGAAAGCAGCGGCAATGGGCTGGCAGGGTGCGTTGTATGCCTGGGAATCGGCCGATACCGGTGTGGAGACGTGCCCCTCTCAAGTCGTCGGCCCTGATCGAAAGCTTGTGGATGTCAACTGCGGCAAGCAGGAACAACATATCAGCGCGGACATTGCGTACGCCGTCTGGCAATACTGGCATATCACCGGAGATGATGCGTTCCTGCGCGAGGCCGGCGCCGAGATTCTTCTGGAGACCGCCCGCTTCTGGGCAAGCCGCGCGACGATGGAATCGGATGGCCATTGTCATATTCGTGGCGTGATCGGACCTGATGAATATCACGAGTCGATCGACGACAACGCCTTTACTAACGTGATGGCACGTTGGAATATTCGGCGCGCCATTGAAACTGCTGCATTACTGCGTGAGCGCTGGCCGGAGAGTTGGCGACGCCTGTCAGGTCAACTGAAACTCGATGAGGCTGAACTACAGCGTTGGGGTGAGGTTGCAGAGGCGATCGCCACGGGCTTCGATTCGAACACCGGTCTGTTCGAGCAGTTTGCGGGATTTTTCACCCTCGAAGACATTGATGTTGCTGCCTATGCGGGCCGTTCAGTCCCAATCGACGTCGTACTTGGCCGCGAGCGTACCCAGCGATCCCAGGTTGTCAAGCAGGCAGATGTGGTAGCCCTGTTGGCGCTGCTGCCGGCGGAGTTTCCTGGCGGCGCCGCCGCAAGGAACTTCGAATATTACGCGTCGCGGTGCGGCCATGGCAGCTCTCTGAGCCGCGCCACGCACGGCATAGTCGCGGCCAGACTCGGTGACGCTGAGACCGCGCTCGATTTCTTTCGCAAGACCTCGGCCATCGATCTCGACGACAGGCACGCGGCCATGGAAGGTGGCGTGCACATTGCAAGTCTCGGTGGCATCTGGATGATGGCGGTCCTTGGTTTCGCTGGCCTATCGTTTGGTAGCGACCATCTGGCGCTGGCCCCGATGTTGCCTGCGGCGTGGAAGAGCCTTTCCTTTACGGTGCAGTGGCGCAGTCGTTGTCTGAAGATCAGGATATCGGAACCGACTGCGATTGTTCACATCGCCATGGAAGCGGGTGACCCAATGAAGATTCTGGTCAATGGAGAGATGTTCACACTTAGTCGCGTGGCGCCTCTTCAGGTAAAGATCAAAACGCTCGCCGACGCGGTCTCTTAACTAGCGATGATATTGGATTGCACGTTGGAAAGAGATACCGAACAGTACCCGCATCACTGACCAGGATTCTTTGCGCGACGGCGGCTGGCCCCGTTCGGGTACTAGCCTCTGAAAATATCGAATCGCTCGATCTTCAGGACCTTGCGTACGCCAATGTAACTCGACACGCCCGCGATCAGCATGACCATGCCGAACGACAACGCCAGGTTCCAGAATGTCGTAATCGCCGCGTAGTTAGGGAGCAAAGCCTTGGCGATCGAGAGCACCAGTGTGACCAGTCCGATGCCGAGCCCGTAGCCGGTCAATGCCGTAAAGGTCGCCATGAAAAGGATCATGTAGACCAACTCTCGGCCCTTTGCGCCGATAGCCTTCAGCGCACCGAATTTATCCAGATTCTCGAGGATAAAGGTGTAAAAGGTCTGCCCGGAAATCGATAGTCCGACGATGAAGCTGATCACTGTCATCAACAGGATGCTAGTGCCGATGCCCGTCTGGTAGGTGTAGTGCTCGGCGATGCGTGCGTCATGGGGGGCGATGACGATGCAGCGACCCTTTGAGCACATTCTCCTTGACGAAGGCGATGATCATTCTTCCGGTATCGCCGTCCGGCGATCCGGTCGGCTCGTCGAGTATCAGGATCTGCGGCCCACTCACGACGGCGCGCGCATGGCTACGCGCTGCTGCTCGCCGCCCGAGAGCTTGACCTGCAAGATTTCGCTGCGGTCTTTCAGACCGATAAACTGGAGATATTTATTCGCCGCGACAGTCGGCTCGTTCCATTCGAGATGCTTCAGGATCAAAGGAATCGCGACATTCTCGGCGCTCGTCAGTCTGGGAAAGAGGTGGTGTTCTTGGAAAAAGAAGCCGCTTCTGTTCAGACGGAAATCCGCCAGTTGGCTATTGGTCAGCGTCCAGATGTCGTCTCCATTTACGCCCGCCGCTCCCGCGTTGGGCCGCAAGATGCCGGAGGGTCCGACGATGAAAAGCACTTCGCCGAAGTGGGCCACAAAGTCCACACCGTTCATCGCAGTTATCCGCGTAGCGCCTTCCCCGAACCATTCCGCGAGTCCTTTCGCGGCAAATGGCCTCATGTTTCGTGGTCTGAGGGGATCCCGCGTGAGACGGATCTGGTGTACGCGTGATCAATGCCGTCTTTACCTTACGTTCACAACACTTGATGAATCACATTCACCTGGACTAATGTGACGGCTCCGCGACGGACACATTGCCAACCGTCGTGAAGTGCGAGAAGCAACGCGCTAAGGAGAAACAAGGTGAGCGGATTCATCGTTTTTATCCTTGTACTGATCGACGGACGCGGGTCCCGAATACAGTGAGGATCGTGTCAGCAATTCCCGGTATGGCGACGCTGCCCTTGTGCAGCATGGTATGACCGACTTTCCCGACAGCCATAGTGAAGGTGTTAGCTGTGGATGTCGGTACGGTCCCGTACCACGCGAGTTGCATGATTGCGTCTGCGGCATCGGAACGGGCGTCGGGGGGCCAACTGAAGCGGCTATTGACGCCACGCCCGTGAGTAGTTTCCGACGCTAGCGCGACGCCGCGAGATGAATCATCCTCATACGGAACGCAAACAATCCCGGGGGTAAGCATCGTGACCGCGAATTCACAAGACGGCTCTCATCATCTGTCCGCGCAACCGCACCACGAACAGGCGGCACGATTTCACCGCGAGGCGTCGAGACACTTCGAAGCAGGAAAAGACTTTGCTCACGCGGCGCACCAGGCGTTGATCGCACACGGACATGCGTTGCAGGCTCTCGAAATCGAGCTCGCCGTCAACGTCTACTACGCGGGTCATGCTGCGCGCAAGGATGTACCGGATACACCCTCATCAAACTTGCGCCATGCCGCTACCGAGTCGGAGGGAAACACGAACATCGGCTTGAGCTGCGCGGAACATCACACCGCAGCGGCGGACCTGCATGAAGAGGCTTGCCGGCATTTGAGCCAGGTCGCGGGAAATTTCCAGAAGAGCAAGATCGGTGAGGCCGCCCGCGAGGCGAAGCTGGCGCTCGATCTTGCGGTACGTGCTGCTTTTCACAGCAATGAAGCAGCGAAAGGTTATGCGAAACAGTGCAGCAACGCGCAAGCAGTTGCTGTCGCGTCGTAAACGATTGGACGCTTTGGCCGTCCTCGCAGCTCAGGTAGTTTCCGAGCCTTTTCCGAAATGTGCCTGCGGCCTATGATCCAACGACTGGATCGACTTTGGAGAATGATGATGGCCAGGATGAAGTCAGACGCATCGAACGGTACGACTCAAACTAGCGAGTCGGCGCTGTCCGAGATGTCCAGTCACATCAAGACACTGGTGATCGACCATCTGCTGGACAGCCGCTGCGCCGCGAAACTCGTCAGGCGCCTCAGGAAGGAGAGTGATGCTGTAACGAAAAGCAGAGGTGGGACGAAGGCAGGGCGCAAAAGCTTGCTGAAAACATTTGATGCGGTCGATAAAGCGTTGCGCCAACAGGATGCGGCCCTGCTCGTTGCAGCCAACGCGGCCTTGCGTGCGGACGACGACGCTGGCGCATCGAAGGAAAGAAAGCATTACGCACAGTTGGGCGCAATGCTGGATTCGTAGCAGGGTCATGGCATACCCGGAGGATGTTTCCGAGAATGCCTGGATTCATCGCGGCGGTCCGCTCGCCACCGCCGATAGCAAAGGATATTGAGGGCCGTCTGCAAGGCGTCAATCACACGCCACAACAATGCCTTCGTCGCTTTCAAGGACGAATTCGCCCTTGATGCGATGTCTGCCTCGTTCGTCACGCGTCGACAAGACCAAGCGCCCGGCGCGCGATGTGATGACACCCAGTCGATCATCCATGTTCTGGGCGACAAACCTGGTGAGACCGACCCCACCGGCCGGCATCCGGTCGTGCTCGAACGATTTGGCTGTCGCTGCTCTCGGCAGGGCGGGCTCGGGCACCTGTCCCGGTACGGCACCGTACCGACTCGTTTTGCTTAAGGTCGCATCGTGCTTATAGAGAAGCCCTGCGAAATATTCGCGGCGCGGGTCCGCCGTGACGGCGCCAGGCGTATCGATCGTAAGGAGTAGCACCCATGGCCTTAGGCGTTCATTCTGAAGTCGGCAAGCTTCGCACCGTGATGGTGTGCCGCCCCGGACTGGCGCACCGACGGCTTACGCCTGCGAATTGCGGGTCATTGCTGTTCGACGACGTGATCTGGGTCGATCGGGCGATCGAAGATCACGCGTACTTCACAGCGGCGATGCGTGAGCGAGCCATCGAGGTTCTGGAATTCGGGGATTTGCTGACCGATGTGTGCGCCAATCGCGTCGCGCGCGACTGGATTCTGGACCGTCGCATCGTCGAGGCAGAAGTCGGGACCGGCATGTTGCGGGAGCTGCGTAAGTGGCTCGCGGAGATGCGTCCGGAACGGCTGGCCGAGTTGCTTGTTGGCGGCGTGGCGAAGGCCGAATTGCCGTTTGATGCGCGCGGTCTCTTCGGCGGATATCTCGAAGCTTCCGATTTCGTCATTCAACCGCTCGTCAACCTGATCTTTCAGCGAGATCCCAGCGCGTGGATCTACGATGGGCTCGTGCTTTCCCCGATGTTCTGGCCCGCACGTAGAAAAGAGGGATTGCTGCTCGATGCCATTTACCATTTTCACCCGCGTTTTTCAGGTGTGGCCAACATGTGGTGGGGTGACGACCCGCAACATCATTACGGCGCTGAAACGCTCGAAGGTGGCGATGTCATGTCGATCGGACAGGGCGTCGTGCTCATGGGAATGGGCGAGCGCTCCAGTCCTCAAGCCGTGACCCAATTAGCGCGCCGGCTGTTCGCTGCTAACGGCGCGCGGCGGCTGATTGCATGTCAACTGGCAAAGATGCGGACGTCGATGCATCTGGACACGATATTTTCGTTTCTGGATATCGATCTTGTCAGCATCTATCCGGAGATAGCAGACCGCATTCGTTGCACCAGTCTCTATCCGGGCGATGTGCCGGGCGAAGTTCGCTATGAACGTCATGAACAGACCTTCCTGCAAGTGGTGGCCGGCGCGCTCGGCGTGCACACGCTGCGAGTCCTGACGACCGGCGGGGACACTTACGCAGCCGAGCGTGAGCAATGGGACGACGGCAACAACGTACTCGCGCTCGACCGCCGGGTCGTCCTTGCCTACGACCGCAATACCTACACCAATCAGAAAATGCGGGATGCTGGCGTCAACGTGATCGAAGTCCCGGGCGGCGAACTTGGGCGAGGCCGCGGCGGTACGCATTGTCTGAGTTGCCCGGTCGCACGCGATCCCGTCGAACTTTAAGCCTTGGGCCGCCTGCCCAACTACGGACTCAATCATGTTCAACGTACACAATCGAAGCTACCTGACGCTGATGGAATATACGCCGCGACAGATCCACTTTCTGCTGGATCTGTCGCGCGATCTGAAACGGGCGAAGTATGCGGGAAATGAAAGCCAGCGTCTGAGCGGCAAGAACATCGCGCTGATCTTCGAGAAGACGTCGACGCGTACCCGCTGTGCGTTTGAGGTGGCCGCGCACGATCAGGGCGCGCACGTGACGTACCTGGATTCAAGCGGCTCCCAGATCGGTCATAAGGAGTCGATCAAGGACACCGCGCGCGTGCTCGGCCGAATGTTCGACGCAATCGAATACCGCGGCTTCGGTCAGGATGTCGTCGAAGAACTCGCGAAGTTCGCCGGCGTGCCGGTCTACAACGGTTTGACGGACGAGTTTCATCCAACCCAGATGCTCGCCGACATGCTCACGATGCATGAGTTCAGCGATAAACCTTTGCATGAGGTGGCCTACGCTTACGTCGGCGACGCGCACAACAACACCGGCAACTCGCTGATGATCGTCGGCACGAAGCTTGGTATGGACGTGCGGCTCTGTGCGCCGCGTCACCTATGGCCTCAGGATGAACTGGTTACGCAATGCCGCGCCATCGCGGCCACAACCGGCGCGCGCCTGATGTTGACCGATCGGCCTTATGACGCGGTCAAGGGTGTCGATTTCATTTACACCGACGTCTGGGTCTCAATGGGCGAGCCGTTCGAGAAATGGGGTGAACGCATCAAGGAATTGCTGCCGTATCAGGTCAATGCTGCGCTGCTTGCCGCTACCGGCAATCCGCGCGTCAAGTTCATGCATTGTCTGCCCGCGTTTCACGACACGCAAACAGAGTTGGGCAAGAAGATAGCTGATGAGTATGAGCTTGCGAGCGGTGTGGAGGTGACCGATCAGGTGTTTGAGTCCGAGGCTTCGATCGTGTTCGAGCAGGCGGAAAACCGGCTGCATACGATCAAGGCGATTCTGGTCGCAACGCTTGACGGATAACGGAGGTTGAGATGCGCATTGTAGTCGCACTTGGTGGAAATGCTTTGCTCAGACGCGGGGAACATCCGAGCGTCGAGGCTCAGCGCGAAAACGTGCGGCGCGCGGCCGCACAACTGGCGGAAATCGCAAGCGGCAACAGCCTCGTGATCGTCCATGGCAATGGCCCTCAGGTGGGGCTGTTGGCGTCGCAAGGCATGAGCATGCCGGAAGACGAACGCTTCCCGCTCGACGTACTGGATGCTGAGACAGAAGGTCTGGTCGGCTATCTGTTAGAACTCGAGTTGCGCAACAGTTTGCTGGGCCAGCGCGTTTGTACCAGCATGCTGACCATGGTCGAAGTGAATCCCAATGATCCCGCTTTCGCGCTGCCCGACAAGCCGATCGGCGCGATGTACAGTCAGGCTGATGCGAATACGGCCACGCGTGAGAAAGGCTGGACGATGGCGCTGGATGGTCCGGCATACCGGCGCGTGGTTGCGAGTCCCAAGCCCGTGCGCATCCTTCAGATCCAGCCTGTGCGATGGTTGCTCGCGCATGGGTCGATCGTGATCTGCGCGGGGGGCGGAGGCATTCCGGTCGTCGCCGGGGCGAGCGGGAGCTATCGGGGCGTGGAAGCGGTCATCGACAAAGATCGTAGCGCGGCGCTGCTCGCGAGAGAGATCGAAGCGGATCTGTTTGTCATCGCAACGGATGTGCGAGGTCTCTACCTTGATTGGGGCACAGTGTCACAGCGGCCGGTTCGCCGCGCGAGTCCTGACGCGCTAGGCAAGCTGGCTTTTGCGGCTGGTTCGATGGGACCCAAGGTGGAAGCGGCCTGTGAGTTCGCCATACGTACGCGCAATCGCGCGGTCATTGGTTCACTCGATGACATCGGAAAGATGGTCGCCGGCACCGCCGGCACCTCGATACGATTGGGTCAGGCGCAGCTCGAAGAAGGGCCAGGAGATATCGATGTACGCAGCAATGAGACTCCGGAGCCGATCTCATGAGCGACACGGCCCTGGCAACACCCGCGCCGGCAGCTGATAAGGCGGCCGTCTCCAACGCACCCGCACCAGGCGGTCTAAGCTCCAGTGAAGCTCGCCAGCGACTCGCCAAGTCCGGCCCGAACGCCATATCTGACACGTCGGTGCATCCCTTGCGCACGGCAATCGCGAAATTTCGGTCTCTCGTGCCATGGACGCTCGAAGCTGCGATCGTTCTTCAGTTGGTGCCTGGCAAGTACGTCGAGGAGGGTATCGTCGCCGGGCTGCAGGTGCTTACTGCCTGGCTCGCCTCGATCCTGGTCGCGCTGAACGCGCTCAAGATTCCCATCTGCCGACAACTGAATATCGCCTAGTCAGTCGATGTCGTGAGTAGTTTCCGAGTCTGCCCATACTGCTCTCTGCTCATTAATATCAAGGTGCCTGCCGCAAACTGGGCTCGCATTTGCGAATTATCTTAAACGGTGACAATGAGGAAAGCGAAATGCAATTATCTATATTGGCAGGGTATCTGGCTGCGACGACCTGTTTGGGACTCGCCTGTTCGGTTTCAGCTGCGGGGAGCCCGGCTGGCACTGCCGCCGTTCACACCACTGCACCCTCCAAGGTGGGAGGCGGAGCGCAGAAATGCCTCTCGGACCTTCATGCCTTCAACCTGTCGATCGCTAAAGACGGTTACTGGCTAGGTGGGTCCCGCTACGGATACGGCTCTCCCGTCGCAACCTCAGGGTATGGTTGGTACGGCTACCCCGGTGATGAATACCCGGCTGTCGCATCAGATGGCGTCAGAGATGCCCGTCCCGGTTATGAAATTCGGGCTCTGCTAGTCTCGGCAAATATTCTCGCTCGACACGGTCAGCAGCAGCAATGTGAAGCGCTACTCACCACGAGTCGCGGAATCTACCAGAGCTACGTGAGCAGCTTGCACGGCAACAGCGCGCCGCTAGCGAGAATGAATGGTTGGGAGCAGCGCCAGATTGCTTCCGCGCAGCCTGTCACCGGTCAGAATATTTCGTTCAATTCAGACCAGCTTGTCGGCACCGAGGTTCGCAACCCACAAGATGAAGCATTGGGTAGTGTCCATGACATCGTGACAAGTCCGCAGACCGGCAAGATTGCGTATCTAGTGATCGGTCGGGGCGGTGTATTCGGAATCGATGAGAAATATGTCCCGGTTCCATGGGCAGACTTCAAGGTGACGCCGAACGTCAGCCTCCTGGTTCTGACTGCAACACCCAGTGCAATGAAGGCGGCGCCAGAGGTTAGCGGCACCCAGCTCAATAATGGCGCTAACTTTGACGAGGTCAGTCAAAAGGTAGACGCGTACTGGAAGACCTCGCTTTCGAAAGCGGACTCCGAGTGAGTTCGTCGCGCTGAGGTACCCCATTTCTGTCCACTGAACCACCGAGGCGGAGTTCATGTCGCTTTCCCGTCACTTGCTCCGAACGGCGGAACAACGCCTTGCCGATTTACCGCTGGCGTGTTCCATCCGGCTTCCCGGTGGACAGCGCTTCGGCGCGAGCCACCCTCGTCTCGCATTCATTGTCCGCGATATGCGTACGCTCCTGCATCTGGCGCAGGGTGCGATCGGACGGTTAGCCGAAGATTACGTGGAAGGGCGCCTTGAAATCGAAGGCAATATGCGCGACCTGATGGCGACAGCACCGGCCTTGTTCGGCGACGATCCCACCCGGGAGGCGGAAGGCTGGCTCCCTCGTTTAATCAATCGAGCCCAACGTAACATATGGGAACGCCGCCATCACAGTCGCGCGAGCGATAGTGCGCAGATCCAGCGGCACTACGACGTGTCCGACGATTTCTACGCCCTGTGGCTCGACCCGAAGCGGGTTTACTCGTGTGCTTACTTCGCCCATCCGTCCATGACGCTTGCCGACGCGCAGGAGGCGAAACTCGACCAGATTTGCAAAAAACTCAGACTTCGTTATGGCGAGCGTTTCATCGACATCGGTGCAGGCTGGGGTGGGCTCCTGCTATGGGCGGCGGAGCACTATGGCGTTGACGCTACCGGGATCACCCTGTCGAGAAATCAATACGAGTATGTCAACCAGCTGATTGAAACCAGGGGCTTGCAAGGCAGGGTGCGCATGCTTTTAATGGACTATCGCGATATCGACGAATCGAGGCCATTCGACAAGGTGGCATCCGTAGGCATGTGCGAACACGTAGGCCGGCCCAACCTGATTCCATACTTCGCCAAGATATACCGGGTGCTCAAGCCGGGTGGTCTTCTGATGAATCACTGCATCACAGCAGGTGGCGCAGAGCACGCCCCGCTCGACGGCGGCATGGGGGATTTCGTCGAAAAATACATTTTCCCTGGCGGTCAGCTAGTGCATGTCGGCGCCATGCTGGATGCGATGACACGTGCAAATCTCGAGCCGGTGGACGCCGAATGTTTGCGCCCGCACTATGCCTTGACACTATGGCACTGGGCCGACGCATTGGAGTCGAGTCTCGGTGAAGCGAGGCGCGTGCTAGGTCCAGATGCCGAACGGATCCTCCGTGCTTACCGCCTGTACCTTGCCGGTTCCGCGATGGGATTCGAGAGGGGTTGGACGTCGCTGTTTCAGGTTCTTGCCTCCCGCCCCGATGGCATCGTTGAGGCACCCGACCAGCGGGCGCCTGGACTGTTTGCTATGCAAAGCGAGTATCCCTTCAATCGCACTTATATGTGCCGCGACGATAGCCAACGGTTAGCGGCTCATGCTCGGCCCCACGAATTGGCGGACATGGAAGAGGCGCAACATGAACCCGCTGACAGCACTACTTGATGCGCAGCAAATGAAGGAGGCGGATCGCCTCACGGTTGCCTCCGGTATTGCCGGAGTCGCGCTAATGGAGAACGCGGGCCGGCCGGTGGCGCAAGAAATCCAGAAACGCTGGGCGCGCTGCCCCGTTGTCGTATTGTGCGGACCGGGGAGCAACGGTGGTGACGGCTTCGTCGCAGCCAGGCGGCTGGCTGAGGCCGATTGGCCAGTGCGCATTGCGCTGCTTGTGCCGAGGAACAGCTTGCGCGGTGACGCGGCCTATCACGCTGCACTTTGGCGAGGCCCGGTTGAACCAATGACGCCAGCCGCGCTGGACGGTGCCGCGCTGGTTGTCGATGCGATCTTCGGTGCGGGCCTGAGCCGCGCGCTTGAGGGGTCTGCAGCTCAGACACTGGCAGCTGCAGCGGCGCGCAAGCTGACGATCGTTGCTGTCGATGTCCCGAGCGGGTTAATGGGCGACACCGGCGCCGACATGGGTGCAGTGCCTGCAGCGCTCACCATCACCTGCTTTCGCAAGAAGCCCGGACATCTGCTTCAGCCGGGACGCAGGCTGTGTGGTGAACTGGTAGTGGCAGACATCGGAACACCCGAATCGGTGTTCGAACAGGTCAGCCCGAACACGTTCGAGAACGATCCGGCGTTGTGGACTCACGCTCTGCCAGCGCTTCAGGTCGACGGAAACAAATATACGCGAGGTCACGCGCTCGTCTGGGGTGGCTACCCGACTATGGGGGCGGCCCGCATGGCCGCCCGCGCTGCGGCACGTTCGGGTGCGGGGCTGACCACTATTGCAGTGCCGGAGGTTGCGCTTCCGGTCTACGCAGCGGCGCTCACCAGCATTATGGTGAGTGCGCTTGCCGCACCGGGTGATTTAGAACGACTGCTTGCTGATCGCCGCTACTCAGGCCTGCTGATCGGCCCAGGAGCGGGTGTAGGCGATGCGACCCGAACGCATACGCTGGAGATGCTCAATACTCGCCGGGCAACGGTGCTCGATGCCGACGCGTTGTCGAGTTTCCATGATGATCCGCATCTGTTGTTCGGCGCCATCGCCGGGCCGTGTGTCATGACTCCGCACGAGGGCGAATTCGTTCGTCTGTTCGACGTCACGGGTGACAAGCTCTGCCGCGCGCGCTTTGCTGCGCGTCTGAGCGATGCCGTGATCGTGATAAAGGGCAGCGATACGGTTATCGCTGCCCCCGACGGGTGCGCCATCGTTAATGCGAATGCACCGGCGAGTCTTGCCACTGCAGGCGCCGGGGATGTACTAAGCGGCATCCTGCTCGGCCTTTTGGCTCAAGGGATGGAGCCATTCCTTGCATCCGCTGCCGCTGTCTGGCTGCACGGCGCCGCGGCGGCGGCATTTGGCCCCGGGCTGCTGGCTGAAGACCTGCCGGACCTCCTTCCCGGCGTGTTACGAGGTCTTGGAGGGCTGGTAGCGGCATAAAAAATGACAGCCCCGCCATCCTCGTGTCGACAATTGCCGAGGTATTGTGCGCGCCGACTCACGAATACGCCCGGGTAATTTGACGCGGCGGGTTCAAAGCCGAACTGCAGTGAGTATTTTCCGAGGCTGTTGTTCCTGTGCAGTGCGGCCTAGGATGGAACATCCCCGTAGATGAAGCGACTCATTAACTTTGTCGAGACAAGATGCGGAAATGACAGATGAATTGTCCAGCACCAGAATATAACGCCATTTCTTACTGATTGTTAGGATGGCGAATTGAGTGACTGGTTTTGGTGTGACGTGTGCTTTCTGCCTATTGATAGGGTTCAAGCACACTTTCATTTAAAGAGAGTACCAACATGGCTTACCAAAGCGTCAACCCCAACACCGGCAAGGTCCTGAAGAGCTTCGACGAGCTCAACGACAACCAGCTTGAAGAGGCGATCGCCACCGCTGAATCGTGCTTCAATAAGTGGAAGCACACAACCTACGCACAGCGGGCAGAGATCATTTCCAGGGCCGCAGCCCTGATGCGCGCGAACGTCGATGAATTCGCCAAACTGGCGACCCTTGAAATGGGCAAACGCATCGATGAAGCGCGCGGAGAAGTGAAGTTCAGCGCAGATATCCTCGCCTACTACGCAGAGCACGCACAAACCTTCCTCGCGCCGACCAAGCTGCATCCGAAAGTCGGCGAGGCGCATATGGAAAACAGCCCATTCGGCGTGCTTTTCTGTGTGGAGCCGTGGAATTTCCCGTATTACCAGTTGGCCCGCGTCGCGGGGCCACACCTGATGGCAGGCAACGTGCTGGTGGTCAAGCATGCCGGGTGCGTACCGCAATGCGCGATTGCCTTCGAGAAGCTTCTGATCGACGCAGGTGCACCAAAGGGCGCTTACACCAATCTGCTGATCTCGCACGAACAGTCCGACCGCGTAATTGACGATCCGCGTATCAAGGGCGTGGCCTTGACTGGCAGCGTCGAAGCCGGCCGAAGCATTGCCGCGCGAGCCGGACAGAACCTGAAGAAGACGTCGATGGAGCTAGGCGGCAGCGATGCGTTCATCGTGCTCGACGACGCCGACCTCGAAAAGACGATCCCGTGGGCCGTATGGGGGCGCATGTATAACGGCGGCCAAACCTGTTGCGCGGCCAAGCGGTTCATCGCGGTCGACTCGATTGCAGACAAGTTTCTCGCGAAGTTCCAGGCTGCGCTGTCCGAGTTGAAGGCCGGCGACCCGATGGACGAGAAAACCACGCACGGCCCGTTATCGACGGAAGCCGCTCTCGTGCAACTGCTCAAACAGGTTGACAGCGCGGTGGCCCATGGCGCCACGCTGGTGATGGGCGGCAAGCGCATCGACCGGCCGGGTGCATTCATGGAAACCACGATCCTGACGGACATCAAGCCGGACAATCCCGCTTTCCGTGACGAATTCTTCGGCCCGGTGGTGTCGTTCTATCGCGTCAAGGATGAAGCTGCAGCCATTGCGCTGGCCAACGATTCCGACTTCGGCCTCGGTGGTTCGGTCTTCACGGCAGACGAATCGCGCGGTAAGCGGGTGGCGAGCGGCGTCGAAACCGGGATGATGTTTATTAACAACATCGACTGGTCCGATGCGGAACTTCCGTTCGGCGGCATCAAGGACTCCGGTTACGGGCGTGAGCTCGGCAACATGGGTATCCAGGAGTTCGTCAACACGAAGCTGGTTCGTACTGCCCGTCTCGACGCACCGGCCTGATCGCCACAGGGAAAGCCCGCCATGTATGTCAACGTTGCCGTTCTGACGGAAACCCTGGCACATGAGCGCCGTGTGGCGCTCGTGCCCTCCGTGATCCCGAAACTGGTCAAACTGGGTGCCCGGCTGCACATGCAGCCGGGGGCGGGCGCAGCCATTCATCTGGACGACGCGGCCTTCCCGGATGTCGCCTTCATTGCCGAGCGCACGGCGCTCGTCAAAGACGCCGATGTCGTGCTCGCCGTGCAGCCTCCCGCGCTGGAAGTGGTCAGCGCGATGAAGGAGGGTGCAATTCTCGTTTCATTCATCTATGCCCACAACGAGCCGGCGCTCGTGAAGCGCTTGCTCGAAAAGAAGATTACCTGTTTCGCGATGGAGCGTGTGCCGCGCATCACGCGGGCGCAGTCCATGGACGCGCTGTCGAGCCAGTCCGCGCTCGCCGGTTACTACGCGGTGCAACTCGGCTCCACGCACCTCGCTCGCGTGGTGCCGAAGATCACCAGCGCAGCCGGTTCGATCGGACCGGCTCACGTGCTGGTGATGGGACTCGGCGTGGCGGGGCTGGAAGCGATCGCTACTGCGCACCGGCTTGGCGCGGTCGTAGAGGGTTACGACGTGCGGCCCGAGACCCAGGAGCAGGCGCTCTCATTGGGCGCGACCTTCGTCGATACCGGGATCGACGCGCGCGGCAAAGGCGGCTATGCCCGCGAATTGAGCACCGACGAAAAATCCAGGGTGGCGGAGGTGCTGACGAAGCACATCCAGAGCGCCGACCTGATCATCACAACCGCCGCGATTCCCGGCAAAGCCTCGCCCAAGCTCATTAGTCACGCACAGGTCGCCGGCATGAAAGCGGGCTCCGTCATCGTCGATCTGTCGGCCGAAGGGGGTGGCAACTGCGAAGACACGCGGCCAGGCGAGACCGCACGCATCGGCAACGTAACGATTGTAGCGCCGCTGAACGTGCCCTCGCTGCTTGGTGAAGACGCAAGCGAGTTGTACGCGAAGAATCAGTACAACCTGCTGGCGCTGTTCATGAAAGACAACGTCGTCGACATCGACTGGAGCGACGAGGTGCTCGCTAAAACGGTGCTTACGCATGCCGGCGAGAACAAGGCCGATGAGAGCGACAAGGCCGCGAAAGCCGTTTCTGAGGCACACGGGCCGCATACGAAAGGCCCGCACGCGAAGCCAGCCACTCCCGTGACTCCGGCATGAACGTGCCCCGACTGAGGACATTGCAATGGACTTCCAGATCAGCATTTCCGGCTTCGTCGCGCTTTATATCTTCATGCTGGCGGCGTTTGCCGGCTGGGTGATTATCGGCCGCGTGCCGGCCATCCTCCACACGCCGCTGATGTCGGGCTCGAACTTCGTGCACGGCATCGTAGTGGTGGGCGGGATCTATGCGCTGCTGAACGCGAGCACGGTGCAGGAGCAGGTCATCGGTTTCTTTGCCGTGCTGCTCGGCGCGGGCAATGCCGCGGGCGGCTACGCGGTCACCGACCGCATGCTCGCCATGTTCAAGACCAGCGACCACACAGCGGGGCACGGCGGGCACGGCAAGACCGGTACCGTCAAGTCCATCCACGTGAAGAAACATTGAGGGCGTCGCCATGTTGATCCTGATCTCTCACATCGGCATCGGCGCGGTCGATCTCGCCGCTGCCTTTCTCTTCCTGTATGGCCTGCACCGCATGTCGTCGCCGGTAACGGCGCCTTCGGGCATCTTCGTGGCCGGCATCGGCATGGCGGTCGCCGTATTGGCGAGCTTTCTGTACGCGTTCGACGTGGGGGCGGCGGCACGGCCCAATCTGCCTGTCAACCTCGGCCTCGCCGTCGTCGCATTGGCGCTGGGCGGCGGGGTGGCCTGGTGGGGCGGCCGCAAGGTGGCCATGACCGCCATGCCGCAAATGGTGGCGATCTACAACGGCATGGGCGGCGGCGCGGCCGGCGCGATTGCTGCGGTCGAACTGTTCGGCAACAAGGCCCCGGGTGCAGGCGCACTCGTCATGACCTTGCTCGGCGCATTGATCGGCGCGGTGTCGCTGTCGGGCTCGCTGATTGCCTGGGCCAAGCTTGATGGGGTCATCAACAAGCCGGTCCGCGTGAAAGGGCAGCAGGCGTTCAACGGGTTGGTCCTGCTGTTGACTGTCGCCGTGGGTGCCTACATCGTCGTCGCTAGTGCGGACAAGGCAGCGTTGATCCTGGCGATGCCGACGTGGATCTACGTGTTCTTCGCTTGCGCGCTGGCGCTGGGCATCCTGATGACGCTGCCGATTGGCGGCGCCGACATGCCGGTGGTGATTTCCATCTTCAACGCCTTCACGGGTCTCGCAGTCGGCATTGAAGGCTATGTGCTACAGAACCCAGCATTGATGATCGCGGGCATGGTGGTGGGCGCGGCCGGCATGTTGCTGACGCTGCTAATGGCCACGGCGATGAACCGTTCCGTGAGCAATGTGATCTTCACCAACTTCGGTGACGTGGCGTCAAAGCACAAGCAGGGCAAGATCAAGGGCGAGCTCAAGCCTACCCAGCCGGGCGACGCCGGCATCGCGATGCGCTATGCCGCCTCGGTGATCATCGTGCCGGGCTACGGTCTTGCTGTCTCGCAGGGGCAGGGCAAGCTCTACGAATTCGTCAAACTGCTGCAGGCGGGCGGCGTCTCGGTGAAGTTTGCGGTTCACCCGGTGGCAGGTCGCATGCCGGGCCAGATGGACGTGTTGCTGGCAGAGGCCGGTGTTCCCTACGACATGATCTTTCAGCTCGAGGATATCAACGACCAGTTCGCCACGACTGACGTGGCGCTGATAATCGGCGCCAACGACGTAGTGAACCCGGCCGCGCGCACCGACAAATCATCAGCCATCTACGGCATGCCGATCCTCAACGCCGATCACGCCAAGCAGGTGTTCGTGATCAAGCGCGGCGAAGGCAAGGGTTACGCCGGCATCGTCAATGCACTTTTCTACGCAGACAACTGCAACATGGTCTATGGCGACGCCCAGGCCGTGCTCATCAAGATGATCGAAGCGGTCCGCGGGCTCGGTTTGCCCGCTGTGGCGTAGCAGGTAGAGCGCTCCGTTTATCGCAACCGAGGAACAAGCCATGACATCCACAATGCAAGCTGCTGTTGTCGAACAGTTCGGCAAACCGCTGGTGCTCAAGGAACTCGATATTCCTGAGCCTGGCCCAGGCCAGATTCTTGTGAAAACCGAAGCGTGTGGTGTATGCCACACCGATTTGCATGCTGCGAATGGGGACTGGCCGTTAAAGCCTTCATTGCCGTTCACGCCGGGTCATGAGGGTATCGGCATTGTCACCGCGCTTGGGGCGGGCGTTACGGCTGTGAAGGAAGGTGACCGTGTAGGTGTGCCATGGCTCTACTCTGCCTGCGGACATTGTGAGTTTTGCCTTGCTGCCCGCGAGCCCGTGTGCGCCGAAGCGCAGTTTGGCGGCTATACGAAGAACGGCGGTTTCGCCGAATACATCGTCGCTGATCCGAACTACGTCGCTCACATACCAGCGCATCTGGCGGCTCGTGACGCGGCGCCACTGATCTGTGCGGGGATCACTTCCTACAAGGGCATCAAGGAGACGCAGGCACGGCCTGGTGAATGGGTCGTGATCTCGGGCATCGGCGGTCTCGGGCATCTGGGTGTTCAGTATGCGAAGGCGATGGGCCTGCACGTGTGTGCGGTCGATATCGACGACGGCAAACTCGCGCATGCCAAACGCCTCGGCGCGGATGCTACGGTCAACGCGAAAGATGGCGATCCGATCGCTGCTGTCATCAAAGCCACGGGGGGCGGCGCCCACGGCGTGCTGATCACGGCGCCGTCGCTCGGGGCATTCAAGCAGGGCGTCGGCATGACACGTAAATGCGGCACCTGCGTGCTGGTAGGGTTGCCCCCAGGCGAGTTTCCGACACCGTTGTTCGATGTCGTGGCGAACTGCATCACCATTCGTGGCTCGTTCGTCGGTAATCGCGGCGACATGGCCGAAGCACTTGCCTTTGCCGCGGATGGGAGGGTGAAGGCCGATATCGAACTGCAGCCGCTCTCGGCGATCAACAACGTGTTCCAACGCCTCGCGCATGGCGATGTGCCGTCGCGCGTGGTACTCGAATTCGCGAAGGCTTGAGGGCGCACGCCATGGTGGCTTCCGCATCGGGTCTTGCCCAGCTCGCCGACGTCCCGGGCGATCAGGTCGCTGCGCTGCTGGCGCACTACGGCGGTAGTCCGCATGCGCTCGTGCAGATTCTGCGTGAAGCCCAGGTGCAACACGGCTGGCTGCCACGTCCTATGCTGGGTGATCTGGCCGACGGACTCGGCCTGACCCTCGCTCACGTTGAGGGTGTGGCGACGTTTTATCGCTTCTTTCATACCAATCCGGTGGGCGAATACCGCGTGCTGTTCAGCGACAACATCACCGACCGCATGCTTGACAACGTGTCGTTGCTCGACGACCTGTGTCAGCGGCTGGGCGTCGAGCGCGGCGAGACGCGTGCCGACGGTCGCGTCAGCGTGGATTTCTGTTCCTGCACGGGTTTGTGCGATCAGGGGCCGTCATTATTGATCAATCACCATCAGGTGGTGACGCGACTTGACGCCGCGCGCGTTGAAACGCTCGCAGGGTTGATCGAGGCGAGGGTGCCGGTGACCGACTGGCCGGCGCAATGGTCCCGCGTCAACGACCACGTGCGGCGCGCGGATGTTCTGCTCGGCACGTCGCTCCATCCGGGTAAAGCTATTTCAGCTGCGCTGGCACGCGGCATACCGGCGTTGTTCGACGAGATGAAGCGTTCTAACCTCCGTGGACGCGGCGGCGCAGGCTTCGTCACCGGCATGAAATGGCAATTGTGCCGGGACGCAAAAGGCAGCGAACACTACATGGTGTGCAATGCCGATGAAGGCGAGCCCGGCACGTTCAAGGATCGGGTGCTGCTGTCGCGGCACCCCGACATGGTGTTTGAAGGCATGACGATCGGCGCGCTCGCCATCGGCGCGCGGCGCGGCATGCTCTATTTACGCGGTGAGTATCGCTACCTGCTCGAGTCGTTGCTTGACGTGCTGCAGCGCCGCCGCGCCGCGCATTTGCTGGGTGCCTCGATTCTGGGGAAGGCGGGGTTCGATTTCGACATCGAGATTCATGTGGGTGCCGGGGCGTATGTGTGTGGGGAAGAGTCGTCGCTGATCGAGTCGCTGGAGGGCAAGCGCGGCACGCCGCGCATCCGGCCGCCGTTTCCCGCCGAGCGCGGCTACCTCGGGCAGCCGACCGCGGTCGATAACGTAGAGACGCTCTGCGCCGCGACGCATATCGCGCTGCAGGGCGGCGCCTGGTGGGCGGCGATCGGTACGGCGAAATCCACCGGCACGAGCGTTCATTCGGTGTCGGGAGACTGTGATCGACCGGGTATCTATGAGTATCCGA
This sequence comes from Burkholderia sp. 9120, assembly GCF_000745015.1. NCBI lineage: Bacteria > Pseudomonadati > Pseudomonadota > Betaproteobacteria > Burkholderiales > Burkholderiaceae > Burkholderia > Burkholderia sp. 9120. The sequence goes on along the minus strand of NZ_JQNA01000002.1, from coordinate 1,830,353 downwards.
TGGGCACCAGCATCGATCGTATTCTGGACGATTGCGGCGCGCGCGACACCCAGGCGGTGCAAGTGGGCGGTCCGTCCGGCAAGTGCCTGTCGGCGCTGGAGTTCGGGCGTCGTATTGCGTTCGAAGATGTGCCGACGGCAGGTGCGTTCATGGTGTTCGACCGCTCACGCGACATGTTCGAGGTCGCGCGCAACTACGCCGGCTTCTTCGCGCAAGAGAGCTGCGGATTCTGCACGCCGTGTCGGGTGGGCACTGCGCTGGTGCTCAGGACGATGGACAAACTCGCCGCCGGTCGAGGCTCGCGCCGCGACGTCGACGTGCTGTCCGATATCGACAGTCTGATGCACGGCACAACGCATTGCGGTCTGGGCGGCGCGGCGTGCAACGCGTTGCACGACACCATTGTCAAGTTCCGGCCCGCTTACGAGCGGCGTTTGACCTCGCTAAGGTTCGAGCCGGCTTTCGATCTCGACGCCGAACTGGCGGACACCCGCCGCATTACCGGGCAAGAAGGCGCGACCGCGCCTCTGGAGGTTCCATCATGAGCACGCCCGTTCAAACCGCCGCTACCTTTTCGCTCGATGGCGAAGACGTACCCTTCGAGCCGGGTGAAACGATTCTGCAGGCGGCGCGGCGCGCGGGGCGTTATATCCCGCACCTGTGCTGGCATCCAGACTTTCATCCGCAGGGGTCGTGCCGCGTGTGCACGGTGAAGGTCAAGGGTCGCGCTGGCTCGGCGTGCACCCTTCAGGCCGCTGCGGGCGAGGTGGTCGAAAGCAATACAGATGAACTCAACGCCGAGCGCAAGATGTTGCTGCAGATGCTGTTCGTCGAAGGCAATCACTTTTGCCCGTCGTGCGAAAAAAGCGGCAACTGTCTGCTGCAGGCGACGGCCTACGAGATGAACATGGAAGACGTGCTATTCCAGGAGTTCTATCCGCGCCGCCCGATCGACGCCAGCCATGCCGACGTGATGATCGATTTTAACCGCTGCATTCTGTGCGAACTGTGCGTGCGGGCGAGTCATGACATCGACGGCAAGGAGGTGTTTGCGATCGCCGGGCACGGTATCGGCACGCATCTGGTGGTCAACAGTATGAGCGGCTTGCTGGTCGATAGCGACATGGCGCTATCGGACCGCGCCGCGAGCATCTGTCCGGTGGGCGCGATCCTGCCGAAACGGCGCGGCTTCGTGATCCCGATCGGGGTGCGCCGCTACGACCCGCATACGGCCGCCGACGTCGACACGCAGGAGGCCTCGTGAGCACGCTCATGAATGTCGACACCGCCCATCAACCGCATAAGTGGAAAGTGGCAACGGTGTCGCTGGCGGGCTGCTTCGGCTGCCACACGTCCTTCCTCGATATCGACGAACGCCTGCTGACGCTGATCGAGCACGTCGAGTTCGACCGCTCGCCGCTCACCGACATCAAGGAAGTCGGCAAATGCGATATCGGTCTGATCGAAGGCGGCGTGTGCAACGCGGAGAACGTGGCGGTGCTGCGCGCGTTTCGCGCCAACTGCAAGACGCTGGTGGCGATGGGTGCGTGTGCAATCAACGGCGGTCTGCCGGCCGAGCGCAATCGTTTCGATCTGGCCGATGTGCTCAATGAGGTCTATCACGATCGTCCCGGCCTGAGCGAAGGGAGTGCGATTCCGAACGACCCCGAACTGCCGCCGCTGCTTCGGCAGGTACGGCCGATCCACGCGGTCGTGCATGTGGACTATTTTCTGCCCGGTTGCCCGCCTTCGGCGGATGCTTTCTGGAGTTTTCTGAACGACCTGATGGCCGGGCGCACGCCGCTCCTGACCCATGCACTGATGCATTACGACTGAGCGCCGGAGACTGAACCGCCATGAGCTTCGACCTCGAGACCGCTGCCAACCCACAGGGCCTGCGCCGGATAGCGATCGACCCGGTATCGCGTGTGGAAGGCCACGGCAAGGTGACGATCCTGCTCGACGAGCAGCAGCGCGTGCAGCAGGTGCGTCTGCACATCGTCGAATTCCGCGGCTTCGAGAAGTTCATCGAAGGCCGGCCCTACTGGGAAGTCCCGGTGATGGTGCAGCGCCTTTGCGGGATCTGCCCGGTATCGCATCAACTGGCCGCATGCAAGGCGATGGACCTCGTCGTGGGCGCGCAGCCCATCACCCGCAGTGCCGAGAAGATCCGCAGGCTGATGCACTACGGCCAGGTGATGCAATCGCATGCGCTGCATTTCTTCTACCTGGCATCGCCCGACCTGCTGTTCGGGTTCGATTCGGATGTGAACCTGCGCAACATTGTTGGGGTGGCAAAGGCGCACCCCGACATCGCCAGAAAAGGCATTCTGTTACGCAAGTTCGGTCAGGAGCTGATTCGTGTGACTTCGGGCAAACGTATCCACGGCACTGGTTCGATACCGGGCGGCATGAACAAGCACGTCAGCCAGTCTGACCGCGACGTGCTCCGCAAGGACGTGGATCAAATGATCGCGTGGGCGGCCGAAGCCGTGGACGTCGTCAAGCAGTTGCACGCGCAAAACCGCGCACTTTACGATAGTTTCGCCAGCTTCCCCTCAAAGATGCTGTCACTTGTGCGCGCGGACGGCGCCATGGACCTCTACGACGGCGTGCTGCGCGCTCGCGATGCCGACGGTCAGATCATCCTCGACGGCGTGAACGACCAGCGCTACATGGACCTGATTGAGGAAGAGACGCGACCGTGGACCTACATGAAGTTTCCACATCTGCGCAGCATCGGACGCGAAACCGGTTGGTATCGCGTCGGACCGCTCGCACGCGTGCAGAACTGCGATTTCATTCCGAGTCCTTTGGCGGAGGCGCAGCGCAGGGAGTTCGTCGACTGGGGCAGGGGATCGCTGGTTCATGCGACGCTTGCCTACCACTGGGCACGCATGATCGAAGTGCTCCACACGGTGGAGATAATCAGGGACCTGCTGGATAATCCGGACATCCTGCAAGGCGACCTGATGGCCAGTGGCGAGCGTCAGGGCGGGGGCATAGGCATTATCGAAGCACCGCGCGGCACGCTGATTCATGATTACCGTGTGGGTCCGGACGATCTCGTCACCATGTGCAATCTGATCGTCTCCACGACGCACAACAACCAGGCGATGAACGAGGCCGTGCGCTCGGTTGCGCGCGAGTATCTGGACGGCAAGGAGTTGACCGAAGGGTTGCTCAACCGCATCGAGGTGGCCATCCGTGCCTTCGATCCGTGCCTCTCGTGCGCCACGCATGCATTTGGCAAGATGCCGCTGGACGTGGTGCTGCAAAAGGCCGACGGCGAGTTGGTGGACCATGTCACGCGGTCGGCCGATGGCGAACTTGCCCGCAATCTGGCCGCTCCGATCGGGGTACAGGGATGACGGCTCCGCTGCTGGTGTTCGGTTGGGGCAATGTGAGCCGCGGCGACGACGCGCTCGGGCCTTTGTTCGTGCAACAACTCGGCGTGCTCGCCGGATCGTCTGTCGGAATCCACGTGGACTTTCTGGAGGACTACCAGTTGCAGATCGAGCACGCACTTGACTTGACGGGCCGCGAACGGGTGCTGTTTGTCGATGCCAGCTTGAATTGCGCTGCACCGTTCGAAGTGACTAAGCTCCATGCCGCGCGCGATGAGAGTTTCACCACCCACTCGCTTTCGGCTCAGTCTGTGATGCAGGTCTATCGCGACCTTTCCGGCATCGAGCCTCCTCCGTGCGTGCTGCTTGCGATTCGTGGGGCGGGGTTTGAACTCGGTGAACCGCCAGGAAGGCAGGCGCTCATCTATCTTTCGCAGGCCCTGGTTTGGGGGCAACGCTGGCTTGATGGCAACGCCGGGCTTGAGCCGATTGCGCTGCAGGCTTCTCATGCATGAACTTACCCTCGCGGGCGGCATTTTGCGGATGATCGAAGCCGCTGCTTCCCGGGAGCATTTCCTGCGGGTCGCGCAACTGCGGCTGGAGATCGGCGCGCTGGCAGGCGTCGAGCCGCAGGCGCTGCACTTCGCGCTTACGGCCATGATGCCCGGCACTTGCCTCGCGGGCTGCGAGATAACGATCGACGAGACACCTGGCTTGGCGCTGTGCCTGAACTGCGACGCCAGTGTGGAAATTGCCAGCTACATCGACTCGTGCTCGCGATGCGGCAGCTATGCCCTGCAAGCAACCGGAGGCACCGAGCTGCGCATAGTCGACCTCCTTGTTGTCAACGATTGAACGCTTTTGGAGAGAATCATGTGTATTGTATGCGGCTGCGACGCCGAGTCGGACTCCGGACATCATTCTGTCCACGATGAAGTCGCCGCGGCTGCGGCTGCCGGTGCTGGTGTCGCTGGGGCAGGGGTGAGAGCCTCGAACGGTGATCTGCACTATGGTACAGGCGCTGCGGGGTCGTCCGTACCGGGTCTTAGCCAGGCACGGGTTATCCATATGGAAGCCGACGTGCTGGGTGAGAACAAGCGTCTCGCGAGCCAGAACAGGGCCCATTTTGCGGCACATGGCGTCACTGCGTTCAACCTCGTATCCAGCCCAGGTTCGGGCAAGACCACGCTGCTTTGTGCAAGCATCAAGGCCCTCAAAGCGAGGCCGCGGGCCGTTAGCGTGGCTGTTATCGAAGGCGATCAGCAGACCAGCGTCGACGCCGACCGCATTCGCGCTACCGGTGCGCCGGCGATTCAGGTCAACACCGGCCGTGGTTGCCATCTGGATGCACAGATGGTCGGAGATGCATTCTCCCGCCTCGACCTGCATGCCGCCGCGCATCATGGCGATGCTTCGCACGCGATCCTGTTCATCGAAAACGTCGGCAACCTTGTTTGCCCTGCGCTTTGGGACCTGGGTGAAGCCGCTAAGGTCGTTGTGCTTTCGGTGACCGAAGGTGAAGACAAACCACTCAAGTATCCAGATATGTTCGCCGCTGCCTCGTTGATGATCATCAACAAGATCGATCTGATGCCATACGTCGACTTCGACGTGGCGCGTTGCATCCAGTATGCCCAGAGAGTGAATCCGCTTATCGAGGTGATACTGGTATCGGCGACCCGTGGTGACGGGATGGTTGACTGGCTCGACTGGCTGCTGCCGCCGCGTGGTGCTGGATATCGCCGAACAAAGCCGGGGCGGCCGCGGCACGCGGGCGCACTGGTCCCGCTCGCGCGAATTGCAAACCCGACGCCATGAGCCACGTTGCCTATATGCCCAAAGCGGCGCCCGCGCGGGTGCTGGCATGCGGTGCCTACCTCAAGAACAGCGCCTGTCTGGTCGATGGGCGACGGGTCGTGTGGTCGGACTTGCACGGCGACCTGATCGATGCAGCAAGCCGCGAGGCGCTGGACCGCTCCGTGGAGCAGTTGCTGCGCGAGGCGTCTGGGCCGATTCAGGCAGTCGCGCATGACTTGCATCCGGACATGCACAGTAGCCATGTGGCGCTTGCGCTCGCGGACCGCCTGGGTATTCCGGCGATCGCCGTGCAGCACCATCATGCGCACATCGCGGTGGTGCAGGCCGAACAGGCAGTCGAAGGACCCGTCATCGGTCTCGCGCTGGATGGCGTTGGGCTGGGTGACGATGGCGGCGCTTGGGGAGGCGAAGTGCTCTGGGTCGACTCATACGATTCAGCGCAGCGCTGGCGTCGAGTTGATCATCTGGCGCCTATCCTGTTGCCGGGTGGCGACGCTGCGGCACGCGAGCCGTGGCGTATGGCCGCCGCCGTGCTGCATGGTCTCGGTCGCGGCGACGAAGTTGAAGCAAGGTTTGGCCCGGCGGTCGGCGCGCAAGCCGCGCGTCTTGTGCGCACGCTGATGGAGCGCAAGGTCAATAGCCCCGACACCACCAGCGCCGGTCGCTGGTTCGACGCGGCGGCGGGCGCGCTGGGACTCTGCCTGCATCAACGCGTTGAGGCGGAAGCGGCCATGTTGCTTGAGCACCATGCGAGTCGATGGCTGGAGGCTCACCCCGAATTCGACATGCCCTGGACATCGCTTGACCTGGCGCCCTTAGTCGCGGAACTATTCGCCGTTGCCGATGGCGATGTTAAGCAGATCGCACGCGGCGCAGCGCTCTTTCATCTGGGTCTCGTGAATGGCCTGGCTGATAGCGCCATCGCAGCGACGCGCCAGTATGGCACGCAAACTGTGGTTTTGGCTGGCGGATGCTTCTTCAACAAGGTGCTCAGTGAGCGCTTGAGCGCGACACTGTCAGCGGCGGGGCTGGCTGTATTACGGCCGCAAAGCGTGGGATGCGGCGACGCCGGTCTGGCGCTCGGCCAGGCATGGGTCGCAGCCTGTACCGTCGAAGCCAGACTCTTGAATCAATTCCCCGTCGAGGTTTGATATGTGCCTTGCCCTACCTGCCCGCGTCGTCGCTTTATTGGGTCCCGAGATGGCGACCATCGATCTTGGCGGCATCCGCAAGAAAGTCTCGATCGCGTTGGTACCTGAGGTCGGAGTGGGCGACTATGTCATCGTTCATGTGGGCTACGCCATCGGCATGCTCGACCCTGAAGAGGCGGAAGCGACGCTCAAATTATTCGCGGAGATCGCCGCATGAAATATGTCGACGAATTTCGCGACCGCGAACTGGCGAGTAACCTCGCCGCCAACATCAGGGGCGAAGCCGATGCGTCGAGGCACTACCGCTTCATGGAGTTTTGCGGCGGCCACACGCATGCCATCGCCCGCTACGGTGTAGCCGATTTGCTGCCGGCGAATGTGAAGATGATTCATGGGCCGGGCTGCCCGGTTTGCGTGCTTCCGGTAGGGCGTGTGGACATGGCCATCCGCCTGGCGCTGGAATGCAAGGTGATGTTGTGCACTTACGGAGACGTGATGCGGGTGCCAGCCTCGGACGGCTTGTCGCTGATCCGGGCCAAAGCGCTAGGCGCTGACGTCCGCATCGTCTATTCGCCACTCGACGCGTTGAAGCTCGCTATTGATAACCCACAACGCGAAGTCGTTTTTCTTGCCATCGGGTTCGAGACCACGACGCCCCCGAGCGCGCTCGCGATCCGGCAAGCGGCGCAGCAGTCGTTGAAGAACTTTAGCGTGTTGTGTTGTCATGTACTGACGCCTCCAGCGATCATGCACATTCTCGACGCCGCCGAGGGCCACGAACAAGGCATCGTCGCCATTGATGGCTTTGTCGGACCGGCTCACGTGAGCGTGGTCATCGGCTCTTTTCCTTATGAGCGTTTCGCCGCCATTCATCGGAAGCCGGTCGTGATCGCGGGGTTCGAACCACTGGATGTGATGCAGGCCATCCTCATGCTCGTGCGCCAGGTGAACGAGGGGCGCGCGGAGATTGAAAACGAATTCACGCGCGCGGTGAGCCGTAGGGGGAATACGGTGGCTCAGGCCGTGACCGCGGAGATATTCGATTTACGCCAGTCATTCGAATGGCGCGGTCTGGGTGAGGTGAGCGCGAGCGCCTTGAGCATTCGCCCAGAATTTGAAAGGTTTGACGCCGAGCGCCGATTCGATCTGACCTATCGGGCCGTGCCTGATCACAAACAGTGCGAATGTGGTGCAATTTTGCGCGGCGTGAAGAAGCCTACGGACTGCAAGCTGTTCGGCGCGATCTGTACGCCAGAAAATCCGATGGGATCGTGCATGGTGTCGAGTGAAGGCTCGTGCGCTGCACACTATTCCTATGGCAGGTTCCGGGGCATTCCCGTTGTGGCGACCTGACATGACCTGGCACGACGTCATGCCCCTTCGACAGATGGCGGAGTCATGAACACACCGAAACGGCACTACGCGCGGCCTCTGGATCTGAAACACGGCCGGATCGACATGAATCATGGGGCGGGCGGACGACTGTCGATGCAACTCATCGAGGAACTCTTCGTACGCGCGTTCGACAACGAATTTTTGCGGCAAGGGAACGATGGCGCGTTGCTGCCGGTGATCGCAGGCCGACGCCTGGTGATGGCCACCGACGCACACGTGATCTCGCCTCTGTTCTTTCCGGGCGGCGATATAGGTTGTCTCGCCGTCAACGGCACACTCAATGATGTGGCGATGCTTGCCGCGACGCCGCTTTACCTGAGCGCCAGTTTCATTCTTGAGGAAGGTCTGTTGTTATCGGATCTGAAGCGTATCGTGGATTCGATGGCCCGCGCGGCGATCGATGCCGGTGTACCCATCGTCACGGGCGATACCAAGGTTGTCGAGCAGGGAAAGGGCGATGGCGTTTTTATCTGCACGACGGGCGTCGGTGTTTTATGCGACGGACCTTCGGTTGGCGGCGAATGCGCCCGAACCGGGGATGCGGTCTTGCTGTCCGGGACGATTGGTGACCACGGCATTGCGGTGTTGTCTTTGCGCGAATCGTTGGAGTTCGAGACCACCATCGAATCCGATACGGCCGCTTTGCATACACTGGTTGCGGCGATGTTGGCAGCCGTGCCCGCGGGTGCCATTCACGTCCTGCGGGATCCCACGCGCGGCGGTCTCGCCACCACCCTCAACGAAATTGCACGACAGTCAGGAGTGGGCATGATGCTGCAAGAGTCGGCCATTCCGATTCTGCCCCAAGTCGAAGCAGCCTGTGAGTTGCTCGGCCTCGATCCGCTCTATATCGCGAATGAAGGGAAGCTGGTGGTCATCGTCGCGCGAGACGCGGCACCTGCGTTGTTGCGGGCGATGAAGGCGCATCCGCTGGGTAAAGCGGCCACGTGCATCGGCTACGTTAACGAAGACGCCAATCGATTTGTGCAGATGAACACGAGCGTGGGAGGGCAGCGCGTGGTTGACTGGTTGAGCGGAGAGCCTATGCCACGTATTTGCTGATCCGGATTATCGGCCACTGTGGAGGGCGCTTTGCTGATACTCGAAGGGCAACCGTTCGTTATCGACATTGATGACCCTGAGTGTCAGGAGCTGGATGAGAACCACCAGGAGAAAAAATGATCACTTTTTATGAGTTCGACAACGAGCAATTCCAATCCGACGCCTTGGCGAAGGCCGTGGGCGACGCTTTAAATATGTCGCTCGGTGCACAGGCTGGGACGCCGCTGGATGAAGCGAGTCGTGCAATGCTCGCGGTATCCGGCGGCACAAGTCCGCGTCTATTTCTGCAGACGTTGTCCACCCAATCGCTCGACTGGGCAAACATTAACGTGACACTCGTCGACGACCGCTGGGTTCCGGAAACAGATAGTGACAGTAATGCGCGTTTTGCGCACGAGACGCTTTTGCAGAATGCCGCCCAATCCGCCACTTTCTGGCCCCTGGTCGATACCAGCCAATCGCTCGATGCGCATGTCGCGGCACTGAACGCCGACCCTGCTCGGAAGTTACCGGACGTCGCCGTGCTCGGCATGGGGCAAGAGGGCCACACTGCATCTATCTTCGCAGATTCACCTGAATGGAGCGACGCGATCACCACGACTGCACGCTTCATTGCCGTGCACCCGGACAGTGCGCAGCATGCCCGGGTGAGCATGTCGTTATCCGCTCTGAAAGAGGTTGACCATCTTTTTTTGCTGATTGCCGGCACCAGCAAGCGCGACGTGCTGAACGCAGCGATCGCCACACTTCAAAAAAATGCCATCTCGCAGTTGGCCAATAACGAGGACGTGAAACTGGACGTCTACTGGTCTGCAACCTAGCGAGAGGTCGACTTGGGGAGGGACCGGATTGGCACTCGCCGCCGGCGCACCTCATCGAACTTGCTCGTTCGACTGTGCTGAAGCGGTTGGGCTTCGTGACAAACGCGACACTGTCAAAAATTGGGAAGGTTGCGAATTCGCCGGCCTGACCTCTGAAAAGGAAGAAAAACGGGTTTTTTTGAATTCTGTTCAGTATCGCGCGTCGCTGTCGACTGTTTGCTCGCTGTCGCATCGCTTCCTCGGTCGATCGGCTGTAGTGTCGGAGTTACTGTCGGACGATTTGTATTGAAGTCTTCCGATGCCCGTCGCCGTACCAGTTGTCCCCGTGCTTTTCCTTAATTTCGCGGCGCCGCCCGCCGAACTGCGGTTTCCATAAGCCGTGGATCGATGCGCGCAGCGCTTTCGAAGTCCGCCTGTCTCAGACGATCGCATGCGGCGTGGACGAATGGAGCCTTTTCGGTTTTTATACTTCGTCGAACAACGTTAGATCATCAGCCGTCCTGTGCTGGAGGGACGATTCTTCGGAGCAGTGGTCCGAATGTCAGACCTTGAACAAAGATGGAGAAGATCACGACCATGTACGTGCTCGTAAGGATCAACTGACGCTCCTGACCGGCTGGTAAGAGAAGCGCCAGTGCGATCGAAATAGCGCCTCTCAAGCCGCCCCACGTCAGAAGGGTGATGGTACCCTTCGGAAATGGAACAATGAAACTCATGATCTTGATCGGGATCAGTGTGCTGACGGCACGTCCAATCAGTACGCAGGCAATACCTACTATCCCCAGGACCACATACTTTGCCGTCTCGTTGATTGCGGCAATCTCCAGGCCGATCAGCAGGAACAGCAGGCTGTTCAGGATTTCGTCAATCATTTGCCAGAACTTCCCCAGATACTCCTGCGTCTGCTCGGACATCGCGAGGTTCCATCCGCGGTTGCCGAGGAAGAGGCCGGCGACAACGGCGGCAATCGGGCCTGACATATGAACCACATCGGCAAGCTCGTACGAGCCCATGCACAGCGCTATGGAAAGAAGAATCTCGACCTGGTAATCGTCGATCTTTCGAAGCAGGCGAAAAGCAACCCAACCGAGGAGCCAGCCGAGCGCGATACCGCCAAGCGTTTGCCTGACAAAAAACCATGAAACGCTTAGAACGCTAGGCTCACTCTGACCGGTAGCAATGTCAAGGATCGTGAGAAAGATCACAGCACCGACCCCGTCATTGAACAGGCTCTCGCCGGTGATCCGAGTTTCCAGAGCCTTCGGCGCCCCGGCCTTCTTGATGATGCCAAGCACGGCAATGGGGTCGGTCGGAGAGATCAGTGCGCCAAACAGCAATGCAAATATAAAGCGCAACTCATTTCCCAGCAGATAAGCTGCGCACCAGAACAAGGCGCCTATGACAAACGTCGAGATGATAGTGCCAAGCGTCGAAAGGATGATGACGGTCCACTTAACCTTATAGAGATCGCCCAAGTCCACGTGTAGCGCGCCGGCAAACAGCAGAAATGCGAGGAAGCCGTGAAAGACCAGATCGCTGAAATTGATACTGGGAACGAAGCGGGTATACCTTTGGACTTCGACGACGCCAGTCGCTCCCAGGACGACGAGCACGAGAGAGGACAGGAGCGCAATTGCCATGAGGCCGATGGTGGGCGGCAGATGCAGAAGGCGGTGGTTCACATACCCACCCAGCGCGGTCAGCGCCATCAGGACTGTCACGGTTTGAAATAAGCTCATGGGGGACCAGGTCGGATTGGTTTCCAGGCAGGTCCGCCCTGATTGCGATCGGCGACGCCGCCATTCTGCTGAGTGATAGCCGGCAGCCGAAAAGTGCACCTATCGAAGGTCCTTTTTTGCCGCAAGCCGAAGGGCATTTGTGGGGGAGAGCCGACGCAAGCTACCTTCTACATCGCGACCGTTCACAAAAACGTTCAGTCACGGTTCCGCAAACGGCAATGGTAGGCTGAATTTCAGACGTCCGTGCAAAATCGTCGAATGACAACGGTAGCGGGTCGACCTGAGCCGGTTGTCATCCGACACCGCGCTGGCCAAGAACGGTCATCGGCGAGTCGCAAATGCTTGTTCGGAAGCGGCTGGCCGTAAACAATGAAGGACAGGAGGTTGAGCAGATTTCCGAACTAACATTTTGAGGATCTGCCAGGAATCGTTTTTGGGTGGCGTACCCCGCGCCCAAGAAATGATTCGAGGCAGAACAAACGACGCTACATGGTGTAAAAGCGCAAATTACCCTTGAAAGTGCAGCCACGAAAATGGTAGTAGTTAAATGGCTCAAGAATCCTCAGAAGCATGCTTATCCAGTAGCTGAATCCTATCTGCGTCTGATTTTTAAGCCACAGGCTGCAACGACCGCTGCCGAAAATTTGGAAAGTGTCAAGATAACTGGAGTAGCCCCTTGATTCTCAGGACACGAGACACCCCTTAAAATAAGAGGGAGTCTTGTGACTAGTTTCAAGCCTAGGCAAATCGTGGAAAGCATTGAAGTTCTGACCGAGCCGGAGCGCCGTCGTCGGCGTTCGGTCCAGGAAAAAGTAGCCATCGTGCAGGAAACCCTGGAGCCGGGAGCAACGGTTTCAGCAGTTGCCCGTAGACACGGAGTGAACCCAAACCAGGTTTTTGCGTGGCGCAAGCAATACGAGGAAGGCAGCCTGGCAGCGGTGAAAGCTGGAGAAGCCGTGGTGCCTGCTTCGCAGTTGGCCACGGCGATGAAGGAAATCAGGGAACTGCAGCGTCTGCTTGGCAAGAAGACGCAGGAGGCAGAAATCCTGAAGGAAGCAGTCGAGTATGGCCGCTCAAAAAACTGGATTGCGCGCTCGCCCTTACTGCCCGGGGACGACCAATGAAAACGGTCTGCGATGTTCTCGGCGTGGCGCGCTCTGCTTTGGCAGTCAGAAAAGCCCGCTCTCCAGACTGGCAGGACGGCCGCCGCGCCCGACAGACCGACGACACGGAGCTGGTCACTGCAATCCACGAGCATGTGGCGGCCTTGCCGACTTATGGATACCGACGAGTCTGGGCATTGCTGCGACGTAGTCACGAATTGACCGGTGCGCCGTGCGTGAACGCCAAGCGGGTCTATCGCGTCATGCGTGACCATCAGTTGCTGCTCCGGCGCCTTGGCCAGCGACGCGATACCCGCCGACATGATGGACGCATTGCCGTTGACCAGAGTAACGTCCGCTGGTGCTCGGACGGCTTCGAGTTCCGCTGTGACGATGGCTCGCCGTTGCGCGTGACGTTTGCGCTGGACTGCCATGACCGGGAAGCTATTAGTTGGGCAGCGACTACTGGCGGCCATAGCGGGGACGTCGTGCGCGATGTGATGCTCGCAGCGGTCGAGCAACGCTTCGGCACGCCGCAGGCAGGCGCACCCATCGAATGGCTGTCGGACAACGGCTCTGCCTACATCGACCACCGTACGCGCAGCTTTGCCCGCGAGTTGGGCCTGGAGCCGTTGACGACGCCTGTTCGTTCGCCGCAGAGTAACGGTATGGCCGAGTCGTTCGTGAAGACAATCAAGCACGATTACATTGCCTTTATGCATAAGCCTGATGTGCCAACAGCGCTCTCACATCTGGCTGGCGCCTTTGAGCATTACAACGAACGCCACCCGCATAAGGCACTGAAGTACCGTTCCCCCCGGGAGTTCCGGCGAACCGCTGCATCATCAACTTAACGGTGTCTGCGTGTCCTGATTTACAGGGGCAACTCCAATAACAGCAACTCGAGCGAAGGACAAATTCAGGACGTCCGGCGTATCGCTGCTTGGTGTCAGCAATAGCCACGTAGAAAAAGATCAAGCGCGAGTCATCCTTAGCGAGTGCTCTCCCCTCTTGCTCTTCCGGGACACAAGTCGCGCCAAGCTGATTAGTGCCGACGGCTATCAACGGCTATGTGCGGTCCACACATTCGATGTGGACGCCATGATTCCTTGCAGGATCGTCTGATCGGATAGACGCTGTTTCCATTGGAGCAATCATGAAGTCCGCTCACACTGACCGAACTGAATCGACACAAGAGCAGCTTATGCTGCACGCTTCTGCAACACCCGATTTTCTGGAATCCGACCATGAATGGCGGCGCCTGTTCGCAGAAGCCTGGGGCACATTCCTCCTTGTCGCCGTTGCGGCCGGCGCCGGGGTTGTTGGTGCTCAGAGTGGCGGCGTGATAACCCTGAGTATGAAGGTTGTCGCACCGGGCATGATGGTCATGGCGATTATCTATTTCATGGGCGCTGTCGGGGGGGCCCATTTAAACCCGGCGGTCACAGTCGCCTTTGCGGTACGTCGCAATTTTCCTTGGGGCAGAGTGCCGGGCTATATCGTGGCGCAGTTCGTCGGGGGCATCGCAGCGGCGTCCTTCCTGCGGGCGATGTTCGGCGCGATAGGACTGCTAGGCGCTACGACGCCCGGTCAAGGCGTGAGCGATTTTAAGGCGCTTGCCATGGAAGTTTTGTTGACGACGGGTTTGGTCAGCACGATCCTTGGCACCGCGTCGGGTGCCCGCAATATCGGTTCCAATGGAGCTCTCGCAGTGGGCGGCTACATTGCTTTGGCCGGCCTTTGGGCGGCGCCGGTCAGCGGCGCGTCGATGAATCCTGTGCGCTCGTTTGCCCCCGACCTGATCCGCGGCGATCTCAGCACCACCTGGATCTATGTCGTGGGTCCCGTGGCGGGCGCACTCATCGCTGTAGCTTTTGAGTGGGTTCTGAAAGGTAAAGCGACCGCCGCGGGAACCTTGGCGGCGCAGGGCGATATCAACCATGAAGACTAGGAGCCGACTTGGCCCCCACGCTATTGTTCGCCAAAGCAGCCAATCAAGGCCGACTCCGACGGGTCGGCGGCAGCCGGTTGGAGTCAGTCAGTGGCCAGCCGCATAGAGTCGGGCTCCCTAGTTCGAACGGCTGTCGTGGAACTCAAACGGGACGCTCGGGCCAGAAACAAAGTTACTTTTGAACCGCAGAAGAACTCATCCGGTGTGCCGCGCGCCACTAGCCTCTACGGAAAACGCTAAGCCCCGACGCGACTTAACGGTCCTGCCCAAAAACTGTCGGATAGTGTCGACCATTTGTCGCCCCTTTCGGATATTGGTATGGATAATCCGGATAACACATTACGATGCCAGCCACGTCACGAAGGAGTGGCACACGCCCAACGGGCAACATCGCAACGAAAACCACCTACTCGTAGTTCTGCCCGAAGCAGAATGGTTACGCCTCGCGCCCCCCTGACGCTGGTAGATATGCCATTGGCGCAGTCAGTCTATGAATCGGCGATCGCCTTACCTATGTCTATTTTCCAACGACTTCGTTAATCTCCCTTTTGTACGTGATGGAAAATGGCGCGTCGGCCGAAATTGCAATTGTCGGTAACGAAGGGCTGATCGGCGTTGCGCTCTTCATGGGCGGAGAGACCATGCCGAACCGTGCAGTGGTGCAAAGTGCAGGACAGGCGTATCGACTCGATGTTCGGTCTTTGAAAGAAGAGTTCCGGCGGGCTGGGACCGTACAGCGACTGCTGCTCCGCTACACGCAGGCGCTGATCACGCAGATGCCGCAGACAGCCGTGTGCAACCGCCACCATTCAATCGACCAGCAGTCCAGTTAACCATTGTCGACTTCCTAGGAAAGCGCTAAACACTTCGGAAGTGCCTTGCTGATCGGCATTTCGGTGGCCAATAGCGTGGGAAACGCCGCGTGCGGATTGAACGGCCGGGGTGTCGAACGATTTACACACGGCTGCCGGCTATCCGATAGCAACTATATGAAACTGGTGTTCATTTCAGCGCAGGGCGCACTGTTTCCCGAGGTTGACGTAGAAAAACGCCGCGAACACCGCACCGGGCTGATGCAAAGCCCTCTCTGTTGATTTGCACTGAATTCTGACCCACCTGACACGGTGATTTGCATCGAATATTGACCCACGTGGAACACACTGGCCCGCTGTGCAGCTAGCGGGAGAACGGAGTGATCGACATGGCAATATTGAGCATCATCCGACGCTGGCATTATCGCGATCATGTCTCGCTACGCGAGATCGCCAAACGGCTTGGCGTTTCAAGAAACACCGTCAGGCGCTATATACGTGCCGGCACCGTAGTGCCCACCTATCCGGAACGGCAGAGCCCGAGCAAGCTCGACGGATTTGCGGCCAAGCTCGCCGGCTGGTTAAAGACGGAAGCAAACCGGCCGCGCAAACAGCGCAGAACCCTCAAGCAGATTTACGCTGACCTCACCGTGTTGGGATTCACAGGGTCCTACGACCGGGTCGCCGCCTTTGCGCGCCGCTGGCGACAGGAGCAGCAGGAGCAGGCAAGGAGCGCAGCACGTGGCACCTTTGTGCCGCTGACCTTTGCACCCGGAGAAGCATTCCAGTTCGACTGGAGCGAGGACTGGGCCGTGATCAACGGCGAGCGCACCAAGTTGCAGGTTGCGCAGTTCAAGCTCAGTCACAGCCGGGCGTTCTTCCTGAGGGCCTATCTGCTGCAAACCCACGAGATGCTGTTCGACGCTCACTACCACGCGTTCGTGGCGTGGGGCGGCATTCCGCGCCGTGGCATATATGACAACATGAAGACCGCTGTCGACAAGGTTCGTCGTGGCAAGCTGCGGGACGTCAACGCGCGCTTCAGCGCCATGGTCAGTCACTATCTGTTTGACGCCGAATTCTGCAATCCGGCCTCAGGCTGGGAGAAGGGGCAGATCGAGAAGAACGTTCAGGACAGCCGTCACCGGCTGTGGCAACGCGTGCCGGCGTTCGGTTCGCTCTCTGCATTAAACGACTGGCTGGCCGACCAGTGTGTCCTGCTCTGGCAGCAGACGCAGCACCCTGAGCAGGACACAACGATCTGGGACGCGTGGTCGGTCGAGCGACCCCATCTGATGCCGGTCGGCCAGGCATTCGACGGCTTTGTCGAGCACACCAAACTCGTCTCGCCCACGTGTCTGGTGAGTTTCGACCGCAACCGGTATAGCGTGCCGGCGGCATTTGCGAACCGGCCCATCAGCCTGCACGTCTACGCGGCCCAGCTCGTCTTCGTCGCCGAAGGGCAGGTCATCGCGGAGCACGTCCGGCGTATCAACCGCAGCCATGATCGCGGAGAAACCATCTACGACTGGCGTCATTACCTCGCAGTCCTGCAGCGCAAGCCTGGAGCATTGCGCAACGGCGCGCCGTTCGCAGAGTTTCCTGCCGCCTTCAAGCGGCTGCAGACAATCCTGCTGAAGCACGCCGGTGGCGACCGGGAGATGGTCGAGATACTGGCGCTGGTGCTGCTGCACGACGAACAGGCCGTACTCACCGCCGTCGAGCTGGCACTTGAGGCCGGTGCGCCCTCAAAGCAAACGGTGATGAACGTCCTGAGCCGGCTGCTTGACGGGGCTCCCGTGCCTCCGCTGCAGACGCCCCAGGCCTTCGCCCTGCGCGTCGAGCCGCAAGCCAACGTCGGCCGTTATGACGACCTGAGAGGCCGGGAGGATCATCATGCAGCCTGACGCCATGATGGAAATGCTCAAGTCACTGAAGCTGCACGGCATGGCCCAGGCGCTTGGCGAGCTGGCCGCGCAGGATTCCCCCGCGTACAAGTCGGCATCGCTAGTTCTGGCAGGTCTGCTCAAGGCGGAGATGGCGGCCCGTGAGGTACGTTCACTGGCCTATCAGATGAAGGTCGCCCGCTTCCCGGCGTATCGGGATCTCAACGGCTTTGACTTCGGTTGCAGCGATGTCAACGAAGCAACCGTGCGTCAGTTGCATCGGTGTGAGTTCATGACATCGGCACACAACGTCGTGCTGGTCGGCGGACCGGGCACGGGCAAAACGCATCTGGCGACGGCGATTGGCGTGCAGGCGATCGAACATGATCGAAGCCGCGTGCGTTTCTTCTCCACCATTGAACTCGTCAATGCGCTTGAGCAGGAGAAGCTGACTGGAAAGCCTGGGCAACTGGCTGTGCGTCTAATGTACGCCGACCTCGTCATCCTCGACGAACTGGGTTATCTGCCGTTCAGCCAGACCGGGGGCGCCTTGCTCTTCCATCTACTGAGCAAACTCTACGAGCGCACGAGCGTCGTCATCACAACCAATCTGAGCTTCTCTGAGTGGGCCAACGTCTTCGGCGACGCGAAGATGACCACGGCGCTGCTCGACCGGCTCACACACCACTGCCACATTGTAGAAACCGGCAACGATAGCTATCGTTTCAGGAACAGCACGACACAGCCTGAAAAGGAGAGAAAACGAACCCCGAAACACCCAACCTGAACCCCAAAACTGGATCAAAGGGTGGGTCAGTATTCGATGCAAATCCTGGGTCCGGATTCAGTGCAAATCAACAGGCAGTCGTTCGAAGGCGTCCGGACTGGCTGACCATGACCGGCATATGATTAGTAATCCTTTATAAATATTGTGACGTAAACGTCATCGCTTCGTGGAAATTCCACGGCATTGACGCGCCGGCGCGCGCACCAGTTCTGCTCGTGCCGGTTCACAACGCTTCCCTTTACCCCATACCTGATGAGGATCGGAAAATGAACCTGAAGAGAAATTTGCCCCCCAAAGACGTCGCACAATCCGGCGCTGGCCGGGACGCCAGCCCTTCGGCCAGAAGCAGGGGACCGCTATTTGACCTGCC
Organism: Burkholderia sp. 9120; assembly: GCF_000745015.1. NCBI lineage: Bacteria > Pseudomonadati > Pseudomonadota > Betaproteobacteria > Burkholderiales > Burkholderiaceae > Burkholderia > Burkholderia sp. 9120. The sequence continues at coordinate 1,812,111 of NZ_JQNA01000002.1, read as the reverse complement.
ACCTGTCCAGGGCTCCCAGCAGGCCACATTCATGCGGCTGACAACCGGATTCAGTACACGCACAGAGCATCCGGATGAGCTAGACCTGCAGGCGGTTTTCGAGGTGCTCGAGTCAGTCTACGAACCGCGCCGAAGACCCTGGCGTGAGCTCGAATCGAATACCGTGCTGGAGGCTATCTACTGCCACGCGCCCAACTTGCGGGTTGCGCAGGAGCGGTCTGAGATTGGCAGCCACACGGAGTTTGTCTGGCGCATCGAGGAGGGCATGTTCATGCTGCAGTCCCTCGAACGGTGCGCTGAGCTGCTGCTTGATGCTTCCAGTGATTTACGGCCGGACGGAGTGTCCGGTACCTACCAGTGGCTGCATGCCGAACTCTTGCGACGAGGCGAATTCTTCCCGTTGAGTAGCCTGGAATCCGGCGGCAAGAGCGCAATCGCCCACATCCATCGGATGGTTGCAGCCCTCGGTTCCGGTAGCGCCATGCCGCCTGAGTGTGTGCCCGAGCGTGCCCGCCGTGGCCAGCGTCGCCAGGGTGCTTCCTGATGGAAACGCGTTCTCTCTTACTCCCCTTCAATTCCATGCCTTGAGGTTAGTCGCCATGCAGATATCAAATCCGTTTTCGCTGGAGCCTTCCCAGCTTGCCGAACTGCTCAACCCTTTCGAGGATGGTCCCCTGACCGATTTCACGTCGGGTCCCGCTCTCAGCGCGTGTTTGCCGGCGCACATGCCGTTGCCGCCGGATGCGATTGATGACCTGCATCTCTGCCTGACGTCAACGGGCGAACAGAAGACCTCCGTCATTGTTGTGACGGTCATCATCGGGAAGGCGTTTGCCTTTCACTGGTTTCTGGACGCGAGCGACGTGGTGACCTGGAACGTACTTGACGCCTGGGACGAACAGGGCGGATTCCAGATTCTGGTTCACCACGAAGGCGAAGACGCAACCGTGCCATTGGTCCAGCGCCTGCCTGAAGGCGTCAATCTGGGCTCCATGTTCGCCGATATGCGCCGCACCGGTGGACAGGACAGGACGATTAAGTTCCTGGCGCTCGCTTCCCTCGCGTGCGGTAACCGGGAAATGGAAAAATCGGTTCGGGCTTATTTTCCATACGTGGTTCATCAGGGCTCTTTCATTGTTGCGACACCGAAAGTGGCCCTGTGCGCGGAGGCGTTCGCGATGACGCACGACGTCTCGTCAGAGGTGTTGCACTAGCGTCTGTATCGCCTCGTTGCTGCCTACGACGGGGCGTATCAGGACTGCGTCTGTGGTAGTTCCGGTTACGGGCCGCCAGCTTCTGGCTGGCGGCCAGCGTGCGGGCGTCTGCTGCAGCCTCCCATCAGTACACGAAGTCGCCTCACGGCCACGCGACCGCGATCGGCGAAGCGCGCGAACCCTGTGTGGGTCGTTGCTGCCTTTGCAGCGGCCTGCATGGATAAAACCGGTCGCTCTACTTCCCATCACATCAGCAATGGAAAACATCATGCAAACACTGGATAAGCTGGCGGTCTGCGAGCAGCTCGCCATCTCCGAGCGGACCCTGGACGGATGGGTTCGTGACGGGCGGTTTCCACCGCCGGTACGGGTGGGCAAGCGTTGTTACTGGGCAGCCGAGGCGGTTCAGACCTGGTACGCAGCGCAGTTTGCAACACAGCTCGCCTTTAACCCTTCCCTCGGCCGCCGGCCGACCGGCGTTCCTGCGAGTGCAAAGCGGAAGACGCGGTGAGTTGCGTGGGCCCGGCGTCAGACTGCACGCCGGATTTGGCCAGACTTCAGAAAGGTTTCAGCGCTGAAACTGACAATCAGTGAGACGTCGGCGCTATCGCTATCCAGTTCTTCCAGAAATTCGTCAAGGTCACGAAGGTCGCCGGCATGGAAGTCTTTTTGTCTCAACTCCAGAATCTGCAATAAGGCCTCGCGCTGCTCCACCAGCGCGCGCCGCTCGTCGTCCTGCGCCGAAATCCCGGGTGGCTCGCCGTGAGATGGTTTCACTTCGACTCCGCATATGCAGGTTATTGACGTGACAATAGCGCCCTGGTCAGGTCTGGTCCAGACGCGCGGCGGACACGCCGGAATCAGGCGAGCCATCCGACACGCCTGGACGCACGGCCCCGATTTTCCGAGGCCGTGCAGAGAAGTGACGCGCGTCAGGCTGCGCGCCGGCGGTTGCGGAAATCGACCGCCACGATACTTCCGTTTGTCTCCGGCAGATTCCCGATGAGTGGGGTGGGTGGTGCGTCCGGTATGGGTGCGGCTTTACCGGGCACGGAAGCGTCCTCATCCGCAGGACGACGCCCATTAAGCCGTCGCGCTTGGGTCGCTGCGCGCGCTTTTCCCGCTGACTGCCCGCGCAGGTCGGGCGGCAGGGGCGGGGTCAACAACGGCTCGGTGGCATCGAGTGCATCAAGGACGTCGTCCACGAAGAGGTGCGTGTAGCGGGCGAGCATCGCGTCCGTCTTGTGACCGGTGATGCGTTTGAGCATCTGCGGATTGCGCAGCCGCCGCGCATGACGCGTGGTGCCAACATGTCGCAGGTCGTGAAAGCGCAGGTCCGGCAGTCCCGCCTCGGTGGTTGCGCGATCCCAGGCGGAGTCGAGCGCGTCGGCGGTCATCGGGAAGACGCGTCCATCGTTTTCTTCGCGCGGCAGGCGGGACAGGATTTCGACTGCGCGCTGTGTGAGCGGGACAATCTGGTTTTCGCCGGCCTTCGTGAGCCGCAGTGTCGCGGTGCGTCCAGGGAGGTCGACATCGCGCCAGCGCAGTTTCAGCAGGCTGCCTCGCCGGCTGGTGGTTTCAATCGCGAACTGGACAATGGGCAGGATAAACGGGTTGTCGCACCGACCCAGCGCGTCGAAGAGTACCTGCTCAGCGTCTTCGTCGAGGACTGCGGAGCGGCCCGGGCCGCCCTTGGGAATCGGCACGCTTGCCATCGGGTTTTCGAAACCCGCCCAGTTCCAGTGTTTCTGCGCGCAGTTGAAACAATGCTTGAGCAGCGCCAGTTCCTTCTGGATGGTGCTGTCAGTGAGCCCGTCCTTGCGCATCGCGGACATGAATCTGAGCATCGTCTGCGCGCTCACCTGCGCGACTGGCAGAAGGGCGAGCCCGGCACGAAAGGCGTTGGTGCTTTCACGCGAGGCGGCGCGCTTTGCCCGAAGGTTGGCGAAACTGAAAGGCAGTTCCGTCGCAGGCGGCGCATCGGTCAGGTCGACACCGCCCTGTTCGGTGGCCTGCAACTGCAGGGTGGGCAGGGCGCCTGCCAGGAGGTAGCGGTTGATGAGGTTGATTTCCTGTTTCGCGCCGCGTTTGTGGATGGTGTAGAGGTGCGCGTATTCATAGAGCGTGCGGCCCACGGTGGCCTTCGCGGGACCACCGAGCAGTGGTGCGTGAGCGTTCTGGAGTTCGCCGTGCAGTTGCGCGGCCCAGGTCTCGGCCTCCTTGCGGGTGCGGAAATTTTTCTTGTGGTTGGCGCCAGCGACGGTGACGCTGGCCTGCCAGGCGTTGCGGTGACGATAGATGCTGGCCATCTCACGCCTCCTTGTGAGGAACGGTGACGACGGCAGGACGACGGACGGGATACGCGTGGTAACGGCTCATGAGCTGCTCCGGTAGTGAGTGGAGCAACGTGTAGCCCTGGATTTTATTCGCGGCTTCGCGACCGGTCACCACACCGAACGGCACGTACCTCGTGACGTCGCGGCGGCAATTGGCCGGGTGTCGGTTGGCTGGATACCCAACGGACCGGAGCGCGGATCACCGCAAACGGTGTCCGCATCCGGCAGCAGTGGGGCGCAGTCAACGGTAGCGTGCTGCGGTCGACCGAAGTGGACCGCAGTCATTGCTGCCTCCCGATCTGCCTCCCACGGGCACCTGAAGTACAAAAAACAAAGGGCCTGCTTGCGCAGGCCCTTTGTCTTACTACAGGAATCTTTGGTAGGCCGTACGGGATTCGAACCTGTGACCAACGGATTAAAAGTCCGAGAGTATCGAAATTCCTGCGGATAGATTGAGATCCATGTAGGCGCGGAGATGCCCGTAATATAAGGCATTGTGGCCTTCTTCTACGGATTTCTTGTTGACCAAGATAGATCGATTCCCCTAGGATTTGCCTACATGGTGCCTACACGGGGATTTGATGGCGAAGCAGAACTTCACGGCTGCGCGGATCGACGGCTTTCAATGCGAGTCCGGCAAGCAGCAAAGTATCTATTGGGACGCGAAGACGCCCGGGTTTGGGTTGCGCGTCACCGCATCAGCGGCGCGGGCCTACATATTCGAATCACGCTTATTCGGCAAGACGATCCGGGTGACCATCGGGGATGCACGGGCCTGGGATCTCGGTCGGGCACGCACCGAAGCCAGTCGATTGAAGACTCTGATCGATGACGGCAAGGACCCGCGCGAAGTCCGGGTCGACATGCAGGTGGCTCACGAGGCGCGGCGAGCGGAGGCCCGTCGACAGGATGTCGTGTTTGGTGACGCTTGGGACGCGTACGTGCAAGCGCGCCGGCCGTTTTGGAGTGAACGGCATTACCGTGACCATCTTCAACATGCGGACCTAGGCGGCATGCAAAAAAAACGGGCAAAAGGCCTGACCCAGCCGGGGCCTCTTGCTGCGCTACGGCCGCTGAAACTGCCCGAGCTGACGGGTATGCGCATTGCAGGATGGCTCGCATCTCAATCGACAGACCGCCCCACGATGTCGGCGCTTTCGTTCCGGCTGCTTCGCAGCTTCATTCGATGGGCGGCCGAGATGCCCGCATATGCCGGCATGATCCCTGCCGACGCCTATAAATCGCGAGACGTGAGGGATGTTACGCCACGTGTAAAGGCCAAGGACGGAGATTCGCTGCAACGCGAGCAACTGCGCAACTGGTTTGCCGGAGTGCGTGAAATCGCCAATCCAGTGATTAGTGCGTATTTGCAAGGGTTGCTGATTACCGGAGCGCGGCGCGAAGAACTCGCGGCAGTACGCTGGGACGACGTTGATTTTCGGTGGCGCAGCCTCGTGCTGGATGACAAGGTTGAAGGTTCCGGAGGGCGCACAATTCCCCTGACGCCCTACTTGGCAAGTCTGCTACTCAATTTGAAGCGGATCAATGAGACGCCGCCGAACATTCGTCAGGCAGCGCGTCTTGTCGAGCGAGGTGAGAAATGGGTGCCGTCGCCCTGGGTGTTCGCTAGCAAAACGGCCGCTGACGGAAAAATCGCGGAGCCGAGGCTTGCACATAACCAGGCACTCGCGAGAGAAGGCCTGCCTCACGTGACGTTGCACGGCTTGCGTCGCTCCTTCGGTACCTTGTCCGAGTGGTGCGAGGTACCGGTCGGCGTCGTCGCCCAGATTCAGGGGCATAAACCGTCTGCGATTGCCGAAAAGCATTACCGCCGTCGGCCGCTTGATCTGCTGCGTATGTGGCACGATAAAATTGAAGCTTGGATGCTTGAACAAGCGAGAATAGCGGTTGACCAAAACGTCGACGGCGCGATCGGTTGATTAACTATCTGCATTGGTCGGCCACTGGCCCCGACTACTTTTCAATTTATCCGGCTTCTCACCGTGAATAATCAAGTTCCCGATTTCGTTTCACTCAAAGAGGTATTGTCGTCGCTAGCCGGCCGCGTCACCGTTCCTGTGTTCGGCCGATTCGCGGAACTCGACGAACCGAATTTCATTCCCGCTTTCCGTGAGGCGCTGTACCGATACTCAAAGGCAGCAGAGGATCTGGAAAGTCATATCAGTCTGGCACTTCCAGGCGAGCGTCCCCGCTGGCTAGACAAGCGATGGGGCATGGGAACCGCGAGACATACCGAGATGGCGGAAAACCATGGGCTGCAACAGCTAAGGCAGTGGGCGGACGTGTTTCCTGCGTGGGTAGATGGATATCAGGGGCGTCAGTGGGTCGGCCGCGAAGAAGACGTCAGTGTGCGATTCCCCGATATGGTTTTTTTTAACATGTCGAATTTGGATGTCGCGCAAAAGGTCGGGTTCGACAAGATTAGTGTCATTGATTTCCTCAAGAGATGCGGAATTTCCCACACGCTAGCCGAGGAAGGGGTAGTTGCTGCGGATGGGTCCCTGAAGAAACTCGGTCTGCGGACGCCCGATATGGCAGCCGCATTCGCGAACCTAGGCGGGTGGGATGATCAGGAATGGGCAAAAAACCTGCCGCAAGCTGCTTGGGCAAAAGATGCCCGCATTCAACCGGGGCGGCGCGGTAAGAATGGTGCCGCTGTCTGGGACCCCGTTCGACTGGCCCAGCTTGCGACACCCCTAAGGGACATTGATCTCCGCGATTGGGGACGACGTTTCCGTGAAAGCAAATTGCTGCAGCCTTGGCGTGAGCGATGGCTTGAATATGAGAGAAATGAACACTGGTACGGAGACATAAACCCGCCTCATAAACCCTGATTCAGCAGTCAGGGCCGGCCGAAGTCGTTGATATATAAGGGATCTTAATCCCGGTTATAAATCCGGTCCACGACCGGGTTTTTAGAGTGCGCTCCAAGTCGTCGTTGGTGTTGATCCGGATGGATTGCGATAGACGACCTCACGCTACGCGAACCGTGTTTCGTTTCGCGATTGACTTGGAGCAACCATGGCAAAACAGTTCGCATCCCCTACATCGGTTCTTCCGGACCGATCCCACGTGCCGACCGAAGAAGCGGCAACAATGCTGATGGTCCAGCCGCAGACGATGCGAAAGCAATTTTCGCTCACGGGCCAATATTGCGGAATTCGTGCGCGCCGTCTCCCGAACCGGCGCCTCGCATGGCCGCTGGCAGAAATCCGGGCTCTGCTGAACGGGGGCGCGCAATGACCGCGAGTGTCCGAACAGCCAGCACGCGACGGGCAACCACCCCCCCGCCACCGCACGTCCCGATCGAGCAAATAGACGCGTTCCACCTGGAATCGTGTTTGCGTCTGCACGCTGCGCAAACCGGAAACATAACTGTTGCCAGAAGCGATCTTAAAACGTGGCCGTTAGCCATGGGCATCAGTCAGCGCCGATTTTCCTGTGCGCTGGAAATGCTTCGCGCCGCTGGACGTCTATGGATTGAGACTGTCGGCAAGTCTCCCATCATCCATCTGAATCCTCCACCAACTAGCTGGCAAGCGAATACCTGGGAGCCGCCGCGCTTCTAGCTGTACTGCGTCCTGGTAGTGCACGTCAGTGTGCATACCCGTAGCGTGCGATGCGCGCTACGGGCGATATGTCGCTGTTGCCGGTCGAGACGACCTTCGATCGAACGGCTTGAAAGCGAATTGGCGCGAGGTCCAAGACTAACTTGAGCGTCACGGTCACGATTCAACAAGCCATATGACGGTCAGCAAAAAGCTTCAGGCTGGCTGAGTGCCACCAAGGTGTCAGTGAGGCTGAGGCATGTCCGCTCTGCGGGCTGCTCGCGAGGTGAATGCGTCAATGGTGTCCAACAATACAAAAAGGAAGCGAAATGGCAAAAAAAGTTGAACCAAGCAGAGATCTAACTCTGGGCAAATACTTTATGGAGATCGATCGAATGTTGAATTCGACTCGGCGTCAAGGCGGATGCGTTTGGTTTCTCGGTGAGCGCAGCGATGACCTGGCTGAGCTTGTCAGTTTCATGAACGCTGTCGTGTACGGCAAGGACGTGCCATTCGAGATACGTCGAGAGTCGCGCCGCAAGCGCGCCGTTGCCGTATCAAGCCTGGCGCTCTTCCTCAGGTATTTGTACCCGTTGATAGAGTGCTACGCGAGAGACGTCATCTATTCGCCGTTATTGCGTCTGTTCTTCGATTGTTATCGACGACATCGCATCCGCAGCTGTGAATCACTACAGGCAAATGCGACTGCTTTCACGGACGAGATTGTGGGCGAGGTATTCAACGACTTTGTAGCTTTCATGCGCGACGAGGGTGCGCGGATCGACGTGATAGCGAAAGTGAAGAACTGGGAGCGCAACAGCAAGGACAACGCGAAGCGGGTTGCACGCTATGTCGAGGAACGACGCAGCAGGTACAAGCACCTGCGCCCCGTGTTTATCGATTTCCACTATCACGTTGCAAGCCCGAGTGACGACGAACTGTCCAGGATGCAAAGCGGAATAAGAGCGCTGGCACAGGAGGATCAGGTCGCTTACTTTGGTGACATGGACGATCAAGCACCACGACCGACCATCGCGCTGGTAGATTTTGAGCAGGTTCAGAAGGATCGGGATCATCTCATCGCAAATATGCGAGCAAAGCCGACGCTCTTCGAGCGGGTTGTCGGGTTCGTGTGGAGCATCGAGTGGTCGCGAATCGGTGGCTATCACTTGCGATTCGTGTTCCTCCTTGATGAGTCTCAGGATGAAGAACTGAGGAAAATTGAAACACAGATCGGCGTCTATTGGGAAACAGTCATCACCCAGGGGCGCGGGTTCTACTTCATTTGGCAATGTCGCCGGGATGTCATGCCGGGTCGATGGAGTGGCAATCCATCCCGTTACGACCATGCGGACGACTATCGATACCTCATGAGAGCACTAGCCTTTTGGGCGACCAAAGATCTATACGTATCGGTACCACGCCCTCCTGGGTGCAAAATCTTTCGGACGGGTGAAATGCAATTCGGGCCGGCAACGGCATCGGTCGGCACCCGTCGAACGAAACCGCCTTCGGGCGCAACTACGCAATCAGGTTTCGGAGAACCGCACCGTTCAATTGCCCTCCCGAAGTTCGACGACATGTGAATATTCTGCGAGCTCGTTGACGCGATTTTTCACACATACAGAGATAGTTCCCCGCCCAAGCAGGGCGAGGGGGGTGGCCGGGCTACAAAGACCGAAGATTCGCTTGCGGTCGCCCGCCTTTTTTCTTCAACCGAACAGCCTCCCTCGCATGGATAAGCGGGAGGTCGTGCAAGCAATCGAGGCACTGTACAAATGGCTCTGAATAGCAATTTTCAGGATCGCCTACTCGGCCGCGCGCCAATCGATGAATCAGCTCTGATCGCAGGCCTTGACGCGCTCGTGCCGGGCGAGCGGCAACGTAAGGAGGCTGTATTTCACGCTGCGCATCCGGCGATAGAGCGCGCTCTGGCCCGCAAGGTGCCGCAGAAGCGCATCCTGGAAGCGCTCAATCGCGGTGGTCTCAAGTTGTCGTTGGGCGGATTCAAGGCGCTTCTAACTGAAGAGCGCGATGCACTTGCGAAGAATGGGAACTATGTGACGTGTGCTCATTGCGGAGCAGTTCTACCCGCCGTCACCTAGGGCAAGGATGTGCGCTATGGAACCCTCTGAAGGGCCGCCTCAGACGACCAGTCGTTCGTCCCGTTCGGGCAAGTTACCCACCTTGGCATGTGTGGGTCGAGTGGCTTCTGGGAGCACAGCGTTGTATCTCGCCAACAAGCTGCTATCGATCGATATTGACCGACATGCATCGAAAAGATTGACGCTGTTTGAGTGCTTTTCTCGACGCTTCGTCGAGGTTATAGTGCAACTCATCGGGCCGCAGCACGGCCAATCGCAGCGAAGGAGAAACGTATTCATGACGATTCAGTTCGTGCAAACGAGGATCACAATTTGAACTCTGTGGAACAGGGAGACAACGCGGCGATTGAGTCGGCATGTACCTGCTGGACCGCACAGTGCAAGCCGGCGAAGGAGTTTCAATCATTCACCATAGATTGTGTTCAGCACATATTTTTTCATGACGTAGCGGCGCAGTGAATCATTGCGTGTACAACGGTCTCGGGCGAGATGGTCGCCGCAGGATGTAGCGAGGGTAGGCAGCATCAGTTTCTTGGGTAAGGATATTTGGCACACAAATTCGCGGCGCGCGCACAATCATTCTTGGCACCCCAATCTCTCTGGAAGAAAATTGGGTAAATCGCTTAGGAACGCCTTTACGTGAGCAATGCCATACATTTGCTCTGGAAGATTGTTCTGGCAAACAACAGATTGCTTCTGCTCAGACGATAGGGTGCTCGCACCCGATAGTTTGCGCAGAAGCAATCTGTATTCGAAGTGCAAAATTTATTGTGCTTGCAGATATCCTATAGGTAGTGATGCTCTCGCATCACGCTCTCTTTCTCCCAAATTTTCATGGAGAGAAGGAGAACCTACGGAGTGGTTGAGAGGTTCACCCCCCTGAGCGAGCGAAGCGAAGCGATCTATTAAAGAGTTTATAGAAGCCGTAAGGCGAATATAAACTCTCCCCCTTTCACTGGGGAGGGGCTTTACACCCCCTCCCCAGCAGTATTCCTAGAGTTTATAGGAACCGTAGGCGATCAGCCGTAGGTGGATATGAACTCTATTAACCGGGAAGGGCGAGGAGCCCATCCCGGGATTCTTTGCCAAGGAATACCGTAAACCATGTAACCAGTCGGGGTTAGAGACCCCGACTGGACAAATAGGTAAGCCGAAAACAACAGCGCGCACTATGGCTTTTTGGGTGAAGTAGACAAGCGGATCGGCAAGCATGCCGTTTGAATGAACGATGTGGGTCACGAAAGACCCGCACCTAGCATGGCGGCATTGGCATACTACAGTCGAGCTTGCGTATTCCTCGCTCGTGGTTAATTGCGATGGGTATATGCGAGTCGGCTCGGCCCGGAGTATTCAGATAGCCCTTTGCGTATTGATCCGACAGTGTTGGCCATCGTGCCCGGCTAGCGCGGGAGCGGCAAAACGACGTATGACGCCACCACGCGAGCATCGATGTTTTGTAGGCGATGCCATTTTTCCTTTGACGTCAAGAGAGCTTGCACCGCGAACAACTGGCCAACATGGTGGTTTTCAATTTTGAGATTGAAAACGGGGCCCTCTCGACTTTCGGCTTTCTGTAACACACTATGCGTCGGTAGACATCATGTTCTGCGAGGCAATCAACCTCGGCGGCGGATGGCACCCGCAGATGCACAGATCATCGCTGAGAGCGGCATGTCTTCCATCAGGCGCGGTCATCATCTGGCGAGGGCCGTCGCACTGGATTTTACCTGTCGTGTTGCAGCCCGGACAGGACACGCTATCATCTTCGTGTGCGACATCCCGGCCGCCCAGTTGAATCGTGGTTGCCGTAGCTTGGACCGTCCCATTAGCTGTCGTCTTGTCGCCGTTTAGAATCAGATACCGTTTCATGGATGATTTTTTCGCTGGCGTTGCCTGAAGGTTTTGACAGCAAGCGGCGCAACGGACAGTGACCAACACAACAAGCTCGCGAAAAAATTGATGAGCCACGTTGCCGTCAAGTTCGAGGAGCGGATCACATCACCGCTTGATCGCCAGTTGATCGGCTTTGATCCATCGAAGCAGATGCTTGCCCGAACCGTTGACGTAATCAACATATGCCCAGTTGGGCGGCGACTGCTTCAATATCGTCACCGCATCGTTCTGAACAAGGTAGGCTGCGCTCAGGTGGGCATCATCGGGCGCCGTATAAAGCGACGCTTTTTGCGCCGATACGGTCGCGCGATGCTCGGTTTCCACGGCTGTCCGCGTTGGCGTACCCACGGTCCCGCCGTCCGCCTTTGACAGCGCGGCGTTGATCAATTGCGCATCGTTGTGCGCACCTGCCGCGTGCAGAGCAGTCGCAATTTTCAGATACGCCGCACGATTGGCCGACGACGGTGGATCGCAACGCAAGAGATTGTCGGCACCCGAATCGTTGTCGACTAATGCCCGTGATGGTTGACCCGCGCTGATAAAGTGCAGCAACCGGTTTGCCGACGGACGGTCGCTCGTCAGCATCAAGTTCGTCTGATCGTTCGTTCCCCACTGAGCGCGCTGCCCAGCCTGCCAGCCAGCACCGCATATCTCACCCGTTTGATCAGCAGTGATACATCCCGTGCGAATCTCAATGGCGGAACAGTATTCGCGGCTCGCGTCGGCCTCCGCCTGTCCTGGCCCCGACGATACCGATCCCGACTCGATTCGCCCGATGACAACGTATCCACCGGATGGCGAGATATTGCTGTCGCTCGGCGGCTCCATTTGTGTACCGCCCGCTCCCTGCTCGCCAGCTCGTGGAAGTAGGCTGAACGTCGCGCCGTTCGGGAATTGGAATATGGCTTGTTGCCATGCACGTTGAGACAATGGCGCTTGAGGGTTTGAAGCCTTGCCATAAAGAATTGCCGCCCCGCCCGGTAAAGCGAACCGAAACGTGGACGACGGCGCGGCAGAAAGTGCGGGCGCAACAGCACCGCAGGTCAGCAGCAACGCCGTCGCGATCACCGCGCCGATACGAGAAGCTTGCGTGCGAGGCGAGCCAATTCGAACCGGCGTAACTCTTGCCGTCGTAAATTTGGAGGTTACATTTTTCAAGATGGCATTCCCAGGATTTGAGCGAGATGAGCGTAACGCTGCGGCGCGACCGACACGCCATTCACTTGTGCCATATAACGCGATGGGCCGTAGTCTTGCAGAATGCTGGTTTCGTACGCTGCCCTGTTCGCCCCCCACTCAGTGGGATTGCGAGAAACATGCGGATTATGTTGAAAAAAATGATCTAGCGAAGCTTTCATACTGTTGGCCGTCGCACCCGGCGCATTGACGTCCTGATCCAAGACGGTCGCGCGGCCGAGCGGCGACTGCAAATAGTCCTTGATCTCGTAATCATAGCCACTGGGAGTCTTGCCAATAGCATGATTGAGACGATCGACGAAATCCTTGACCTGCAACTCCTGATATAGCGGCGACGATACGGCATGAGCCATCGATGCGACTGGTGGACATTTGACCGGCTTGCCAAAGGTGTCGATCGAACAGTCGCGCCGAAGCGCAGTGAAAAGCTCGTCGCCGGTGATCCGAACGCCATTAGTAAATGTCGAATCCGCATACCCCAGAGCCGCATCGCCGCCGGAACCGGTGACGGTCCATCCGCAATTGGAAAAATACCGTTGGTAATCGGCTGGATGCGCGTCTCGAAAAGAGGCGATCTGAGTGGCTAACTCGCCCCGGCTTTCCGCGCCCCGAATGGTCTTCTGCATTGCTCCGGCGCTGATAATTGCCTTGTCGATCGCCTGGACCGTATCGACCTTGCCTTCATTCTGAGACATGGCGCGCAGAATCTTTTCTTCGATCTCGCTTAATGTCCCGTTGGCCCGCATCGTCGCCAAAGCCGGACAGGTACCCAACTGAATCGAACCCGAATGCTGTGGCCCGTACCAGAACGTATTTGCATCCTTCTTGAAGCGTGTTCCCGTGACTTCCACGCAGCAGCCGCAAGCACAAGCGTCGGGATCAAAGAAATTGCCCACGATGCCCAGAGGGTGCACATGGTAGACATTCGCGCTCGATGGCCATCCTGTTACTCCGGTGATGCCTGACCAATATCGAAGCGCATCAATCCGCGTCTTCTCCGCCTGCCATACAGGTAACCCCGCATGCATATGCGAGTCCAGCGCATCCCACTTGCTCATCTCGCCGCCCCATTCACTCTCGTACCGAACGATCAGGTGATCGATGCGATCTGCGAGCCACGGCTTACCAAGCGCCAGTTGCAGTTCCCGCGAGGTGATCTTGCCATCGTGCTGTCCCTGCCCGTCGATCGCGTCTTCGAGCTTCCGGATGGTTTCGTCCGAGCGGGCGGTGTTGAACGAATCCTCAAAACTCGCGATTTCATCCGGTGTTCCGGTATCGGCGACAAACAGTGCACGCTGGAACATGTCCGACACCGACGTGCCAAGATTTACCATGTCGAACCCTGGCCAGTCCCACGGAGTTTTCAGTTCGACTAGCGGATGCCCGTGATCGCAGACCCAGCCGTTGACTTGCGCGTTATTTTCATCTGCGATGCTCACTGTGTACCACGTCTTGCCTTCTGCTTCGGAACAGTGCTGGCCTGATCCCGTTGCCACTACACGCGTCCAGGCTGCGGCCGGCCCACTTGCCGAATTTACACTGAGCGGAAAGTGACTCCATGCCTGACGATCACCCGAGCCTTGCAGGTCGGTCCGCACGATCCAAAGCGCAGCCTGACCACTGAGAGGGTGCCCTGCTGCATCGACCTTTTGAACCTTGCACCATGGCCCGCTGTCCGGTGAATCAGCTGTCGCCTTGACCGCGACACCAGCGCCGAGAGAACTGTCCGCTGTAATGGGCTGCACCAACTTTGCGCCCTTTGAAATCAGCAGTAACGTGCGCGATTTCGCGTCGAGTTGTTGCGCTCGGGTTCGGCTACGCGCGATGAACGCATTCAGATCGTCTCCCGTGAACACCTCCACATGGAGCAGTGGACGTTCGCCGAGTTTGGGAGGCAACGTGTGGTGTGCGCGCGCCTCCACAAGCCGCTGATATTCGCCGATCCAGGCAACAGTCTCCCCCGCCGCGATTCTGTGGGGCTTGGGCAAGATATAAATCTGGTCGACTGCCGATGGCTTGCTTTCCTTGTCCATCTCGCCGACATAAACCCAACCTTGGGCGGCGCTCGCATTGAGCGTTTCGCCTTGCTTGTAGGGCTGCGCCGCGCCGGCAACGAAGCTGGAAATCTTGCCCCATGCGCCGTGCTTTTGCCCGATCTTGATTTTCGTGTCTCGTGGCAGCCACCCGATCACAGCGGCTTGTCCTGAATGCGAGGCGCGCACGCGCAAACCCGCCGTCGTGCTGTCGGGCTGGCCCGTTGCCTTCAATTGCGGGTCATGCGCTTTCGTCCCCACGACATACGTTTCCGTCGCGCCGTAGTACGCAGGCAGCGTCTTCGCCGGACCATTCGGTTGCGTGCCAGCGCCGTAACCTTCCAGCGGCAGCGTGTGCATGTAGAGGCTGAAGAACGTCAGCACATCCTGGGCGGCCGGCGTGGTGTTCTGCGCAGCAGGTGGTGTCGTTGCCGGTGGATTCTGCGGCTGGGCGTTGCCATTCGTCGGCTGCGGAGGAGGCGGCGGGAGAACGAGCCGATGGCGCACCAGCGTGAATCCCTTCGAGTAGCCCGCCTTGATCGCGTCCGGGTAAGCGACTTCGTGGAGCTTTTCATCCAGACGGAACGCGACGACCTCGCCGTCCGCGATGCATCTCACGCCGCCATCCTGCTGGAACCTGCCTGCGGTCTGCGCGCCGAAATGAATACCGCCATGCCAGAGACCATTGACGCCGAGCGGATAAAAACCGTCCTCGGCCACCGCGAGCGCCTGGAGATAGTCCTCGGGCGCGAACGTGATATTCGCGGTCTTCAGAGGAAAGGGATACGCCCAACGCTCGACTTTTGACGGCTGTTCCTGTTGTTGCGCCACGCGCTATCCTTTGTTCAAGTTGCTGTTGCAGACTGTTTCGGCCGCTGTCGCCGTTACCCGGAAAAATCCACCGCGCGGTGCGGCACGCTGTCGTTCCACGACGGAAACTTTTCATCGATCCGCGTCGGGCCATTGAAGCTATGCTGTGCGCCCTTCACGTCGATTTTGCCCGGCGCGTGAATCTCGATGTTTCCGTCCTTGATGCGGATATAGGCGCCCCCAGAGGTCAACAGAATCTCGCCCTTGGCGATAGCCTGAATCTGCTCGGTCGCTGAAACGAGCTTGACGCTCTTTTGTGCGCTGAGCTCGATGTTATCGTTGTGCGCCTGGATCTCTACCTTGCCTTTCGCTGCGAAGAGTTTCATTCCGGCGTTCTGGACGAACAGGCTCAGCTTCTGCGTGACGCTCGCGATCAACGATTTGCCAGTTGCGATGTGGGTGCTCTGTCCGCTCACGAGGTTGGTCTGTGCATCGCTGGCGATATGCACGGACTGCTGCGTGGACATGGCGATACCGGAGGGGCTACCGAACAGCATGACGGGTTCCCTGAACCCATTCGCGTTCCCGGTTCCACCGCCCGCCGTACTTCCCCCTGACGACGAGCCCGACACGCTGTTCTGTGTCGCGTCCGTATATGACTTCAGCGAGTCATAGCCATCCTTGAGGCTTTCTGCCTGATGTGTCGTGCTGGCGTTCGACATCGCTTCCAGCAGGCTTTCCGAATTCACTAGCTGCGAGGTTGTCTGCAGTGCATCCAGCGGCTGGCTGGCCGCTGGGTAGGTTGTGACATACAAGCCCTGGCCCGCACGCACCGCACCGTAAGCGTCGGACTTCAGGTCAAAGCCACTGCCCAGATAGCTGCCTCGGTTGTTCCCGGTCTGGTCAATCAGGTAACCCAGATGCAAATGTGCGTTTGTGCTCGTTGAATAAAGCTGAACACGGTTCTGGCCCGTCGAGTCGTCCATCACCATCTGGTTGTAGCCGCTGCCCTGATATTCCTTGGACTTGTAGCCCGATATCAGGCCGTTGGAATGCCAGTGAGGTTGCGTTTGACCGTTGTAGACGCGGCCCGTGACTAGCGGTCTATCGCAATCGCCGTCTACCCAACTGATCAGCACCTCTTCACCAACTCTCGGCACATGCACGCCGCCGTATCCGCCGCCCGTATCGGACATCGCAACACGCACCCAGCACGATGCTTTCTCGTCGCCATCGTTGAGTCGATCCCAGTGAAAACGCACCTTGATGCGATTCAGCGGATCGGTATAGACCTCAGAGTTTGCAGGGCCGACGACAATCGCGGTCTGCAAGTGCATCTTCGGTTTGTGATGTTCAAACGCGCTGCGAAACGGAACAATCTTGCGCTGGGCTTCGATCTCAACGAGGAAGAAACCTTCGGTGCCATCGGCATGCGTAACCTTCAGGCCGGTATGGTTAGCTTTCGCCGCAGCGAGTTCGCTCTTGATGCTGTGCGGGAAATCGGTCGCCTGACTGGACACTGGCAGATTGTTCTCGATGAACCAGGTGGTTTCAATAATCGCAAACTGGCGATTTTGCTGGCTATCTGTCGCATGGCCGGGATGATCGTCAAGCTCAAACCAGAGCCCCGCATCTGCGCTTCGTACACCACCCGAACCACTGAACCGTTTTGCCTGCGATTCCCATTCTTCCACGCGGATTTTTGACAGGGCATCCCCCCGATCCTGCGCCCCGTAGGTGTAGGCTCCCGTGTATTCATACACCTCAGCCTGCTCAGGCAGATTCCCCTGCGTAGGAAGCGTCGGAATGTTTGTGCCCTTGGCAAAGGTGGGGGAAGCGGGTGCCTTGTAATCGAAGGTGCGGGTCGTAAGTGTTGTGCTTTGTAGTGTTCGCGTGCCCGACCACTGAACCAGGGCATCGGCTTCACTGTTCGTGCCCGCGCGATAAAACGGAACTGTCTGCGGTGAAAGAGGCGGGAACGTGTCGAGGCTATCTGTAACGATGAGCGTATGCGACTTGCCATCGCTCGCCTGCTCGAAGTAGCCGAATAGCCCCTCGTTTTCCATCAAACGGTGGACGAAATTCCAGTCGTTCTCGTATTGCATGCAGAACGAACGTGAGGGCAACGGCTTGCTCAACGCAAAGCGAAATGCACCTTGAGCCTGCGGGTGCATGTTGAATACATCAGTCAGGATTTCGTCAGCAGGTTTGTCTTGCCAGATTCGTGCATCCTTGCGGAAGCGAAGAAAATGCATCCACGACGCATAGCCGATCTGATAACTCGTCAGCCCGCTATCCGACCCAAGACGGCGGGCTGTGTGAACATAGCCGTGATGAGGCAGATAGGACCTGTCCACCTGTTGAACCCAAAGCGTCACCGGCTGGGCGATCAGTTTCTTGAGTTCGATCGCGTCCGAGGTCGACACGACATCGGACGTGAATTCATAATGGCGGCCAATCCGTGAGTGACCAACGACCCGCTGGGGCAGCAGGACATTACTGCCCAAAGGACTATCCAGCTTAAGCAGGCGGTCGCTTTGCACGAACCCGCCGGTGAGTGCCCCGATTATGTCTTGCGCTCCCATGCCGCCTCTATTCTGTTCCGATTGACTGGGCAATCGCTTCACGCACGATTTTACGAAACTTCAGATGAATCGGCCAGCTATTCACTGTCAGTAAATGTGAGGCGCATGGATTTGTTGGCTAACCAATGCAGGCGGCATATCTGTAAATTCTGTCAAATAACGTTTCGGATATCGCTTTCACCTTGCCTAACTGGATTACGATGCCCGGCTTTGACAGGAACAATCCGATTGCCTAATCCATGCCACAGAATCGCAAGAAACGGTCAGTAACTGGTCAGCCACGTAGAAAGCCGCTGGACAAGGCCATGCTATTACCTCACCCGGCTGCTTATGTCCGCGAGCAATCGCTGCGCTGGCATCTCGCCTTGGCAGCATTTCGGACCGGCAAGGGCAACGGCGATTTGCTCGCAGAACTGGTGAAGGCACTCTATTTGGCGTGGTATCTACAGCAAGCGGGATTCGGTGCAGCGAATCAAGAGATGTATCTTGAGGCAGAGCGGATTCTGGATGACGCCGCGAGAAATGCAGGCAAGAACATCTGGCTCATCGAATCGGCCGATTGTCTGGCGATTACCCGTCTTCTTGATCTGCATGAGCAGCAGCTATCAAATGCACCCGTGTATGTAATCGCCGAAGCTCGGCAGCGTGTGCTGCATTTTGGGAAGGGCAACCGACGATCACCATGGTGAGATGGCAATGAGTGATGCCGTCTTGTCCAGCCACCCGACCATTCGAAATCATTGCGCGCGCGTCAACAATCTCGCAGATTGATCGGACTCCGCGAGCGCGAACTGCGATGGCGTCATCACCTGGCGGGTGACACAGAAAGTGAAAACTCTGCCAAGTAAGTGAAAAACTGCTGACACGGTTAGTGAGAAAATCCGGGCGCCGGCCCCGAGAGCGGACGGGGCGGAGCGGGGAATCGAACGTATCGGACGCGGCGGAAGTGTTCAATGACCTAGGAGAGCTTGTATTGTCTCCTGGCTGTGCGTGTAGCGGGATGCGGAGTCGGGTACGGCAAAGTCCTTTTCAGTCTAGACAGCCGTCAGGCCGCCGTCTACCGGAAGGTCGATACCGGCGACGTAGCTGCTTTGGTCAGAGGCGAGGAATAACGCTGCGGAAGCGATCTCCTCGGAACGCGCCAAGCGCGCCAGAGGCGTAATCGCGGTGATCTGCTTCCTGGCTTCGGCGGCGCCTTCCTTGGACGGGAACTGCTCGTCGAACATCGGGGTGTCGACCGCGCCAGGGCTCAGCACGTTGGTCCTGATCTTCCGACCCTTGAGCTCATTGGTCCAAGTCCGGGCGAACGAACGGAGCGCCGCTTTGCTGGCGCTATAGGTGCTGCGGCCGGGAAATCCTTTGTTCTTCCCGGCGGAGGCCACGAGGATGATGGAGGCCCCATCATTCAAGTGGGGCAGCGCCTTCTGAACGGTGAAATAAGTGCCTCGTGCGTTGGTGTCGAAGGTCTTGTCGAAGTGCTCCGGCGTGGCTTCGGGTGTCAGCGCCTTTTCGACAAAGGCCGCGCCGGCGAAAATTACATCGATCTTGCCTTTTTTCGCGACGGTCGCGTAAAGACGGTCGAGGTCTTCGAGCTTGGCGATGTCGGTCTTTACGCCGGTCACGTTCGAGCCGATCTCCGCGACGGCCTTGTCGAGCTCGGCCTGGCGGCGGCCGGCGATAAACACGTAGGCGCCCTCTGCAACGAACCTCTTGGCGGTCGCGAGGCCGATGCCGCTGCTGCCGCCCGTGACGACGGCAATCTTGTTTTTCAGTGCAGGCATGTTGTTCCCTTTTTACTTGTGGGTATCGAGTGCCGCCGGGTCCCGGCTTTGGCGCAATTCCTCCTTCAGTCGTCCCACCTCCCGTTCCAAGCATTCGATGCGATCGAGCGTGTAGTCGAAGCTGGTGGAATCCATCGCTTGCAAGAAGGCCCAGATGGCCGCGAGGGCACGGCGAAATTTTCCCTGCTCTGGGACCGAATGGTTCGCTGTGTGTGCCATCAGAGGCTCCTCCGAAGGTGGTGGCGAGGTTGGCCCTATGCCGCCGACGTGTCGAATTCAGAGCTGCGACCAACCCCCATCGACCGGAATCTCGGCGCCGTTCGTGAAGGTCGCGTCGAACGCGAGGAAGAGGACGGCCTTCGCGATCTCCTCCGAGGTCCCGAAGCGCTTCATCGGGATGATGCCGAGTGTGTGCGCCCTCACGTGGGCCCGCATCTCCTCCGTGGGAAACACCTTTTCGAGGATGCCCGTCTCGATGGGACCGGGCGACACCGCGTTGACGCGGATGTCCTGGGGAAGGAGCTCGGCTGCGAGCACCCGGGCGAAGGATCGCAGCGCCGCCTTGGCGGCGCCGTAGGTGGCTTGTCCGGGCAGTCCCTTGACGTTGGCGACGGAGGTCGTGAGGACGACAGAGCCTCCCCGGTTGATCAGCGGCGCGAGCTTTTGGACCGCAAAAAACGGTCCTTTGGCGTTCAGGTTGAACATCTCGTCGTAGATGTCCTCGGTGACGCTCCCGAGAGGCGTTGGAATGCTGAACCCGGCGTTGACGAAAAGCAGGTCGAAGGTGTCGAACTCGGCCTTCACCCGAGAGGCGAGGGCATCGATGTCCGTCAACGACCGCGCGTCGCTCGAAACCACGATGGCGTCCTTTCCAAGCTCTTTTTGCGCCGATTCCAGACCAGCCTTCGAGCGACCCGTCACCACAACGCGCGCCCCCCCATCGAGGAGCATCTTCGCCGTCGCGAGCCCCATGCCGCTCGTTCCGCCGATGACCACTGCTCGTTTTTCTCCATACCGTTCCATAGTGCTTTCCTCCGTTAGGGTTGTCTTGCTAGTTTTGAACTGTTTTGTACGATGCTTGGCGCAAAGGATGCGAGGTTCGACAAGTTGACGCCGGAGACATTGACGACGGCCTGCCACGCGGCTTCCTGATTAGCGCCATCGAGGAGGTGTGGGTGGCGCTGCGCCTCAATTGGGCCTGAGAACTTCCCTTGAGCCGAGGCGAAGAATTGCCCTGAGACGTCGGTTCCGAACTTCGAGGCCTGGATATACCGGCCCGCCGCCGTCTCCGGCGTCTGATTCATGCCGGGAATGAGGTTCGCGATTGGGATAAACAGATACTTCACGGCCAGGCTAGCTTGTCGCGAAACATTGGTAGCGGTCGCGGCACCGGGCGACACGGCGTATACGGCCATGCCGGAGGGTAGCCGGCGCGCCAGCGCCGCAGCCCACCAAGCAACGATGAGCTTCGCGTCGGCATACGCATTGTTGGGCACATACTTCACGTTCGGCCCGTTGCGCAGCAGGGCTTCCATAGCAGCGGTCAGGTCGCCTCCGTGGTATTTGGCAGCGAGTGCGTCCACGTCGGTGTACTTGAACATGGGTACGCCCCCTCGGGCAGGTTCCGCGCTGGCAATAACAATCCGCGCGTTGGGGCTCAGCAGGTTGGCGCGGAGCAATCCGACAGTCAATTGATGATGGCCGATGAGCGGGGCCTGAGAAGCCTCGACGCCCGCCGCAGTGATCACCCGCTGCTTACCTGGGACCATCCCGGCATTGAGCAGTAGGAAATCAATCGGCTGACCTCGCTTGACGAGTTCGACGAGGGCGGATTGAACGCTGGTCCGCTCGTCCAGCTCCAGCTCCAGCGGCGTGAATACCTGTGTCTTGGTCTGAGCCGCGAGCTGAGCGGCCGTTTCTTGAACCCGGGCCAAGCTGCGCCCGGTGACGATGACTTGGCGGTAGCCGTTGGTGGCGAGCAAGCGGGCTGCCTCATAACCGACCCCGGAGGTGGTGCCGGTGACGAGCGCGATTGAATGTTCCATGGGCGTCTCCGTGTTAAAGGGTAATGGTCGAGTCGTAAGGCCCTGCGAGGCCAAGATCGGCTTGATAATTTAGAACTATTCGGTTATAAATTGGTGCGATGGTAATTGTCAAGGAGTTTTGAACTAAATGATTCAAAATACTGCTAGGCCAGTGGGGCGACCGCGCAGTTTCGACGAGACGGGGGCGCTGGAAAAGGCGACTCAGGTGTTCTGGTCGAAAGGCTACGACGGAGTGACGATTGACGATCTCGTCGCCGGGATGGGTGTGGGACGGCCGAGCCTGTATGCCGTCTTTGGGGACAAGCGGGCGATATTCTTGCGGGTCCTTAAGGCGTACGCAGAACGGAAGGGCGCATCAGCCGCGAAGGCACTCCTCTCGCCACAGAGTCTTCGCGACTCGATCGCGGACTTTCTGAGGTACGCCGTCGAAAGTGCGACCGAGAAAGGGTCCGCCCGGGGCTGCCTTATGATGTGCGTCGCGCCGCTTGTGAACGACGCTGAGGTTCAGCGGTTCCTGCAGAGCGCGGTCGCGGGCGGTGCGGCGCTGGTGGAGCGCCGTTTCCGGGACGGGATCAGTGCGGGAGAAATCCCATCTGACTTTCCCGTCGCCGCGCGCGCAACCCAAGTCACGGATTTAGCGCGTGGGCTGACCATGCGTGCGCAGATGGGCACGCCGCGCAAGACGCTCCTCAAAGATGCTGAGGAAGCGGCCGACCTAGTTCTCCTGCCTCGGCGCGCCTGACGGGTTATCGGAAACGATTCACTGAGAAATGACCATGGCAACTGACATGAGCGACGGACCCGGGGCGTTTTGTCGTCTGATGAACAAAGTGGCGACGTGGTCTATCGACTCCAAGCGCGCCGATGAGAACACAACAGTTTTTTCACTTACTGCGGCAGTGCGGGACGGATATTTCACTTTCCTTAGCACGTGCTGGTTGCTCGACGCCACTCTTGCTGAAAAATCGCCTTAACTTCAACGACGCATTTTTCATCAATGGTGACACCCGACATCACCGAAGCCTTGGCGTCTCGCCACCGCAATCACTTCAACAACGCGATCTGGCACAAAAAAACCGACCCATAAGGTCGGCTAAAGATTCTGGCTAGCCCGAGGGCCCTGCCAGAGCCTGAGAGAATGTGATTGTGCCTATAGACGCCGCAGGATGTCCGGCAAGGGAGAGCAGCACGGCGAAGCTTGCCGGAAGTTATCCCGGCAATATGCCTTTCTGACAGGACGCCTGCCATTGCCGGACTTCTTCGTCCGGGCTCGCGGTGTGGACTTGCAATGCCATCCCCACCCGTTGCCACTTCTTCATGCAATCGGCGTAGTCCATCTGTGCTGCGGCTTCCGATGCTGCCTGCTGTTCCGCAGGTGTTGGTATGAGCATGCCATCCTGATAGGTGTCGTCCTTCACGAGATTGCCATTGGCATCCCACTTCCTGTAAGCCCCGTTCATCCGGTCGTTTTGCCATTCGATGTGGGACGTCGGTTTCCCCGTCAGGTTGTCAAAGGTGTCTTCGGCGCCGTTTTTCTTTCCGTGCATGTACTGCACCTTGTGAAAAACGATGCCGTTCGGCGCAGACTCGATGTAATCCCCGTCCAGCTTGCCCCCGTCGTCGAAGTGACTCTGAAAGGTCTGCTTGCCTGTTTCCGCATCGAAGCGGGTCTGGTCACCGACCGATATCCCGCGTTCCCAGTGGAGGTCATACACGAGGTTTTTCGTGACGATGTTGTAGACCTTCTGCTCGCCATTCGCGCGACCGGCGTCGAACGACACCTCCGAAATAACGTCATGGTCGCCCGTCGGAGCGTACACCTTGAAGTCACCGTCAAGTGCGCCGTCCCTGAAGGACATCTCATAGCGGACGACACCGGAATCCGGCTCCTTGCAAGTGGCCGTGCCGTCAAGGTAACCATTCTTCACGTCGGCATCGCAGAATACCGCCGATGAATTGCCGTGGAAATTCTGGTTGCCCAGCCTCACGAACTGCATGACCGGGATGAACCCGGCTTGCGAGTTTCTGATCTGCTGCTCAGGCAGATTGGTCAGGTGCCCGCTGAAAGGCTTGTTATCGCCTCCCTCAAAAATCTTTCCGTTCGATATCTGGGCGTTCCGGTAGTCCAATACGTTGTTACCGCATGCGGCGAGTCCTAGTACTGAAATACAGCCGACGCTCAGCACTAGCGTATGTCTGAAGATTTTCATAAGGTTGAATGAGTTAGACATGGCGCGTATCGGCGCCGAAGGACGAATGAAACTGAGGCCGGACGATGTGGTCGTCCGGCGGCCTGGGGGTAGGCAAGCCCTACCCGTCGCCCCACGGGTCAGACGCCGGTCTGCACCGACGTCAGCTCGCGAAGCTTCGGAATGGGAGGCGCGGTTTATAGGAAGGTCAGGGACCGCCCTTTGATCTGCGTGCGACTTAAGAACCGGTCGAACTCCAGAAAGCAGCCGCAGCTTTGTTCACCGCGTCGAGCAACGATAGCGGCAGCGCCGAGCTGAACTGCACCGACCTATCCGTGTAGGTCGCCGGGAATAGCCAACCCACCATCAGGTTGTTGTTCACCAGCGCCACTACGGTTGACGCGCCATTGAGCACCGGTACGGTCTGCGGATCGACCTGCGCCTGTTGCTGTGACGCAGCCGCCGATTGCAGAGCAGCTATTTCGGTGGAGTTGAAGGTCACGACGATCACGTTGCTGTTACGGCTGTACGTGGTCCACGAACCGATATTGGTATTGACCACGGTATCGGGCGTGCCCGGCGCGTTTGGCTGAACCTGTTGTACCGTGCCGTTAGCGAGCAACTGGAAGTACGAACCGCCGCCCGGCGCGAGCAACGTCAGACCGACCGCCTGCTGCACCGAGGTGTAGTTCGTTGCTGTCGGGCTGGAGACTTCGACGACCTGACTTCCGTCCGTTACAGCCGGCGCACCGCCACACGTCACACTGCTCGTCACCGTCGGTGCCGCGCAAATCGGTTGCCAGACTGGAATCACCACGCGCTCCGTCGAATACGAAAGCAACCCTGCATAGGCTTTCGTGCCTGCGGCGAACTTAGTGGATGTCATCGTCGGCGACGTCCAGAGCGGGAAGAGCGATTCACCGTTCGGCGAGACAGCCGTCGACATCGGCTGGTTGCTCAGGTCGACCGCGCGATATTCGTAGGTGAACGCGATCCCGGTGTTCGGATCGGTACCGGTCAGCGTCGGGCCGACGCCGGAGAGCGGCAGCGATTTGCACTGCGCAAGCGGCACGTAGGGCGTGAAGCCCGACGCGTCCCCCTTCAGTTCGTATGCTCCCAGCATCTGGTTGTACTTGCTGATGGATGGCGCCGACCAGGCGTTATTGACAAATTCCTGCTGTGAGCTTGCCAGCAAGCCGTTCGTGATCTGAAGCACTGATTCCACGGGCGCCTGCTGGTTCGCGCCGTTTTTCGGACCATTCACCCAGTCGTACAGATAGCCGTCGAGCGAATATGTCGGGCTCACCAGCACCTGCGACGCATTGGCCGGAATGTAAGCCGGTGTATTCGCCTGCGCGGTGACCTGCGTCTGGGTCGGCGTCAGGGTGCTGTTCACCACCATCGCCTGCATGACTGCACGAACGGTGGCCGCCGACGTCTGGCCATTGGTGGCAAACGTACCAAGCGTGTTGACAACCTGTGTAGCGAAGTTCGTCGCTGTCGAATCACCCGAGGCGATGTAGTCGGCCGACAGGTTGACGGATTCGCCGAGCAAGCTTGATACGGCCTGCGTCGCGGCCTGTTGCGACAGGCCAGACTCCATCATTGACTCAACCATCGTGCTGATTGGGGTGATGTTGGTCTGCGTTGTCGGATCGGTCACGATGCCAGTCAGTGCGAATGCCGCCGGGAACGTATAGCCTGGGCGCGAGAGATCCTTCGTCGATGAGTTGACGACCACGAGCAACTTCTTGCCGGTGATGTCGCCGCTATATGGCACGACGTAATTGCCGTTCGCATCGGTCGTGGTTGTCGGCTGCGTCGTGTCGCACGCACCGGCGCCATTGTCAAAGCAGACCGTGGCGCCGGCGAGATAGCCGTCGATGGCCTTGCCGGTGAGTTGCGCATTCTGCGTCGGATTGCCGGCACTACCTGTTGAAGAGGGAGTGGAAGGGCTCCCGCCTCCGCCCCCGCCACAGGCGGCAAGTGATGCGGCAACCGATGCGCACAAAGTCAGTTTCACAAATGCAGCATTCTTCAGAGTCTTCAATTTATTGCCCTCATTTTGGTTTCTCGGTGGTCGAACAACCAGACCGTCCGGCTCTCTCTCACGGCCATCCTGAAGCGGGACATCCAGGCCGCTTTACGTAATGGCCGGCGCGCCGGCCACGTGCGTCGGGCCGTCTTGCTCGCGGGCTGCGGTAACAGACTGGAGCACGGCGGACATACGGGATAACGACAAACAACCCAATAAGTTGAGTATCAACCTATTAAACCCTTCATGTCAGTGGGGTGATCGCCAACCATTCGGGTGGATATGGGAGGGTGGATGCCGGATAAAGACATGGACCAACTGGCGACGGTTGTAGGAAGGGCGATTGCGCGAAACCGCGTCGCAGCACGTCTCACTCAGGAGCAGGTCGCAGAGCAATTGGGGATCGGGAACGAGGCGGTCTCGAGGATCGAGCGGGGACTGGTGATGCCCAACGTGGCGCGGCTCGTGGAGCTGGCTGACGCTTTCGATTGCGATATTGCAGATCTGCTGACCGAGGTCAGCAGCCGCCCGAGCGATCAGGCAAGGCACGTGGCACGGTTACTGTCTGGCGTGAGCAGCAAGGACCGGGAGATGATCGTCGAGATAGTGGAGCGGCTGACGGCCAGATTGGCTCGTCGCTGACGTCGTCGTCGCGCTAACAGCCGCGTCGTCGGAGGGCCGTGCGCTTGCCCCGATCTGGAAGGTGTGGTTAGGGAGTCTGGTTCGTCGTACTGCGGCGACAACCGGTCGTTCGACATCAGCGCCTAGATCGTTAACAATCGTGGCTACACATTTGCTCCGGCCATCTACAGATGAAGGTATCGCGAGATTTCGGAATCGTTGTCCGACGAGCCGCACTCACGGCCAATAATGTCGATCTCTCGACGGTTATGGTCGAATTCAATTTGCGGACCTATTTTGACGAATCTAGCAATCT
Source organism: Burkholderia sp. 9120 (assembly GCF_000745015.1). NCBI lineage: Bacteria > Pseudomonadati > Pseudomonadota > Betaproteobacteria > Burkholderiales > Burkholderiaceae > Burkholderia > Burkholderia sp. 9120. The sequence goes on along the minus strand of NZ_JQNA01000002.1, from coordinate 1,785,382 downwards.
AATTTCGCTTGGTCCGTTTTTCGGCGGAGATGCAGCAGACTCGTGCATGAGGTCTTTGGAAAAGCTCGGTCTTGCATACATCGACGATTTTTTTATCTTCGAAGGGTTCGTGCCGGACTGGTGTTCGGTCGAAGTATTTTGAAACGCAGCCGGCGGCGAAATGCTTCTGACGGCCAATTTGAGACGTTCGGCACGGTGACTTGGATCGTCGACAATCTGTATGCTGAACAATCCGAAGCCATCTAAATAATCTATGAAAATCAAGAAAAATTTATTTTGCATGGCCCTATGCGTACCTTTGTTTGCGGTCGCTACGTCTGCGGATGCTGGGTGGTATGAAATCAAAAACTATGTCGGCACGATCGGTCGAATATCGGTTCATCTGTCGTTGCAGACCTACGATGACACAGACCCAAATGAGCCTGATCACTGGCGAGTCGATGGCAGTTACTACTACGATGCCCATCGCGTTCCCATTCCATTGCAAGGAAAACGCCAATTGAATGGCGAGATGCAGTTATGCGAAGCAGCAGAGCCTGTTTCATTTGGTGATTCGCCCAAGATACCTTCCGCTTCGCCTACGCACCCTACTCCCTGCCCTATTGCGCTAAAAATCAGCGATAGAGGGGCAGAGGGGGAATGGCGGGATGGCAAAAACGTTTTACCGATCTCGCTCCAACAGATCGGCGCGCTCGACGATACCGGACTCAAAAATCCCTCAGTTATCGGTGTTATTGAAATACCGATGTGGTATCACACGAAGAACCACCTGTTGCTGGGTGTGTATCAGTCTTCGAAGTATTGTGCGTTGTCGATGGTTCGTTTGCGTCTCATCAATATCAAAAGCGGGCAAATCGATAGAGACATGAAATTCGACTGCGGCGCGGGCATCGTGGCCACCCCAATCTATGCCAACGTCTATCGTGCAGATAATCCCCATCACGCGACCATCATATTTCAGGGTGGCTATCATGGGATGGGCGACGACCAGGATGTTGTGCTTGAACCATGAGCGCTTCGCATGAGACGACACTCGGCCACAAACAGTCATTAGACGTCGTCGCGTACATCGTCGAAAATCTGTGTGTAGTGACCAAGTATAAAATCAACAATCAGTTCCTAAGGGGCGGACAATATGGATGAGAAAGGCACGATTAAATTCGACTGGGGAGCCGCCATTCAAAATGCCATTCGGTACACGTCAACATCCTTTGTCGCCAATCCAATGCAGATAAATTCTGGGGCGCTTCCGTTTGCGTTTCCAGATGGCAGCGTTCTTGACAAAGCCACGCCAATTGAGCGGGAAAATATAAAGGTCAAACTAGATTCATTAATTGGCAGGAGTGGGACTTTATCTCTGACGAGCATCTTTGAATGCAAACAGATACCTACCGAGCTACCTGGAGGTGGTCATTCAATTCAAACCGAATCGCTGCCGGAGTCGGAATGGAAATACTATGTTGTGCGCTATCCCGGGACGAGAAATGTAAACGTCAATTTGCACTATGCGGCAAGTATTTGCGAGGCGCCGCTTGACCTTCTGTCATTCAGTTTCTCGGAGATCTCTCATGGCTGGAAATCCGAGCGTTTGCAGAAATATTTTAATATCGGCTCCCATCCAGGATTTGCTGGCAGATTTGATGAAATAAACGTCGACTCGCTTAAGGAAATAGCGATTACGTACGATCTGTTGATCTCAACAACAGGTGGTATCGGTGGAAAAGGTGGCTTTCCAGAAATTCTTCGAGCCTTGCAGATGCTCGACTCGCTAAACGATCTTCCTTCGAATTCCGACTTTGTATGTTTGGGGCTGTTTGCGATTATAGAAATGCTAATAACGCACAATCCTGTCTTGGAGGATCGCGGCGACTCGATCACTCACCAAATGAAGTCTAAAATTCCACTCTTGTCGCGTCGCTTTGATCGCCCACTTCCTCTCTCAGCGTATTTTGGTGACGCTTCTTCCGAAAAAATATGGTCCGCACTTTATTCATATCGGAGTAGCGTGGCGCATGGCGGTGTCCCTGATTTTCGCAAGAAACTACAGTTACTCGTCAGCCAAGAGAACGCTGACAAGTTTTTGCGGGTTACGGTTAAGTCCCTCATCCGTCACGCATTGAGAGAGCCAGATCTATATAGTGACCTGCGCGCCTGTTAGCTTGCTGCCGGTTTACCTGATCGGGTACGGGGCGCTGCTAGAGGATAACAACAAGGAAAGTCGAATATGCGATTTAGACATGCGTTGATCTTCATCTCGGGGCTGATCGCCTCAAATGCAAATGCGGGCGGATTGGCGTTCCACGGCGGTTTTGAGACGGGTAGTTCCTACAACGATCTTTCAGTTACGGAGCGTATTGGCTACGCAGAGGGACTTGTCGACGGGTTGTTGGTGTCGTCTGTGCTCACCGGTTCGGACCGCAATCTCGACATGCTGAGTGGATGCATACACGGGATGACTAACAAGCAGGTAGTCGCAGTCTTTGACAAGTACCTTCGCGACAACCCGAAGTATTGGCAGGATCCCATGAACATGCTAGCGCTCACGGCATTGAAAGAAACGTGCGCAATTGCCCAAACGCCGCCGGGCCAACCTGCAGCAAAGTGACGCGCACAATTGAGACTGGAAATGGAGAACCAATATGACAAGAATTCATGTGCGTGGAGGACTACCGTTGGCCGCATTCCGTCCGAGCAACAACAGCCGAGTGGTGGTCGAGAAAGGAGATTACGAGGCTCATGTAATTGAGCATACTTTCCCCGGGCAACATACGCCCGAAGCTGCGCTGGAGATTTTGAATGCACACGACACAGATTCGTTGTTTGTGAAGTGCGCGGAATACACCAACGAAATCGAGTGGGATCAGTTCCCCGACGGCGCGCATCCTTACTTCGTCCCAGCATAGCCACCCCTCCCAACAACAGGTTATTGGAGCGACCGCTTCAGGCAAGGTCGAAGGTCTGTTCAGGGTCGACTTGCGTCCGACGCGTCGGGCAGCACCCGGCCATCTACGGTCATTCGTTCACATCTTTCCACAGACGTTCAAAGGTTCGTTTTCGCCCGGACAACGGCCAATGGAATGCGGATGGCCTCGATCAGGTCGTCGGCCCTTTCGCGCAATGCTGCTATCCGAACGTTCGCCACGCTGCAACCGCGAACGTCTCATTCCAGCTTCGGCGAAAGCGTACATTCGCCGAAGCTGCGGTTGCACTCGTCGCCGCTCAACTTTCTATTTCGTTGCACCTAGAACGCAGACTGGGCTGTCGATGGATTAGCTTCGCGTGTGGCCACTGGAACAGCTAAGAGTAACCTATGGGGTACCGATCTCTGTATCGGTGGTCATTGAGGTCACTTCTGCGTTGTTGAAAGCTGCGCTAAAACGCAAATGATCCAAAAATTTGTAATCCTTGATCTCTAGCTTGCAAAATTGGCATTTCAGTTTTATCACGTTTACTCCAACGACTACCTCACGCCGCTCAAAAACATTGAGTTCCTTCTCGGGTTGGCCATAGAGGACAGCTGTGTTTTGGCATGCAGGGCAAACGACCTGCTTTTTGTACGGCGTAGTCAAAATTTCTTGAGTTACCGACTGCTTATCTTCGACAAAACCGGCAGTCCCTTTTAATTGATTCCAGCGAAGCGAATGAGCTCGAAATAAGCGCTCCAATGCCGAATCGATATTCACCTCCAACTTCGACGAAAGATCCGCGAGCCTCACCTCATTACCGCCTAAAAAGGTCCCCGAACTCACTCCAAGCTCTGCCGCGTACGCGCGGGCCAATGGATAGAAATCCCGCTGCAAAAGCGGGTTCAGTTTCTCCGTATTAATCAGAGAGAGGGTGTTGTGTGCAATGATGTCTCGATATTCAGAAATCTGATATAACAGTCCTTTGTTATCAAGCGATACTCGTGAGCATGTCACTGCTCGAGCCAGGGAGTTTCTATAAGTCAAAACATCGTGATCAGGATCCTTGGGGAAATCGCTCTGCCCGGTGGAGCTTTTGATTATTTTTCCCTCGTAAAAAACCGGCATCGAATTTTTGAAATCAGGGTTCATCAATATGTATAGCGGATTGACTCTCCAGAGAGTCTCTTTGAGTATCCTCTCAATGCCCAACGCAACGTTAAACATTGCCTGAAGACCATCCTCTCGCTGCAAATCCGAGGAAATAAGGGTGCTGGCTCTACGTAAAAACATCGCACCATCGTCCAAGTATTCGCTCATCGCCATTCGCTCTTATTAAAGTTAAATTTTACCGACTGTCCGTGTCCAACTGTCGATGTTCATATATTCGCACAGTCCGAGCTGACGACCATCGATATTCTGCTGCTGGAACAGGCTAATTTGGGGGGGGCACATTCCTAAAAAACGGGCCTCGACCTTCCCGCGATGCTGTCCTCTTGAGTAAGCGCAACAGCGTTAGCCTGCACCAGTTTCTTTTTTCCGTTCCACGTACCACTCCTTTTCGCTTTCCGGTAAGAGCAAAGGAATCGCGAACTGAATGCGGCTCACCGCCGCGTCTCTCGACGCTTTGTCGCCTTTGACGTTTGCACCGGCGCCCCACACCTTAATGCCACCACCAGCCCCGACGCTGCTGGAATCCTCTACGGTCAACGCAATGTCAAAATCAACAATCGTCGATTTAAGTCGGGCGCTCTCTGAAAACCGATCGTTGGGCGCGTATTTGTGCCCACCGTCAGACCGTGGAACGACATACGCGCCGAACTCTGTGTCTTGAGCATCACGAATTCCGGCGATCACCTCAACAAGTGACGCCTTGACAAACTCTCGCAAGTCCATGTGTTGCTCCAATATGAAAGGACTGTCCTGAGATTCGACACGTGGTAGTAAACTGGTAAAAAATGCTCGTTCGACTCTCATCGTGACCAGCTACGACACTACCTAACACACCACGGAATCGACGATCATGTTGCCCAAATACCTTGAAATCAAGAAGCGGCATCACTACGTCTGGGCGAGCTATCTCACCCGTTGGGGGCGTGGCACGGAAGATGTCTTCTATACCACTAGAAAGGGGAAAATTGCACATGACAGCGTGCGGGGCATTGTCGTCGATGACTATTTCTACAAGATGTCCACGCTTACCAGCAATCATGTCAAGGTAATTGAAGGTTATTCTCGAAAAAGTCCGGGCCTTCTCCACCAGCAACACATGTCGTATCTTCACGACTTCCTGAAAATCCAACGAGCTGAAGAAGTCTACTGTCAATTCGCGACTCAGAATCAGGAAGTCGAACTTCATCTTAACGCTGCGAAGTGCAACCTGATTGAAAATCTCCACTCCGGTCACGAAAAGACGGCGCTACCAATGTTGGCCGCACTCGCTGATGAAAAGCTCGATTTGCTGCATGATAATCAGCACATGGTTCAGTTTATGATGTTTATCGGTCAACAATTCTGCCGTACCAAGGCTTTCCGCGATAACGTACTCAAAATTCTAAATCGGCGCAATGCCCTTGAGATTGAAGTCGCTGACGCCACGGCACACTCATGGTGGTTTTTGAGCTACATGTACGGGATGAACCTCGGATGGAGCCTGTACGCGGATCGCAACAAGGCGAGGCATGCATTGCTGATAAATGACACCTCAGTGCCTTTCATCACGTCCGACCATCCCGTCGTCAACGTTCATTCGTGTGTGTCGGAAACGGAATTCTCCGCACCTGAGCATGCCGACTTCTATTATCCGATTTCGCCGACGATCGCTTACATCATCTGTGATTCCGACCGGTTCACACAGGGCAAAAATCGGGTTGACGAGACTACCGTCGTCGAACTCAATTCGAAACAGGCGGCCCAAGCGATGATGCACATCATCGGCGATACGGAGGAAGCCATTCACCCCTACAAAAAACAGATCGGGCGACGCTATCAGAAGGCTTTTCATGGCCGGATCGTGGTGTGACTGCCCAAACAGAGCAGCAATTTCGAAGCACCGATCTGCGATCGACCGCCTCGGCCGAGGCGCCTACTTGAGTGGCTGCTTCACTTCGAAAGCTGACGTAGCAATCGTGCCGTGTCGATGGGCTGGAATGGTCGGACTGGGACAGTCGTCGACACCGGCAGGCACCCCGTGGGATAGGTTCACCGCATTTGCAATGCTGAGAGCCACAATCAATTCAGAATGTGGCTCTCCCTCGAGCGCGCCAGGCTGAACAGCACTTGCTGTATCGATGGTCCAGGCTTCGAATACGGACTTTTAGTAGTCGTCCTGGAGCAGTATGGTCGTTGCTGAACGATCACTTTCGGTCAAGACCCAGATGACCGAGCCGGTCAGCAGCAGGTAACGTGACTGGATGCGTAGGTCGAGTAACACGGCAAGCTCGTTTTGGAGGCAGTCTCGTTCGTTCAGGTCGCCCCAGTCGCCGTGAATATGGCGTGCAAGCAGAAGGATGTCAGGAACCTTCGCCAGTTCGAGCGCCGCCACGGCTGCGGCAGTGACGGTTGGCCGGCCCGCGTTGAAGCGTGCGTTGCCATGGATATTGGTGGATTGCATGGTACTCCCTGTTTGGTTGACCTCTGCCGCCACGAAAGCGCATGGTGGCGAATGTTGGATGAGTGCAGAACAAGACGACAACTGATAAAGGCGGGCGGATAGCGGGGAGCTGTCGGTCAGTAATCGTCCGGCAGCAGCACGGTCGTGACCGAGCGGTCCCATTCGGTGATGATCCAGACCGTTACGTTTCCCGGGAGCGCGTAGGACGACAGGACACGCAACCCGGTTTCGAGAGCGAGATCGTTCTGCCTGCGGTCGTCTTCGGTGAGATCGCCCCAGTCACCGTTCAGGTGCCGGGTGAGCAGATCGCTGACCGACACGTTCGCGTCGCGTAGGGCCTCCAGCGCGGCCGGGCTGGCTAATAGACGTCCCAATATCAGGCGCGCCCTGAATAGGGCGGGTCTCAAGGCGCTTGCAGATAACTGATGCATGAGTGTGTTTCTCCAGGCAATGGACGAATGCCTGCCTCCGAAGAAAATCGGATGCAAGGGTATTGAGGGAATCTGGACGGTTGTCCGGGTCAGGACGTAGCGGTGTGTTCCGCGAGCTGCCGACGTAACGCGGTGGCTTTGGCCTGCGAGCAGCCGAGGTGGCGCCGGATGTCGGATACGGTTGCGCGAACGCTCCCGGTAGCAACATCGCGGGCCAGTCTCATGACTTCGGTGTCTGCTGGCGAGACCGGCGCGTTGACGGTCCCGTGACTGGGCGTGATGGGTTCGTGACCCGACGCGACCGGGGCGATAACGGAGGGCGTGGTGACCGTCGTTTGCCGTGGCTCGAGTGCGACGCTCCAGAGCAGGCAGGCGACGCCTTCGAGCACGGCAGCAAACGTGAGTCCCGAAAGCAGATCAACGCGACTCACGGTCGTGCCGAGTAATACCGCCAGTCGTCCCGTGACCGGATCGACCATCAGTGCGTCACGCCGCTGCGCCCCCCGGTCATCCACCGCCTCTTGTCTCCGGACATCGTCGGCTTCGGCGTTCAGCGCATCGAGTGTTGCGGCCAGCGCGATCTGCCGAACCTTCAGCGCCGCACACTCCCGTGTGCAGCGTCGCGCATCGGCAATCGCCAGTTGCCGGGTGACGCTGGCCCGCTCGGTCATGATCGCCGTCAGACTGCGACCGGCCGGAACGGTATCGGCGTTCGGCGCGACGAAGGACGAGGCGCGATGCTCTCCCGAGTGCTGCTGCGCGAGCACGAAGAACGTCGCGTGACCGAAGCAGGCGGTCGCCATGCACGCAATCCAGAGCAGATTGCCGACGCCGCGTACCGACCAGGGCGAGGAGCGACACAATGCTGGAAGCAGGTGTGCGCAGACGACCAGCACCACACCGATCGCCACCCACACTAACCGCTCCGGCAATTCTCCGCCGCGCTGCCACCCGGCCAGCACGGACATGCAGATCGCCGTGGCGGTTGCTGCGGCTGCCAGCGCGAACGTCAACCGCGACGGATCGTGACTTGGGCGGCCGACCGGACTACCCGGCGCGCTGGTCATGCCGCTGTTCCCCCCAGCAGGACCGCGCGCCGGTCGAGCTTGTCACGTAGCGTCGGGGCACCCTGATTCCCGGGCGTATCCGGCGCATTGTCTGCGACCGCCTCCGCGCTCTTCGCACGGTGCCTGCCAGCACTGGCCTCGTCGCCCGATTCAGTAGCTGGATAGAATTCCTCCGCCACGGCGGCACTTTCCTCGACGCTGTCCTCGAATGCGCCATTGGCGAAGCCCGCGCGGGCTGCGGCGTCGAGTGCCGCCTGGGCAAAACCGGCCGCCCGCCGGCTGGCATTGAGCTCACGTGCCTGTCCGATGGCATCCTGAAGAGAGCTCCCCGCGCGTACGCCCAGATCGACGTAGTAGATTGCCGAGCGGTAGCTCTGTGTGGTCGACTTGCCACGAAGCTTCAGCTCCAGCGGCAGGCAGGCGAGCAGTCCGCCCGACACCGCGTTGAAATACTGCAGCCGCGCCGAGAGCGTGCGGATCGAGTTATACGAGGTGGTGCGGAAGATGAACGAGCCGAGTTCGTCTTCGTCGCCGATCGCGACATTGAGCCGACCATAAGGCTTGCATCCACCTGCCTCACCGAAGGCGCAACCGTCTGGCGTCGGACAGTCCATCGTGGTGATGCCGGTATCGGTCACGCGTTTGCACGTCTCGCCATTGCCGACGCACAGGGGACGGCCCGTTTTGCGGTCGAACAGGCTGTATTCGGCGCGCAGATTCAGGTCCGGATCGTTGAACAGCATCTGGACGGGAATCGAGCGCAGCTTGCCCGTCGTAGCTTTGCGAAGCGATTCGTTGAGCGGGTGCAAAAGCCAGCCGCTCGCGTGTTGCATCTGGCTGGTGATGGTGAACTGGTCGTCCTTCTCCGGCAGACGTTTGCCGTTCTTTTCGACGACGCGGCCAATCGTAATGCGGCCGACAACGGGAGGCGTGATCGCCAGACCCTTGAGCATGGTGATTCTCCTAAGATAAACGTTGGTTCAGGCGGGACGATGATTCAGACGGAAACCAGGAAGCGGCGCGAACCCGGTTTCGTGATGGCGTACTGTTGTTGCAAGGCGGGGTGATCGGCGAGTAGCCGCTTAAGATCAGTGCCATCCGAGTCCTTACTGCGTTTGAACGAGACCTCGCCGGTTTCGAACAGCGCTCGGGACGCATCGCCCATTGCCTGCTGGATGGTTTGTTTGAGTCTGGCTTCCTGCTGCTCGCGCGCTTCAATCTCCGCGCGTACTGCGACGAGATCAGCGAACGTCGAACACATCCGCCGGTCGTCCGTGAAGTCGACCGTTACACCGGCATGTCCGGGGTACAGGCAGCGCAAGGCGCGATCGGCGGACTCGGAACCATCTGCGGGCGGGGGCGTGTCGGTTGTGACGTACTGCCAGAACGCCGCTTCGAGGGGGATGAGCCGGGCGATGAGTTCGTCGTCTCGTTCTATACGGTGCACCGCCAGTTGCTGACCACATAGCAGCACAGCGACGTCGGCGGCGCGCTTGCCGGTCACGGCCAGCTGGTGCTGGACCTGCAGTTGCACATACTCCGGCACGCCGTCCCGCCACAGCCGAGCGCCAAACTCGCCCGCCGTCTTGCATTCCAGAATCTGCAGTCCCGGCACACCCACAATCTCCCTGTCGAGATTGGCCAGCATGAAGGGGATGGTTGGATGCTGAAGGACCGCGTTGACCTTACGCACGCGATTGCCGGTCTGCTGCGTATAGGCTGCGGCGACGATGGGTTCGAGTAGCGTTCCCCAGTAGACGGGTTCCGTAGTGTCGTGTGGATCGGGTTGGGCGAGATTCGCGTCGCGCCCCGTCTTTTCCAGCCACAGTTCGAGCGCACTCTTGTATGGATTGAGGCCCACTGCTGCTGCTGCGTCGGACCCACCGATGCCGGTCCTGCGGACCTCCAGCCAGTCGGTGCGGCTCAGGCTGCGTGTTTCGACCAGGCGTAATGCAGAGCCTTTTCTGAAGGGTTTCTCTTCCTGGATGAGTTGCGACATGGCCTTCTCCCAGACGGATAAATAAAAAGCGCCCGGTGAGCCGAAGCTCAACCGGGCGCCTTATGACGGAAACAGATGATGGACGGCGAGTAACGATGAAACCAATGGCAATGATTCAGACGACAAGCTTCAGTGCTTCGTCCCAGGCCTTCTGTTTGAGCGTTGCTCCGTGGCCAAACCACGCCGCGTCGCGCCGGTGGTCTTCGCTGCGTGCACGGCGCTGGTGGTCGACAAACTCGGTTACGCTATTGAGCAGCCCCCACGCGGTCCCAGAGGCAGACGCGAGCGTTGCCCCCTTGCCTCGACCGGCGAACAGGTCGTGCACGGCACGGATCGCGCTATCGTTGGTGGTCGCGTTCGGTTTGTCCGCAGCCCCCGATGCGCTACCGGTCTGATAGGTCAGCACGCGGCGAAAATACGCTTCAGCAGATTCGGCTGTGACCTTGCGCTCCGACAGCGCTTTCATCCGCACCATGAACCCGTCCCACGACGAAATGGCGATGCCGAGTTGACGCTTCACGGCCTGCGCATCGAACTGGCTGCGATGCGGAACCTTGACCGCTCCGGTGCTGTCACCCAACGCGATGGCGAGGGTGTTGTTGCACACGACACGAACAGAGGTGAACTGCGCCGTCGTCGCGAGCGTGCCGTCGCATGCGGTGGCGAGCAGCAGATAGCCGTTCACCTTGTCACGTCCCTTGAGTGTGGCGCTCTGGCCGGTGCGCGCGAGCGCCCAGAGCTTCTTACCTTCCTTCAGGACACCAGCCGTTTCGAGCTCGAAGCCGCCGACCTCGGTCAGGTCGCGATAGAACTCCAGGATCTCTGCGGGCTGGACGACCTGATAGCGGCTTGACACGACGGACAGCGGTGCCCTGGTGTCCGAGCGATACAGCACCTTCTGTTCCGGAAATGCATGGATGGAACCGAGGCCAGCGTTGCCAGCTACGAAACGAACCTCAGATTCTTCAATCTTCCAGTTCATACCGGCCTGTTGCGCCCAGACTTCGAGCGGCTGGTTGTGGGCAAGCTGATTGCCCAGACCGTGCCACGGGGTTTCGTTGACGTAGGCCATGGTTTGTACGAGATGCATGAATAACTCCTTTGTAAAAAGACGAGCGCATAAGACCCGGCCGGGACCGGGCGCATGCGCGAGCATTGAAGTCGGGATGAGGGAGTTCGGGACAGCAGGGGACGGTGGACAAGACCGCCAAGTGAAAGGCCTTACGATGCGGAGTTCGAGTTCAGGCTTTAAGTGGGCGTCTGCTGAACGTGTGGCCGCACTCAAGGCAACGGTAGTTATCAAGGACGTTGTCGTCGATGACTTCGCCGACGGCGGTGCCCGTCGCGCAGCCTGCGGCTCCGCCGAGGAGTCCGCCGATAACGGCGCCCGCGATCAGCCCGAAAACGGAACCGACCGGGCCGCCGATCATGCCAGCGGTCGCGCCAATTTCCGCGCCCGACATGGCGGCGGTTGCAGTGCCTGCCGCACCGGCGACCGCGCCGATTGCGCCGCCTGTCTTTCTTGCGCAATTTCTCGTTTCGATCTGTTCTGACTGGCACTTTGGACATGGGTGCATGAAAGTCATCCGTTTGTGATGGATCAGGATTTGTCAGGCCGCCCGCACAACGCGGATGGCCGCCTTGTGCCGCTCGATGTATTTGAGCAGGCCGACTGTTGAGAGCACGCTCGCCAGGAACACAATGGCGAACGCGATCAGCATGTCGAGGGGGAAGGCACGTGAAACATGAGCTATTGTCCCTAGGGTTGAAATGCCGACAGGCAAACGCAAGCGTCGAACCGGATATGCCGCTCCCACTCGGATACCGATGGCAGCGTTCCAACAAGTTCGAAGATCGGTGCCGTTTTCGAATCGAGCTGCACCTGCGTGCCTTCGAGAATCACGGTTTGCAGATAGAACAGATCGGCGAGCGCATGCACGCCGTGTTGTTCCGCCACGGCACACAGCGATTCGACCGAATTGAGGACTTCGTTCGCAAAACGTGCGGCAGGCAGTCCGCGTTGCAGTGTGGTGATGGCGGCAAGCGCAAGGCTCACCTGCCCCTGCGGATCGTTCTCTGGAATCTTCGAAGCGTCGAGTGCACCGATGTCGACGAGACGATTGATCACGTCGTCCGCAAAGTCCGAACACGAATAGGTCATAAAGGGAATTCTCCAAAATAGCGTCGTATGAATCCGGTCAGGTGAGAAGCCGGCTACGACGAACAGGAGTGGAAGAAAACGGAATGCGTTGATGCGACCGGGAATGGGGATCCCCGATGCGCGTCTCTGATCCGTCGCCAGACAATGCGCACAACCGGCTTTGTCCAACGAGGTGATATGTAGCCAAGATTTTCTGGAATCGCGGCAACCAGTCGAAGCCGCTATACGGCGGGCTCAGACGTGCTGCCAACAAACAGCATAAAGCACAGGGGACCGCGTCCCTGGGCTTTATGCTGTTTGGTTGAACGGGTGACAAGGGCACAAGTCAACGCGCTAAAACGCGGCAGATGTGCCCATCGCGACCTGGAATTATTTAAAATAATCCGTGCGATCTCGGCAACAAGATTGCTGCGCAGATTTTCGCGCACAGGTGCCCAACGTACGATTACGTCGCCAGACACCCAAAGCGTCGTTCGGCACAGCGGGTAACGATGCGCCCGGGTATTTGAGATACGGAAGAAAGATGACTGAAAAATTACAAGAATGTCTGGTGCAGCCAAACGGGGCGCATTTTTATCGGGGCGACCTCCATATCCACTCTTATGTCGCATCTCATGACGTAAGCGACACCGGAATGACGCCGCAAGCCATCATCGACACTGCGGTACAAGAGAACCTGCAGATTATCGCGGTAGCGGATCACAATGAGATCGGCAATGTTCAGGCTGCTGTTGCAGCCGGCACAGCCGCAGGCATTCTCGTTGTTCCAGCCGTCGAACTCTCCACGCCAGAGGGGCATCTCCTTTGCTATTTTCCGACGGCCGATGTACTTGCACAGTTCCATGGCAGACTCGACCTTGCGGACCGAGGCCAGAGCAATAGCCGCTGCCGCACCGCCATGCATGCCTGCCTGGAACTGACCCAGCAACTCGGCGGATTCTGCATACTCGCCCACGTTGACGTGGGCAATGGCCTCGAAACCAAAGTTCCGGGTGGCTCGCCTCACAAGATTGACATCCTCTGCCACAAGGCCCTGCTTGGCATTGAACTCAGCGCGGCGGGATCGCCGGTGCGCTATGCGCCTGATGACCCCGATAACGTTCGGGCAAACATCGGCAAGCAACGCATTGAAAGGCTCGGTTTGGGGGAGCGCCAATATCTTGCTCGGATTCTAAGTTCCGATTCTCACACCGTGAAAGCCCTCGGCCGCAATGCGAATCTGGATCGAAAGCTCACGCGCTACAAGATGTCAACCCCGTCCTTTGACGGCTTGCGCCACGCGCTTGAGGAGGGGGATTCCCGCATCCGTCTTGAAGAAGAGGTTCCGTCGGCCACCCCATACATCCTGGGCGCGATCATAGGTGGCGGATTTCTCAGGGGGCAAAGCATTCATTTCAGCCCCAATCTCAATTGCATCATCGGCGGACGCGGAACAGGAAAATCCACCACATTCGAAGCGGTAAGATGCCTTACAGGCACGGCGTCGGGAGCCGAGGTCGTTGACTCCGAAGTGTGGCCGCAGCTGCTGCATCTTTTCTGGCAGGACGAGGCCGGTCAGCAACATTCAATTTCCAGGGCGATCGGCGAAGGCCTCACAAATCTGGACGATCCGCTTGACGGGCCAGTTGCTTTCGAACTCGATTGCTTCGGTCAGGGAGAAGCGGGCCGCGTTCGGGAGCAGGCCAGGAGTGATCCACTTGCTCTGATGAAGTATCTTGACACATTCACAAGGGCTCAGGATGCGGTCGATGAGGAGCATATAGTCCGGGACAATCTCGCGACCCAGCGTGAAAAGATCATCGAGGCTGAAAAGAAGGTGGAAGCCATCGCACCAACGCAACGCGCACTGAGTACGATACAGCAGCAGCTAAAAGCATTTGAAGCCGTCAAGGGTTCCGAAGTGATTACGCTTCAGCGTAGTCTGGCAAGCGAGAAAACCAGGCGTGACCTTTTCGAAGAAGAAATGGCCGACCTGGAAGAGCAGATCGGGGATAGCTCGCTTGTCGAGGCAGCGGCATCACTACGCTCGATCGTCGATGCAACAGAAATTGTGACCGGGCGCACCGAAGCCGCCGAAGTCCTGGCGGCCGTGAAGAGTTTTCGCGGTTATCTTGAGCGGGCGCGAGATGAAATCGCCTGCGAATTTGACGAGTTTCAGAGCAAGGCGAATGCAGCGCTTGAACGCTGGGTCGCGAAAGAGAAGCCAATTCGCGAAGAAATCGAAACCAAGCGAGCCGCTCTGGAATCGAAGGGGATCAAGCTTGACATGGCGCATGTGGCGCAATTGACGAAAGACGAAGCAAAGCAACAAAAATTGCTGGCGAATCTCAAGACGTGCGAGCCGCAGCTCAAAACATTGCGCGCCCAGTACGCGACACTTCTCTCCGAAAGATGGCGGGCCCGGAAAAAGGTCGCGGCACTACGGCAGGCTTACGCCATAAAAGCGTCTCGCGCACTCGCCGAGGTGCTGTCGGACTTCCAGGTCAAACTTCAATATGTCGAAAGCGGGTTTTCTACTGAGGCAGTGAGCATCATCGCCGGCGCGATGAGCTGGCGCACGGTGAACCATTCCAAGGCGCGCCTGATTGTTGAAAAACTCACTATTCCTGGTCTGCTCACCGCGATCTCAAAATCGCAACCTACTGCACTGACGGAAATCAGGAATGGCGATATTCAGGAGTTTTCGACCTCCGAGGCCCGGGAAATCCTGGAAAAACTGAGCGAAGCGCCATTGCGTGCAGCGCTTGAACACTGTCATCTCGATGATTTGCCGCGATTGACGGTGAGCCGGCGAATCGACGGCGGGGAGAAGCCGAAATTTATGCAACGCGACTTCTCTCAACTCTCGTTGGGACAACAGCAGTCCGTTCTGCTTGCACTCATTCTCTCTTCTGACAGCAAACGTCCACTCATCATCGACCAGCCCGAGGACAACCTCGACAGCGAATTCATTTTTCACACCTTCGTTCCCGTGCTGCGTCGCGCGAAGGAACGGCGACAGGTGATCATCGTCACCCACAATGCCAATATCGCCGTTCTTGGCGACGCCGAGCAGTTGATTGTGTTCAAGAGCAACAGCGACCACAGCGTGATCGTGGCGCGGGGTTCAATTGACGACAAGGTGGCTCAAGATGCAGCGTGCAAGATCCTTGAGGGCGCGCGGGAAGCGTTCACACGTCGGGCAAGGATCTATGGAATAAACTGACATGCTGAATTATCGCTTATGGATCGCGTATTGATACGGCTTGTCGCAGATGGGGACCTATTGTATCTTCGGGCACCATCGCATGTCGTACGCGCCAACGCCGCAACTCCGAAATAAATCTCGCAATCGTGCAACCAGATTCTGCGCACGCTGCAGCGGGGCCACCCATTGATCGAGCGAGCCATCAGTGCGCGCGGACGGTCCAGAACAGCTGTAAAACAGAATCATCGCCGTGCTCGATAGAGTATCCGCGATTTCAATAGCAGTATTGAGTCGATCGGCGTCGGCGTGCGCCAGAGTGGCCGGCTTACGCCTTTTCTCACCATGCCACGTGCCATTATTTACGAACGAAGGATGCTCAAAATTGAATCGCACGAGCAATCCGTGAGCGATTGCGTTTCTGTATTCCAACAGAGGTTTCGCCACTTCGCCGATGAGCCTGATAGTGACGGCTAAATTTCCGCTTTCGCGATCGGCCAACTTTCCGAGCTTAGACATCAGATCTCCGGCGCGACCTCGGTCTGTCGAAGGAGGCTTGCCGATGGGGTTTTCATCCGTGAGTGCCCATATAGCTTTTTCCGAATGAAATTCGAGCATCCCGCAATACACGAACAAAGCGCCGATTCGCTGCTGTATTCCAGCGGACAGGCCGTATTCGTCCTCGAGTTTCTCCAGCGCTTGCATGGCCGTCGCCCTCCGATCATTCATTCAGATCTCAATCTGACTATTGCCCCACAAACTCGGGCGGCTTCATTCGGTTGCGGTGACACGACGAATCGCAGCTGATGCAACGACGATTTGAAAAGCAGGGTCGCAGCGGCGGCCTCATCTGGTAACGCGGCACCAAGGATTCAGCACAGCGACGTCAAAATAGGTACGAGATGGTGCGCCTACGTCTTTACTCCCCTGAGCCCCTGAACGATAAAGGCTAAGCCCCGCTGCTGCTGATTAACCGCCTGTTCAGAGAGAGTCGCAGACCACTGCTCTGTCCGGGGAAAACTTCTCATCTTGTCCGAGGGTGCCGTTGTTCCAACGAATCAAGGTCACGTTGCCAAAGCGGCCGTCCGGGGCGTCGGAAGAAGCTCCCGCTTCACTTTGAGGGCCTCTGCTGTTTCCAACGCGCCGCGTCGCTTCGTATTGCAGGCGAGCTTGCAGTAAAGTGTGCCGGGGCAAGTTGTCGTGAGCTTCACGCGCGAGACATCGGACGACCTCTCGACACCAGCGACTACTCCGACAAGCGCCATTTGGAATTTTAACGGATTACTGCCATGCCAAAGCCCGATACATTCAATCCCAGCCACGTCGCCAGAGTGCTCATGATCGCCGCTGTCGCCTTCATGCTATCGCTCACCGGAGCGCTCCTCGGAGCGGGCAACGGGACCAAAATGGGTTACAAGCCCGAGACCATGGCCTACTGGCTTCAGGCGTTCGGCACAATCGGCGCAATCGTGTGGGCGGCATGGAACACTCAGCTTGGCGCAAAGATCGACAGGCGGCGACGTGAAGAACAAACCCGAACGGAAATAGGGAACCTAGCGTACGACATGCTGCATTTCATCGGCAGGAACGTCGAGACCATGCGACGACGACCATCGGACGCGTATGTATCGATCAACGGTGCTGAGTTTTCCGAACTCTTGCAACGGTTAACAACGGTACGCCAACTGCCGCTTACCGCCCCGGAAATGGACGATGTTATCGCCCTGCGTTCTAACTTGGTCGACTCTATCGCGTTAATCGATCGTTACCGCGAACAGGGAGAACTGAGCGATGGCGACTATAGTCTCCTTGAGGGATACCAGAACGAATTGAGGCAGATGCTTGATCGCCGCAATTCCGACCGTCGCATGCACCGGTCATAACGCGCCGGAGCTCGTCGGCCGCCGGGCTTCGAAATCACACGAGGAAACTCCATGAAACGAGACTGGGATCTGCTGCGCAAGCAGCTCACCAACATTGAAGAAGAGCTCAACGTGCTTGCGGACATTCCCGACGAACCGAAACGGACCGATCAGTCCGAAGCTGAATTTACTCGCCAGCGCGAGGAATACAGCGCTATTGAAGCGAGAATCCTTGGGCATCTCGAACTGCTGATCAAAAATGGTTACGTTGAGGGCATCAAGATAACGCGAGGCCTCAATGGTCATTTCATGATCAGTCGATCCACCCCGCGTCTGACTATGGCGGGACACGACCTTCTCGACACGATGCGCTCCAAGCCCGTTTGGGAAACATCAAGGCAGCAGCGCGATCAAAGGGCATTGAGCTGACGTTCGACGCGATTAAGGCGCTTGGCGGCTGGGCACTCAAGCAGGTAATCGGCGTGTCGTAGACCGGTCGATCAACGAGATGCCGGCTACAGCCCGGCGATGCCGCCTATGTCCGCAAAGGGGCGAGATCTACGAGCATGCCGACGAACGACAACTGGGGCGTTGCGCAGTAACGGATAGGAGTAGCGCGACTTTCGCTATGCTATTTCTATTGGCGTTTCAACGCGAAATGCTTACGCTCTGAAAAAATCGCGAGCGTACTGGGCTGCTGTCCGGCATCGTGTTATCCACGGGCGTCGGCGGCGCGGGTTGTTCCGCGACCGTATAGGGGCTGACCGACCACGAAGCATAAGAGGGCGAGCAATGGCATTGGGGCATATAGAACGCATTCTGATCCTCGCGAAGACCTATCCGTCGCCCAGCGCGCAGTACGTCGAGACGTCCTGCGTTGCCGGGATCAACGAGCAAGGAGTGATTCGGAGGCTGTATCCAGTGCCGTTCCGGATGATCGAAGACGGCCAACAGTTCAAGAAATGGCAGTGGATCGAGGTTCGGGTCGAAAAGGCGAACAAAGATCATCGGTCGGAAAGCCATAAGGTCTACGTCGATACAATCCGATGTGGGGACGTCATCAACACGAAGAGGGGGTGGGCTGCTCGGTCGGAGTGGCTCGACAAGATCCCGTCGTTTCACAGCTTCGAGACTCTTGATGCGGCTCGGTTAAGCGACGGCATGTCAATCGGTCTACTTCGCCCTAAGACGGTGCTCGGCCTCGATGTCGTCAAGGCCCGAAACTTGGTTTGGACGGAGGAGGAGAAGGAGAAACTAGCGCGGGAGCAAATGCAAGGAGATCTCTTCTCAGAGGCTGATGCGAAGCGCCAGGTGAAGGAGTTGCGCAAGGTGCCGTTCGACTTTTACTACCGATATCTTTGCGATACGCCGGAGGGTGAAAAGGAGCATCGTCACAAGATCGTCGATTGGGAGGCGGGCGCACTGTACTGGAACTGCCACCGCAGCCACGGCGACGATTGGGAAACACCGTTCCGGGCTAAGCTGGAAGAGCAGCTCGGCGGTACGGATCTGATGTTCCTGATGGGCAATCAGCACCGGTTCCAAGACCAGTGGCTGATCATCAGCTTGATATACCCGCCTAAACGAAAGCCAGTCGAAGACGGGCAGGGCTGGCTATTCTAGCGTCAGCAGCCGTGATGTGCTGGATGCCGGCGTCGCTGTAGTCGTGCACCGCGTTCGCGACCATTGAGCGGTGGCAGAAATTGTAGTCAGCCTCGTAGCACAGCAACGCGCAGTTCGACGACGCAACCAGATCCGAAAGCTCGACGATGGCGGCCTCCTGACTCTTCAGGTGCTTCAGGAAACCTACCGTGTAGCGTTTCCAGTTGCCGTCCTCACGGTAGCGGTCACGCACGGGTCGAGGGCAGCCCAGACTGGCCATATGAACGTATTCGAGACCAGTTAGGTTCAGCACGCTGGCCAGAGCTTTCTTCGAAAAACCCGGTTTCCGCGACAGGGGCAGTTCGCGGATGTCCACAACCGTTTCGACGTCATTCTCAACGAGCAACGCCATGAACGCGTCGATGCTAAGTCCTTCGTAGCCTATAGTGAAAACAGTCATCGATGAGCCTCTCTAGGCGACTATAAGTGCAGGAAGCGGTCCTTGGTGAGTCCGCGACGCTGACGGCACTTGCGGCCTTGCTGCGATGCCACGTATGTCACAACATTTTGCTGCATGGACACATGGATCGAAATAGATTTTTGCTGCCCCAAAATGCCTACATGGTGCCTACACTGGGCCAGAAATGAGAAAAGGGTTACAGGCCGATGGTCTGTAACCCTTTGATTTCTTTGGTAGGCCGTACGGGATTCGAACCTGTGACCAACGGATTAAAAGTCCGCTGCTCTACCAGCTGAGCTAACGACCCAAAAGAGAAGCGAGATTATAGCGATAGCCTTGGCGGGCTGTCAACCCGTAGTGACCCA
The DNA here is from genome assembly GCF_000745015.1 of Burkholderia sp. 9120. Lineage (NCBI taxonomy): Bacteria > Pseudomonadati > Pseudomonadota > Betaproteobacteria > Burkholderiales > Burkholderiaceae > Burkholderia > Burkholderia sp. 9120. The sequence goes on along the minus strand of NZ_JQNA01000002.1, from coordinate 1,765,735 downwards.
TTCGGCTACCGCTACTTCACTCAGATAGTGAAAAGCCCGGGTATCGCTACCCGGGCTTTCCAGCGAGAGGCGCGCGTGACTATGACGTCGGACACTGCGCGTTACTGCCTGCGATTACTACCTGCAACACAACCATCAGAACTACTTGATCTGCGACAGCTTGCTCTGAGCCGACTGAGCGACGTCCGAGCCGCTGTATTGCGCCACGATCTGCTCCAGCGTCTTCTTGGCCGCAGCCTTCTGACCTTGCTCGAGCTGATTGTTCGCAATCGCCATCAGTGAATCCGGCGCACGCGGATGCTGCGGGTAGTTCTTCACCACACCCTGCCAGGTCGCCGTCGAACCCTTGTAGTCGCGCAATGCATACAGCGCGTTGCCGAGCCAGTACTGCGCGGTCGGCTGGTAAGGACTGTTCGGATACTTGGAGATGAAAGTGCGGAACGACGCCGCCGCATTCTTGAAATCGCCACCACGGAACTGCTGCGAAGCCGCGTTGAACGAATCGGTTTCACCCGGCTGAACCTCACCCTGGACGCCGTCCACCGTCTGTTGCTGCGGCTCGAATTTCTTCAGCCGCGTGTCCAGATCGGTGTAGTAGTCCTTCTGCTGTTTTTGCAGCGTGGTGAGCTGGTTGCCCATGTCCTCGTTCTGTCCACGCAGCGTAGCGACCTGCTGGTTGAGCTGGTCGAGACGGTTGGACTGATCGAGGATCGTACGCTGTGCGGCCGACAACTGGCTCGACAGGCTATCGGTCTTCGAACGCAGATCGAGAATGGCCTGACGGGCCTGATCGTCGTCGAAGATGCCCGCATGCGCGGGCACCGTCACGAAGGCGGTGCCTGCGACACAGGCCGCTGCGGCAAACCGCAGCCAGGAGAAACGATGCGTCATTCGGCTCATCACCCGTTACTTACTGTTGGTACACGAGGTCGGCGCGGCGGTTTTGTGCCCACGACGATTCGTCATGACCCGTAGCTTGCGGCTTTTCCTTGCCCAGGCTCACGGCTTCCATTTGCGAGTCCGTCACGCCCATCAACGACAGCGAACGGCGCACCGCTTCAGCACGCTTCTGGCCGAGTGCCAGGTTGTACTCGCTCGTGCCGCGTTCGTCGGTGTTGCCCTGGATCAGGACGTGACGTTGCGGATGGCTCTTCAGGTATTGCGCGTGTTGTTGCAGCAGCGATTGGTAGTCGTCTTTGACCGAGTAGCTGTCGAAGTCGAAGTAAATGCTGCGTTTGGCCAGCGGGCTGTTCGGATCGTTCAGCGGATCGACGTTGACCTGTGCGACATCGGTCGGGTTCGGCTGCGTCGAGACTGCACCACCCTTGTTAGCGTTTTCGTCGAGCTTGACGCCCGAGTGACACGCGGCCAGTGCACCGACCATCAATACGGCAAAGGCGAAACGAAGTTTGGACATCATTTGGTTACTCTCCTTGTGTTATTGCATCAACGTTATTGCATAAACGGGCCCCAGGATGGCTCGCGTACGCTGCCACCCTGAACGGACAGGACCTGCCGAGTGCGACCGTCGGTCGATACTGCGGCCAACACGCCACGGCCGTTCACCTGTGTGGCGTAAAGAATGTACTGACCGTTCGCCGCGAAGCTCGGCGATTCGTCATGTGTCGTGTCCGTCAGGCCTGTGGCAGTGTTGCCTTGCAGGTCCTGGATATAAAGCTTGAACCCGCCGCCGACGCGCGAGATATAAGCGAGCTGTTTGCCGTCCGGGCTGATGCGCGGGCTGGTGTTATAGCTGCCCGTGAACGTGACGCGTTGCGCGGCGCCGGCGTTTTCGCCCGCTGCCGGCATCTTGTAGATTTGCGGTTGGCCGCCACGGTCGCTCGTGAAATAGATCGACTGGCCGTCAGGAGAGAAGCACGGTTCGGTGTCGATCGAGCTGCCTTGCGTGAGGCGGCGCAGGCCGCTGCCGTCTGCATTGACGGCGAAAATCTGCGTATTGCCGGTGCGCGAGAGCGCGACGGCCAGCGTGCGGCCGTCCGGCGACCAGGCCGGCGCACTGTTGTTGCCCTTCTGATCCGAGACGACCACACGGCGGCCCGTAGGCAGATCGTGAATGTAGACGATCGGCTTCTTCTTTTCGAACGATACGTAAGCAACCTTGGTGCCGTCAGGCGACCAGGCCGGCGAGATGATCGGCTCGGGGCTCGACAGCGCGATGTGCGCGTCCTGGCCATCCGAATCGGAAATCTGCAACTGGTAACGGCCGCCGGTCTTGATCACGTACGACAGACGCGTAGCGAACACACCGCGGCCGCCCATCAGTTTGGCGTAAATGTAGTCGGCAACTTTATGCGCGCTCATGCGCAAGCCGCTTTCCGGGCTCACGAGCACGAGGCCGCCGAGGCTTTCGCCCTTGACCGTGTCGTACAGTTTGAAACGCACTTCGTACTGGCCGTTCGGCAGGCGGTTCACGCTGCCCGACACGAATGCGTTGGCGCCCTTGGCCTTCCAGCTGCCGAGGTCGACGGAATCGGTTTCGGCGACGGGCGTGGCGCCCGCGTCGATGTTCGTGAACTTGCCGCTGCGTTGCAGATCCTGGCGCACGATCGTGCTGACCTGTTGCGGCGAGTTCGCTTCATTGGCGAAATTCGCCGTTGCGATCGGAAACTGGGTTGACCCGACGCCTGTCACGAGGACGTTGAGTTGTGCGTTGGCGGCACCGCCGACGGCGATCAGGCACGACGCTACAAGTGTCCGCAGGCCTAGCTTGGTCATCAAACTCATGCTGTATGGTTTCCCCAAAAACGGTTTTACTAAGACTTCACGACAGCAGACAGACCCGGAAAGCACTAATTCGTTCCCGAATGGCGCCACGCTGGGCGGGGCGCCAGGTCTGCTGTCAACTGACTGTCATGCTGCTGAAATCAACCTGCCGGCCGCAACGTAATTTTGAAACTGGTTGGCGTCTTGCCGTCGATGTCCTGAGGCATCGGGTTCGAACGCTGAACCGCTCGCAATGCCGCGTCGTCCCACGCCGAGTTGCCGCTGCTGTGCAACACGCTGGCATCAAGCAATGTGCCCGTCGGCGAACAGCGCACGGTGATCACGGTTTCCAGACCTTCCGTTTCGCCGGACCATGAGATATTCCGGAGAACCAGACGACGGACCTTGTCCGCGTAACCCGGCGATGTTGCCGTGCCGCCCGAACCCGTACCCGTGCCGCTCTTTCCGAGCCCATCGGTCGAGCCCGTTCCGCCGGCCGAACCTTGCATCATCTGTGCGAGACGCGCGCGACGTTCCGAGTCCACCTTCTTCGCTTGCGCCGCAGCGTCGGCCTGAGCCTTGGCCTTGGCCGCTTTCTGCGCATCGGCCTTCTTCTGCGCCGCGTCAGCGTCGGCCTGCTTCTGCTGTTCCTGTTGCTGTTGTTCTTTCTGCTGCTGCTTTTGCTGATCGGCCAGTTGCTGTTGCTTGAGCTTGTCGGCCTGCTGCTGTTGCTGTTGCTGCTGCTTCTGTTTCGCTGCCGCAGCCTTTTGCGCGGCAAGCTGCGCAGCCTGGTCGGCGGCCAGTTGCTGCTGCCGTTTCGCCTCGGCTTCCTGCTGGGCCTGCAACTTTTGCTGGCGCAACTGCTCAGCCAGTTGCGCCTGACGAGCAGCTTCCTGCTGCTGGCGTTTCTTTTCCTGCAGCGCGATGTCGGCCTGTTCGTCCGGCAACGGCGGGGCAGGGGCGACCGGCACGGGCGGCGGGGGCGGAACGGGACGCGGAAGGGTCGTATCCGGCACTTCGGTCCACAACTCGGCTTCCGCACCTTCCGGCGTACTGTTTTGCCACTGAATGCCGTGATACAGGAAGAACCCGAGCAACGCGTGCATCACCAGCGCGAACACAAAGGCTCGCCAGGTGCCGCGTTCACGCGGTGGCTGGAGCGGGTAGTCGGGATTCTTGCGGATCATTGCGATTTGACGAGCAATCCAACACGTTTGACGCCTTCGCCTTTCAGTTCGGACATCACGTTCATGACGACTTCGTACTTCACGGTCTTGTCGGCGGCGATCACGACGGGCTGATCGGGATGCGCTTGCGCACGATCGGCGATGAAGCCTTTCAGATCAGCCTTCGACATGTCTTCCTGCTGCTGCGCGCCGGAATCGTCCTTGTATTTGACGCTCATGTTGCCGTCCGCACGGATGTTCACGATCACGGGAGGCGTTTGCTGTTGCGGCGCGGCGCCGCCTACGGTGGGCAGATTGACGATCGACGGGGCGACCAGCGGCGCAGTCACCATGAAGATCACGAGCAGCACGAGCATCACGTCGATATACGGCACGACGTTGATGTCGGCCATGGCGCGGCGCTGACGGCTGCCGCGCATGCTGGAGGAACGAGAGCCTGCCATCATGGACTCCTTACTGTGCCTGGCGCTGCAGAATGTTCGAGAACTCTTCGATGAAGGTCTCGAAGCGGATCGCCAAACGATCGATGTCGTGCGCGTAGCGGTTATAGGCCACCACGGCCGGAATCGCGGCGAACAGGCCGATCGCGGTGGCGGTCAGCGCTTCGGCGATACCCGGCGCGACGTTCGCCAGCGTGGCCTGCTGCACATTGGCGAGGCCGCGGAACGCGTTCATGATCCCCCACACCGTGCCGAACAGACCGATATACGGGCTGACCGAACCGACCGACGCGAGAAATGCGAGGTTGGCTTCGAGCACGTCCATTTCACGCTGGAACGCAGCGCGCATGGCGCGCCGTGCGCCGTCGAGAATCGCGCCCGAGTCATTCAGGCGTTTTTCCTTGCCCTTCAGGAATTCGCGCATGCCGGACTCGAAAATGCGTTCCAGCGCGCCGATCGTATGGCGGTTGTTGGCCGCGCTTTGATACAGCGCCTGCAGGTCGCCGCCCGACCAGAAATCGCGTTCGAAGCGTTCAGTTTGCGCGCGCGCCCGGCGGATCGCAAACCACTTGCGGAAAATGAAAGTCCACGACAACAGCGACAGCAACAGCAGCAGCGCCATCACGGCCTGCGCTAGCAGGCTCGCATTGAGTACGAGTGAAACGATCGACAGATCTTGTGTAGTGTTCATAAAGGTTCGTTTTAACGTCCCGGAAGGGGGCGTCCGGCTGCAAGGTCAGTCGAAGCTTGCCGTGAGCAAAACGGAAGCATCGGCGAGATTGCAAGCCGAACCATGCTTTGTGTTGCTAGATCGATATGAGTTCACTGGCCCCGTAACAACGGGATTCAGTCGTTGTCCGTTGACACGCCGCCGCTGCTCGCGGCCGGCCCGCGCCGCAAAGCGGCCAGAACCGGTGAAGGAATCGCGGCCGGCCGCAGCGCAATACGATCGACGCAGCCGACCCGGATGGAACCGGTAGCAAGCAGCGTGCCGTCACGCCACGCCTCCTGCACGAAGTCGACCGAAGCCCTGCCTAGCCGTTCGATCCGGCTTACGACGTTGACGATATCGTCGAGCCGTGCCGGCGCCCGATAGTCGACCGCAGTGCTGCTTACGATAAACATCGCGCCTGTTTCATCCGCGAGCCGGCGCTGGTCGACGCCGCACGCGCGCAGCCATTCGGTGCGCGCCCGCTCAAAAAACTTCAGGTAGTTCGCGTAAAACACGATGCCGCCGGCGTCGGTATCTTCGTAGTACACGCGGATGGACCACGTGCAGCCAATTTCGGTGCCGGACTGGCTGGTCGACTCATTCATGCGGCGCATTTTACCGGAACGCATACCTTGAGGTCTGTTTCAAAGTGTGCGCCTTGCCCGGCGGGGCTCAGCCGCGATAAACGCTCAAAGCGGAGAACGATTGGGCCACCGGCATGAGTTCGATCGTGTTGATGTTGACGTGGGCCGGTCGGGTGGCGATCCAGTAGATCGAGTCGGCGATATCTTCGGGCGTCAGCGGTTGCACGTTTTCGTACATTTTCGCGGCTTTGTCGTCGTCGCCGCGAAAACGCACGTTCGAGAATTCGGTGCCGCCGCACAGGCCCGGCTCGATGTCGGTGACGCGCAGCGCGGTGCCGGCCAGATCGGCGCGCAGGTTCAGGCTGAACTGGCGCACAAAGGCCTTGGTGGCGCCGTAAACGTTGCCGCCTGCGTACGGCCAGCTACCGGCCGCCGAGCCCAGGTTAAATACGTGACCGCGATTGCGCTCCACCATGCCGGGCAGCAAGGCGTGCGTAACCTGTACGAGGCCCGTGCAGTTGGTTTCGATCATGGTGTTCCACGCGTCCAGACTCGCTTTTTGCGCCGGCTCGGTGCCGAGCGCGAGGCCGGCGTTATTGACGAGCACGTCGATTTCGGCGAAATCCGCCGGCAGTCCGGCGGGCACCGCCTCGACGGCCGCGCGGTCGCGTACGTCGAGTTCGTAGGGCAGAAGCGCGTCGCCGAGTTCGTCGGCGAGCGCCTGAAGGCGGTCCTTCCGGCGCGCGGTGGCGACGACACGATGGCCGCCCTTGACGAAGGCGCGAGCGATAGCGGCGCCGAATCCCGCGGACGCTCCGGTGACGAACACGATCATTGCAGTTTCCTGGTCGGTAAAGGAGAAAGGTCCCAAGCCTACTTCCAATGCGGCGCTGCGGCAAGGCTGAACCAGCCGCATGAGCGGCTGTGGCAGGGACGCGCAGCGGGCTTGCAGCGCGTTTTCTTCAGACCTTTGCACACCGCACCCGGAGGCCCTTGGGCTGGCCTCTCGAGCACGCCCGGCGTCGACCGGTAGCCGGTTGCCTATTCGATCCTCTTCCAATAAACTAACGCGCTCATCCCTGCGTGACTGGCGATAGAACCGATTCAAGCAATCGGGTTCAAGGTGGAACAACCCACCGTGAAGCGCAGGGTGCCGTTTTGCCGTTCGCCTGGGCAGCCGTGATCCGCGCGCATTGATCTGCGCTGACGGTGGCTGTCCTGCCTCGCGTGTGCGGCGTCTCTCTATCCGCCACGTCAGGGCTGGCCCAGCCGCCAGCAGCGCTGCGTACCCTCTACGCAAGATTCGGCGCACGATCCGGTCAACCTGAACACACTCAACGGAATCCGTATGTTTGATAGAGCCCAAAGCACCATCGCCAACGTCGATCCTGAACTCTGGAAAGTCATCGAGCAGGAAAACCGCCGTCAGGAAGAGCACATCGAACTGATCGCGTCGGAAAACTATACGAGCCCGGCTGTGATGGCCGCGCAAGGCTCGCAGCTCACCAACAAATACGCCGAAGGGTATCCGGGCAAGCGCTACTACGGCGGCTGCGAATTCGTCGACATCGCCGAGCAACTGGCGATCGACCGTGTCAAGGAACTGTTCGGCGCCGAAGCGGCCAACGTCCAGCCGAACTCGGGCTCGCAGGCCAACCAGGGCGTGTTCTTCGCCATGCTGAAGCCGGGCGACACGATCATGGGCATGAGCCTCGCGCACGGTGGTCACCTGACGCACGGTTCGCCGGTCAACATGTCGGGCAAGTGGTTCAACGTCGTCAGCTATGGCCTGAACGAAGCGGAAGACATCGACTACGAAGCCGCTGAGAAGCTCGCTCAGGAACACAAGCCGAAGCTGATCGTGGCGGGTGCTTCGGCATTCGCGCTGCGTATCGATTTTGAACGTCTGTCGAAGATCGCCAAGTCGGTCGGCGCGTACTTCATGGTCGACATGGCGCACTACGCCGGTCTGGTCGCTGCAGGCGTGTACCCGAACCCGGTGCCGTTCTCCGATTTCGTCACGACCACCACGCACAAAAGCCTGCGCGGCCCGCGTGGTGGTGTGATCCTGATGAAGGCCGAGTTCGAGAAGCAGATCAACTCGGCCATTTTCCCGGGCATTCAGGGTGGTCCGCTGATGCACGTGATCGCCGGTAAGGCTGTTGCGTTCAAGGAAGCGCTGTCGCCGGAATTCAAGGTGTACCAGCAGCAAGTGGTCGAAAACGCGCGCGTGCTGGCTGAAACGCTGGTCAAGCGCGGTCTGCGTATCGTGTCGGGCCGTACCGAAAGCCACGTCATGCTGGTCGATCTGCGCGCCAAGAAGATCACGGGCAAGGCTGCGGAAGCCGCGCTGGGCGCCGCTCACATCACCGTCAACAAGAACGCGATCCCGAACGACCCGGAAAAGCCGTTCGTGACGAGCGGTGTGCGTCTCGGCTCGCCGGCCATGACCACGCGCGGCTTCGGTGTCAAGGAAGCGGAGCAGGTGGGTAACCTGATCGCCGACGTGCTGGACAACCCGGAAGACACCGCCACGATCGAACGTGTGCGCGGCCAGGTTGCCGAGCTGACCCAGCGTTTCCCGGTCTACCGTTAAGCCGTTATGCACTGCCCCTTCTGCCGTCACGCCGATACGCAGGTTGTCGACTCGCGCGTATCCGAAGACGGCGCAACGATTCGCCGGCGCCGCCGCTGCCCGGCCTGCGACAAACGTTTCACGACGTATGAGCGGGTCGAGCTGGCGTTGCCGTCGGTCGTCAAGAAGGACGGTAGCCGCACGGAATTCGATCGCCGCAAGATCGTCGCGAGCATGCAACTGGCGCTGCGCAAGCGCCCGGTCGCAGCGGACGCGATCGACGCGGCCGTCGCCCGCATCGAGTATCAGTTGCTCGGTAGCGGCGAGCGTGAGGTGCGTAGTGAGCGCCTCGGCGAACTCGTCATGAACGAGTTGCGCGAGCTCGATACGATTGCCTACGTTCGTTTTGCCTCCGTTTACCGGCGCTTTGAAGACGTCTCTGAGTTCGAAGACGTAATCGAAGAATTTCGCCGCGCCTCTTCTCCTCCCAAGCCTCCCCGCAAGCGCTGATCGCGGCCGCGCCGCGTGTTGCGTTCGAGTATCCGTTTTTCTCCGCGTTGATTCGCACATTGGTTGCTCCCGCTCCGTTATGGTTCGACGCGTGCATTTTTGCGCGCGATAGCGTCTGAGTGCCACCTGGCCATTCGGCCGATTGTTGAGCCGTTTGCGAACCGCTAGATTGGCTGCATTCTTTGCAACGATCAGGGATGCAGATGAAACAGGACGCCGTCTGTCGACCGCCATCCGGCGGCTTTACGCTCGTCGAAACGCTGGCCGTGGTTGCGCTACTTGCTGTCGTCGCCGTGCTGACGACGCCGTCGTTCGTCGCCTGGCACGTGCGGGATCAGATCGACGCCCGCGCGAAAGCGCTTGCCTCGACCTTTGCCTACGCGCGCAGCGAAGCGCTGCGTCGCGGGACACGTATTACCGTCTGCCGGGTCGACGCCGCACGCCGGTGTCTTGTCGCGGGGCAAGCTTGCGCCAACGGCGTTGCTGACTGGTCCTGTGGCTGGGCCGTCATGGCAGAGCGCGGCGGCACGCTTACGCTTTTGCGCGCGCATCCTTCGTTAAGTGCGGTAAGCATCAGCGGGACGCAGACAAATCTCACGTTCACGCCGCCGGCGGGGCAATTGATCGGCACGTTTCGCAGTTTCGAAATCGCCCCGCGCGTATCTTCAGGAGCAACTCAGGGGAACGCGTGGCGACGCTGTATCCATATCGCCGCCGGGGGACGCGTGCGGATTGTTCAGGGTGCTTGCGGAGCCGTGTCGTGAGGCGGCTTTCACTGAGGCCCTGGCCGCGCCATCGCGCATTGGCATGCGACGGCAGCTCGCTAATCGAAGTCATGCTGGCGATTTCGTTGATGGCGGTGACGGCGCTCGGGTTAATCGCCGGTCAACTGTGGACCGCTCGCGAAGCGCACGCGACGGCACAGCGCGAGCACGCGGCGTGGATTGCCGATTCGGTCGCGGAGGCCATGTACGCACCTACCGCGAGCGATGCCGTGATTAGGCAATGGAACGCGCGAGCGGCGGTGCTGTTGCCGCATGGCCAGGTGTCGGTGGAAGCAAGCGGCGGGCTGTCCGCTGCGCGTGTGACGTGGGTGGCCCCGCTCAACATGCCGCCTGCCGACAATATCATCGACAAACCCGAGTCTTGTGGCGGAGTGGATGTTCCCGCCGGCCTCTCATGCGTCGCATTGGCGTTCGCGGAATGATGGCGCGTTCGGTTTCTGCTCGCGGCCATACGCTGGTGGAATTCGTGATCGCCATCGCATTGGGCTTGCTCGTGACTGCGGGCGCGGTTTCGCTCTATACAGCGCAGAGGGCGGCGTTCGAACAGGCCAGCGACTCGGCGCGGATTCGCGAAGCCGGGTTGACCGCGCTGACCTTGATCGGGCAGCAACTGCAAATGGCCGGCTTCGTGCCCGCGGACGTCGTACGTTACGCCAATCCTCCGCCGATATTCGGATGCTCGGGCGGCCGGCCGACGGCCTCTGACGACAACCCCGTCTGCGAGACGCTGTCCAGCCGCTCGGACGGTGTCGTGGTTCGGTATGTTGGAGACAACATCTCGACGTGGCCATCGGCGGCCGGGCAAACCACCGACTGCCTCGGACAAGCCGTGACCGCCACCAACGCGGCGCTCGGTGACCGCGGTGTCCCGGTCGTGAACCGGTATTTCGCGCGAGTCAGTGGTTCGACCGGGGAGCCGGAGCTCTATTGCGAGGGCAATGGCAAGGCGGGATCCGCGCAACCGTTGGTCGAAGGTGTCGAGCGCTTGCGGATCAAGTACTGGCTAGCTGACCGATTGGACGCGATCGAAGCGTCAGCGGTCACGGTTGATCAATGGGCGAAGATCGTTGCGGTCGACCTCTGCGTGCTCGTTCGAGGCGCTCCGCGAGCGCAGCGCGGGAGTTATGTCGATTGCGACGGCATTAGCGCCATGAGCGCCGACTCGCGCGCGCGGCAGGCGTTCTGGCGGCGGGTGGCGATACGTAACTCAGCGGCGGGGGTTTCTCTGTGACCGCGCATCGAAAGAAGGCGGGCCTGCGTGGCATGTCACGCGTTCATTGCCGCGGCACTGTGCTCCCCATCGTGTTGCTGATTGCCGCAATGATGTTGGCCACGTCCGCAGCGTGGTTCGAAAGCTCGCTTGCGTCGGCGCGCGCCGCTAGCAACGTCCGCGATTATCTGCAGGCGTTCCATGCGGCCGATTCAGTGCTGACGTTGTGCTCCCGCGCTGTCGTCACGGCGGCAGGTGACGGTGCCGCCGCGATGCCACCGGCTGCTTCGGGTGAGCCGGTGCAATGGAAGCTCGAATCCGCATTCGAGGCTGGCGCGGTCGCACCCGTTGCGCAATGGCCCGGATCGCTGCGACCGCCGCAATGTTTGATCGAAGCATGGCGTCTTGCCACGCGCGCCGATGCACGAGCATTCCTGCTGACTTCGCGCGGCTTCGGGCGGACTAAAGAGTCGCAGGTCTGGCTGCAGATGGAACTGGTCGTCGAGGGCGAAAAAGTCGAGCGCCATTGGCGCCGCGTCGCCGCAAAGCCATTTTGACGGGAGGCTCATGACAGGCCGGCATACATCCGCATTTACGTTGCTCGAACTGATGATCACGCTCGCGATAGTTGCCACGCTCGCCGTATTCGCCGTGCCTTCGTATCGGAGTCACGTCGAGCGCGCGCATCGAATCGACGCGGCATCGGCGCTTTATCGGGCGGCGCAATTCGTCGAGCGTGCGGCGAGCGACAACCTGACGGCTTTGCCTCCTGGTCTGGATCAGGCGCCGCAATTCGGTGCGCCGATCTACAGCCTGCGTGTGCTGCCTGCGGACGACACCAATGGCGGCTATTCGATAGAGGCCGCGCCGACCGAGTCCGGACCCATGCGCGACGACGCCTGCGGCATCTTTACGCTGGATGCGACGGGACAGAGAAGTAATAGAAGCGGTAGTAATGGGAGCGGCGTTTTAATGCCGTCAATCGGTGAATGCTGGAAAACCGGTTAGCGGGCTACAACCCACTCCGCCCAACCCTTCAATACCCCCCATCCGTCGAGTCAACCTTTTCCCGCGAAGACCCAGCCGAATCACGCTTCATCTGCTGCCAGATTCGATACGCTTCCCACCCGGCAAGCGCAAGGCCGCCCCACTTGAGCGCCGGTTTGGCGCCAGCGGCAAGCGTCGCGCGCAACGGCTTGGCGAGCACCATCGAAGCGATGGAACTGATCAGCGGATACTCCTTCAGCAATGCGCCGATATTCCCCGCGTTGAGGAAATTCGACTTCGAGCCGCGGCCCGGGCGCATATTGCTAAAGCCCGGCACAAGGAACTTGAGCCAACTGAAATGAGTGACCGCCTGGCGCAGTTCGATGGTTGCCTGAGCGAGCTCCATACGCTCGACATCCGCGCGCACCATCAGCAGTTCCTTGCGCAGTGCTCGCAGGTGCGGCGCGCTCAGATCTTTCGCCTGGTGGCGTTTGTTACGGAAGGCGGTATCGGAATGGATCTGGCTCATGGCGTGTCGGCGGCAGTGGAGGTGGAGCAATCAGACAATCACAGACAATCGCAAATCAGCTACGAATCGACTGCAAAAAAGCGGCGAGCGGTAGTGCAAATAGTGCAGCAAGGGTGCTGCAAAAAACTTGCTGACGGGGCACTAAAACCGGGGCACTAAAACCCTAAAAAACCCCAAAACCGCGCACATTTCTCAACAGCATCTCAACAACGGTGCAACGCTGCCGCAGGCAAAGTGCGCAGCGCACTCCGCTTCACGGTTTGCGAAACACGTCGCGATCCTTTTCGAACTCAGCGATAGTCGCTTCGAATACCATCGGTGCACTGCGCAGACCACTGCGCGCTTTCAGCGCACAGGCCAGTCCCGCAATCGCATAAACCGCGGTGATGCTGGCAAGCGCCTGCCACCGGTAAGTGTCCCAGAAAGCGATTGCGATCAGCGCCGTCAATGCGATCAGCGCCATGGTGGCGAGCATCATCGCGGCAAGGCCGAGAAACAGCACGGCAAGCAGACGGTCTTTTTCTTCGGCGAGTTCAATGCCGACCAGTTCCAGCCGCGTCTGCAAAATGGCAAACACGGATCCGATAATGCGGCGCAACGGGCTGTGTTCTCCGCGCTGCGATTGTGTTTCGATCGTCATAGCTGTGGGCGTTGCGCGTAAAGGCCTAACCGGCGCTTGTGCGCGCCAGGAGAAGCGGACCGGCCAGACGGGCGCCGGTCAACTCGATTCGCTGATGGGCCGAGACGGGAGCCGAGATGCTCGCCGCCCGGCGCATCAGGTGGTGCCTGCTTACTTGCGGTTGATCAGCAAACCCAGCAGCACGCCGGCGCCTGCGGCAATGCCGATGGATGCCCACGGATGCTCATGCACATAGTCGTCGGTGGCGCGGGCAGCCTTCTTGCCTTTTTCGACCACCACGACCTGCACGTCAGCCGCTTTTTCCTTAGCCTGCTTCAGGCGCGTCAGCGCCGTTTCACGCAGTTCCGAAGCGCGCTCGCCCGTGGCGCTCGCGGCCTGTTTCAGCAGATCTTCCGCGTCCGCGAGGACGGTTTTGATATCCGACATCAATCTCTCCTTGTTGACTTCCGACATTGACAGCTCCCCTTCGGCTCACGCCACGCGTGAATCGTAACCAAAGAAACGGCCCCTGGCGAGCGCAGTGCCCGATTGTTCGAAGGAACGCACGAACCGTTCCTGGTTGAGGAAAGCTTTGAGAACGCTACCACCCACAGCATCATGCAGGAAAGTTTGCTTAAGATGGAGTTGATCTGTCCCGCAAAGTTTCCACTAAAACGGCGAAAATTACAAAAACGCATAAAGTAGTGACGCGATGTTCGTTAGCGGTGCACCGCCTGTCCGGTATGCTTTAACTTTGCGGGGTCGCGGGCAGAGGCTCGCGCGGACTGTCCGAACATCTAAAGGAGATGCATCATGAGTCTACGTCTTGGCGATATCGCACCGGATTTCGAGCAGGAATCGAGTGTGGGTCGTATCAAGTTTCATGATTGGCTGGGCGATAGCTGGGGTGTGCTGTTCTCGCATCCGGCGGACTTCACGCCGGTCTGCACGACCGAGCTCGGTCTGACCGCCAAGCTGGCGGGCGAGTTCGAGAAGCGCAACGTGAAGACGATCGCACTGTCGGTCGACACGGCAGAGTCGCACAAGGAATGGATCAAGGACATCAACGAAACGCAGGCGGCCAACGTCGGCTTTCCGATTCTCGCGGACGGCGATCGCAAGGTTGCTGAGCTGTACGACATGATTCACCCGAACGCCAACGAGACCCTGACGGTCCGTTCGCTGTTCGTGATCGATCCGAAGCGGAAGGTGCGCCTCATCATCACCTATCCGGCCAGCACGGGCCGGAACTTCGACGAAGTGCTGCGGGTGATCGACTCGCTGCAGCTCACCGACAACCATTCGGTGGCGACGCCGGGCAACTGGAAGCAGGGCGACGACGTGGTGATCGTCCCGTCGTTGAAGGACGAAGAAATCATCAAACAGAAATTCCCGAAGGGCTACAAGGCGCTGCGCCCGTATCTGCGCATGACGCCGCAGCCGAACAAGTAAGCGGCTGAGGCGCCACAAGGCAAAAGGCCGGTTCTCGCAAGAGAATCGGCCTTTTGCTTTTATCCCGTCAGCGCCTCACCAACCCATCAGAAAAACGCCTGAATTCCCGTCTGCGCACGGCCCAGAATCAGCGCGTGAATATCGTGCGTCCCTTCGTAGGTATTCACGACCTCCAGATTCACCAGATGCCGCGCAATCCCGAACTCGTCCGAAATACCGTTGCCGCCGAGCATGTCACGCGCGAGCCGCGCGATATCCAGCGCCTTGCCGCACGAATTGCGCTTCATGATCGACGTGATCTCGACCGCCGCAGTGCCTTCGTCCTTCATGCGACCGAGGCGTAGCACGCCTTGCAAACCGAGCGTGATTTCGGTCTGCATGTCGGCGAGCTTCTTCTGGATCAGCTGATTCGCGGCGAGCGGCCGGCCGAACTGCTTGCGGTCCAGCACGTACTGACGCGCAGTGTGCCAGCAGGCTTCCGCCGCGCCGAGCGCACCCCACGCAATGCCGTAGCGCGCCGAGTTCAGGCACGTGAACGGACCGCGCAAGCCGCTGACTTCCGGGAAACGGTTCTCTTCCGGCACGAACACTTCGTCCATCACGATTTCGCCGGTGATCGACGCCCGCAAACCGACCTTGCTGTGAATAGTCGGTGTCGACAGCCCCTTCCAGCCCTTCTCGAGAACGAAGCCGCGGATCGAATCCTTGCCGTTCTCCTCCAGCTTCGCCCACACGACGAACACGTCGGCGATCGGCGAATTGGTGATCCACATTTTCGCGCCCGACAGCGAGTAGCCGCCGTCCACCTTCTTCGCGCGCGTGATCATGCTGCCCGGATCGGAGCCGTGATTCGGCTCGGTCAAGCCGAAGCAGCCGATCCATTCGCCGGTAACGAGCTTCGGCAGGTACTTCTGCTTTTGCGCTTCCGAGCCGAATTCATAAATCGGTACGATGACGAGCGACGACTGCACCGACATCATCGACCGATAGCCGGAATCGACGCGCTCCACCTCGCGCGCAATCAAGCCGTACGCCACGTAGTTCAGCCCGGGGCCACCGTATTGCTCAGGAATCGTCGGACCGAGCAGGCCGAGTTCGCCCATTTCGCGAAAAATCTCGATGTCGGTCTTCTCATGACGGAAGGCCTCGAGCACGCGCGGTTGCAGCTTGTCCTGCGCGTAGGCCGCGGCGGCGTCGCGCACCATGCGTTCGTCTTCGGTGAGCTGCTGATCCAGCAGCAACGGGTCTTCCCAGTGAAACTGCGCGGCCTCGGCCATGATTTATCTCCTGATTCCTTCTGGACTGAAACGTGTCTGAGCTACATCCTCGGGCTTGACTTAAGTTCCGCTATGCGAAACAATGTTTTGCAAACCACGACCGAGTGTATCACCCCATGCCGCCCACATCTACTCTGTCCGATCCGCTCGACGAGCGTAAATTCGTCGTCGCCCTCGCACGCGGGCTGGATTTGCTGCGCGCGTTCAAACCGGGCGAAACCATGCTCGGCAATCGCGATTTCGTCGAACGCACGGGTCTGCCGAAGGCGACGGTCAACCGTCTCGCCTATACGCTGACGGTGCTCGGCTATCTGCGGCTCGACGAAACGCTGGGTAAATATGCGCTCGATGCCGGTGTGTTGTCGCTCGGTTTCGCGCTGCTTTCGGGCACCGACACGCTGGAACTCGCGCGTCCGCATATGCGCACTTTCGCTCGCGAAGTCGGCGCGGCGGTGTCGCTCGGTTGTCGTGACGGGCTCGACATGATTTATCTGGAGACGATCCGCAGCGAAACCGCGCTGACGCTCGGGCTGGCGTCCGGCTCGAAACTGTCGATGCTCACGAGCTCGATGGGCCGCGCTTATCTGGCCGTGCTACCGGCCGACGTGCGCGCCGCGCTGCTGACCGAACTAAAGAAGGCGGCGGGAAAGGAAGGACCGGCTTTAGTCGCCGACGCCGAAACGGAAATTGCCGCGTTCGCCGCGGAACGCTGCTGCTATTCATTCCGAGCGTGGCACGACGACGTGAACGCGGTCGCGGTGCCGTTTCGCGAGCCGCGCGAAGGGCGCTGGCTGGTGCTCAGTTGCAGCGGGCCGGCGTCGTCGATGGGCGAGGCGGTGTTTCGTGAGAACGTCGGGCCGCGCTTGAAAGCGCTCGCGCGGCGTCTGGGCGATACGGGCTAAAGCGCGTCGAAACACTAGCCGCCCCGCTCAAACCGCCCGATCGTGATAATGCGCGTTGAACAATGGCCCTTGCACGAAGCGCACGTCGTACTGCTGGAGCGCGACGAACTGCGCTTCATCCACCACGCGGTTGAAGATCAGCGGAATCCGCAGGCGGCTCGCGTAACCCACTAGCGGTTTCACCGTCGCATCGCGCAACGCGATGCCGGCATCCATCTTGATGAAGTCGAGCCGCGCGGTCTCCGACACCGACAGAATCTGCCCCGCGTTCGACAGATTGCCCGCCACCTTGAAGCCGTAGCGCTGATAGCTCGTGGTCAGATAACCGAGAAACGTCTTGTGCGCGACGGCCGCCGCCGGCAACTCGATCACCACCCGCGACGGGTTCAGCCCGAACGACACCAGCACCGTCGAAAAATGCCGGCCGTGGTCGTACTTCACGCTCTTCAGCAGACGCTCGTGCACGCGCAGAAACAGCAACCCGTGCCGCTGCGCGCCAAAGAAATTGATCGCATGCAGCGCCCGCGACATACGGTCGAGCGCCACGAGCTGCTGGTCGTCGGCGATCCGGTCGAACGGGTCGAACACCTCGAGCGGTGGCGCGTCGAGCCGCTGCGTGACGGCCTGAAAGCCGAGTTCGTCGCCGAACCGGTCCACACCCTCGGCGCCGGACGTGAGCGACTGCGCCAGCGAATGCACGCTGATGTCGAAGATCGGCTCGTAACTGCTCGCCAGCTCGTGCCCGTCGAACCGGGCGAGCGCGATGTCGCTGTGCTCGCCGTGTCCCATCGCCAGGTATTCGCCAAGAAACGGGTGTTCGGCGGCGCGGGCGATGAGGTTGGGGATGGTCGGCGGAATCATGTAGGCGAATGGATGGCAAAAGAGGCGCGCTCGGCGCCGGGCAACGCGACGCGGTTGCCGCATCCAATGATGGTAGCAGCCCGGCCCGCGCCCACATGAACAAAATGCTCATAACGTTATCCGCCGAACGCTTGTGCGCCGGGGCTGGCGGCCGTATTCGGGCTGAGCTTCAGGGTATACGTTAATTTCACCATCCGTAATTCGTTTTACTATACGTAAATTGCCGTGTGGGCAGTGACGACGATCGCGTCTGCACAGATCATCGTCACCGTTGCCATCCATGCGGCCACCAGACAATCCATCAGGATGAGGGGACACCCGAATGAGTTCCAACCCGGCTCCAGCCGCCGCCAACGTGATCGAAGTCGAGCGCGTGCTCGGCGAAACGCATCACCCGGCCTTTCAATGGATGCTGCTCGCGTTGTGCGGGCTGTGTCTCGTGATCGACGGCTTCGACGCGCAGGCCATGGGCTATGTCGCGCCTAGCGTGATCGGCGAATGGCATGTGTCGAAGGCCGCGCTCGGCCCGGTGTTCAGCGCCAGCCTGTTCGGCATGCTGCTCGGCGCGCTGGGCTTGTCGGTGCTGGCGGACCGGATCGGCCGTCGGCCGGTGCTGATCGGCGCGACGTTTTTCTTCGCCGTGTCGATGCTGGCCACACCGTTCGTCTCGACGATTCCCGCGTTGATCGCGCTGCGCTTCATCACCGGCCTCGGGCTCGGCTGCATCATGCCGAACGCAATGGCGCTGGTCGGCGAGTTCGCGTCGCCCGCGCATCGCGTCAAGCGCATGATGCTGGTGTCGTGCGGCTTCACGCTGGGCGCGGCGCTCGGCGGCTTCGTCAGCGCCGCGCTGATTCCGGCCTACGGCTGGCGCGCGGTGTTCTGGGTCGGCGGCACGGTGCCGCTGCTGCTCGCGTTCGCGATGCTCGCCGCGTTGCCGGAATCGCTGCAATTCCTCGTTATCAAGGGACACAGCGAACGCGCGCTGCGCTGGCTCGCGAAATTCGATCCGACGCTGACGATCGATGCCAACACCCGCGTCGTCGTGCGTGAGAAGGGCACCGGCGGCGCGCCGGTCGCGGAACTGTTCCGCGCGGGCCGCACGCCGGTCACGCTGATTCTGTGGGCGATCAGTTTCATGAACCTGATCGACTTGTACTTCCTGTCGAACTGGCTGCCCACCGTGATGCGCGACGCCGGGTATTCGCCGTCCACCGCGGTGATCGTCGGCACGGTGTTGCAGACGGGCGGCGTGGTCGGCACCTTGCTGCTCGGCTGGTTTATCGAACGGTTCGGCTTCGTGCGTGTGCTGTTTGTGTGTTTTGCCGGCGCGGCGCTCGCGGTCGGCACCATCGGCACGGTCGCGCATGCGCTGCCGTGGCTGCTGATCGTGGTGTTCGCGGGCGGCTTCTGCGTGGTCGGCGGACAACCGGCGGTCAACGCGCTGGCCGGTCATTTCTATCCGACCACGTTGCGTTCGACGGGCATCGGCTGGAGTCTCGGCATCGGCCGGATCGGCTCGGTGATCGGGCCGCTGGTCGGCGGCCAACTGATCGCGATGAACTGGTCGAACGCGTCGCTGTTCCACGCGGCGGCTTTGCCGGTGCTGTGTTCCGCGCTGCTGGTGATCGCGCTCGCCGCGGCGACCCGGCAACGCGGCCGCCCGTCCGAGCCGCAGACCGCGTGAGATGAAACGAACGAGTATCAACGGAGAACCTTGCATGGACACCGCAACACGTCAGCCGAATACCGCGCGCTCGCGGCTCGAGATCGAGCCGGGTTATCAGTCGGGCTTCGGCAATGAATTCGCCACCGAGGCGCTGCCGGGCGCGTTGCCCGAAGGCCGCAATTCGCCGCAGCGCGCAGCCTACGGTTTGTACGCCGAGCAACTGTCGGGCACCGCGTTCACCGCGCCGCGCGGCCACAACCGCCGCACGTGGACGTACCGGATCCGGCCGGCGGCTGTGCATATGCCGTTCACGTTGCTGCCTTCGGAACGGCTCGTCGCCAACTTCGCCGAAGTCCCGCCGACGCCGCCCAATCAACTGCGTTGGGACGCGTTGCCGATGCCGACGGAGCCGACCGATTTCATCGACGGTTGGGTGACGATGGCGGGCAATGGCGCCGCAGAATCGATGAGCGGTTGCGCGATTCACCTGTACGCCGCGAACCGCTCGATGCAGGACCGTTTCTTTTACAGCGCCGACGGCGAACTGCTGATCGTGCCGCAGGAAGGGCGTCTCCACATCGCGACCGAAATGGGCCGGCTCGACGTCGAGCCGTTCGAAATCGCGGTGATTCCGCGCGGTGTGCGCTTCGCGGTGAGCCTGCCGGACGGCACCGCACGCGGCTATATCTGCGAGAACTTCGGCGCGCTGCTGCGCTTGCCGGATCTCGGCCCGATCGGCTCGAACGGTCTCGCGAATCCGCGCGATTTCCTCACGCCGCACGCGGCCTACGAAGACCGCGAAGGCGACTTCGAACTCGTTGCCAAGATGAACGGCAATCTGTGGCGCGCGGACATCGGCCATTCGCCGCTCGACGTGGTGGCATGGCACGGCAATTACGCGCCGTACAAGTACGATCTGCGCCGCTTCAACACGATCGGCTCGATCAGCTTCGACCATCCGGACCCGTCGATTTTCCTGGTGTTGCAATCGCAAAGCGACACGCCGGGCGTCGATACGATCGACTTCGTGATCTTCCCGCCGCGCTGGCTCGCCGCGGAAGATACGTTCCGCCCGCCCTGGTTCCATCGCAATGTGGCGAGCGAATTCATGGGCCTCGTGCATGGCGTGTACGACGCCAAGGCCGAAGGCTTCGTGCCCGGCGGCGGGAGTCTGCACAACTGCATGACGGGTCACGGCCCGGACGCGGACACGTTCGAAAAAGCCTCGCATAGCGATACGTCGAAGCCGCACAAAGTGGGCGACACGATGGCCTTCATGTTCGAAACGCGCACGCTGCTCAAGCCGACCCGTTTCGCGCTCGACACCTCGCAATTGCAGGCGCATTACTACGAGTGCTGGCAAGGCCTCAAGAAACATTTCAACCCGGAGCAACGATGAACGCATTGAGCGATCTTCAGGCGACGCTCGATCCGTCGCGTAAGAGCTGGGTCGAATCGGCCAACGATTCGACCAGCGATTTTTCGATTCAGAATCTGCCGTTCGGCGTGTTTAGCGACAAGCGTGATGGGCTGAACGCGGCGCGGCGCGTGGGCGTGGCGATCGGCGACCAGATCGTCGATCTGGCCGCGTTGCAGGCGGCGGGTTTGCTTAAGGTGTCGTCGAAAGCCGACGTGTTTGCACGCGAGACGTTGAACAATTTCATCGCGCTGGGCCGCGACGCGTGGCGCAGCGTCCGCGTCCAGCTAAGCGATCTGCTGGGGCGTGACACCGCCACCTTGCGCGACGACAGCGCACTGCGCGCGAAGGCGCTCGTGCGTCAGGCCGACGCGCAATTGCATCTGCCGGTGCAGATTCCGGGCTACACCGATTTCTATTCGTCGAAAGAACATGCGACGAATGTCGGCTCGATGTTCCGCGATCCGAAGAATGCGTTGCTGCCGAACTGGTCGGAAATGCCGATCGGCTACAACGGACGCGCGTCGTCGGTGGTGGTGAGCGGGACGCCGGTACGTCGGCCGAACGGTCAACTGAAGTTGCCGGATCAGGAGCGTCCGGTGTTCGGTGCGTGCCGAAAACTGGATATCGAACTGGAAACGGGTTTCGTGATCGGCGCGGGCAATGCGCTGGGCGAGCCGGTGGCCTGCGCGGATGCCGAAGCGAATATCTTCGGCATGGTGTTGCTGAACGACTGGAGCGCACGCGACATTCAGCAATGGGAATACGTGCCGCTCGGCCCGTTCAACGCGAAGACCTTCGCGACCACGATCTCGCCGTGGATCGTCACGCTCGACGCGCTCGAACCGTTCCGCGTCGCGCAACCGGTGCAGGAGCCGCAGCCGCTCGCTTATCTGCGTCACGACGGCGCGCACGCTTTCGATATCCATCTGGAAGTGACGTTGCGTCCGCAGCAGGCCACGCAGGCGAGCACGATCACGCGGACCAATTTCAGGCACATGTACTGGACGATGGCGCAGCAACTCGCGCATCACACCGTGTCGGGCTGCAATACGCGGGTGGGCGATCTGATGGGTTCGGGCACGATCAGCGGACCGAGCGAGGATTCGTTCGGCAGCCTGCTGGAACTGACGTGGAACGGCAAGAAGCCGGTGGAGTTGCAGCAGGGAGGCACGCGCAGTTTTATCGAAGACGGCGATGAACTGACGTTGGCAGGCTGGTGCCAGGGTGACGGTTATCGGGTGGGGTTCGGCGTGTGCGCCGGGGAGATTTTGCCGGCGCAGTCGTAACGTCACGAGTAACGTCACGGCACAAGGTGCAAAGCCGGCGGATTACGCCGGCTTTTTTATTTCTAACGTGCGCAAGCGCATCATGACGTCACCCGCCGCGCGGCGCGCGTTACCCCACTGCCCGCATCGGCGCCCGTCGCCGTTCCCACCAGACAGCCGCCAGAAACGCGAGTGCCGCCACGAGCAGCACGCCGACCATCGCGTCGTTGCCGACGCCCTTCATCAATGCACCGGCCACGAGCGGCCCACCGAAACTGGCCGCGCTCCACGACGCGCCCACCAGCGAACTCGCCGACACCAGCGCGACGCCGCGAAAGCGTTCGCCGCAAGCCACCAGCGACAACGTGTAGATCGCACCCGCCGCCGCGCCGAGCACATACAGCAACGGCCAGCATAGCCACGGCGAGGTGATCGCCCACGGCAGCAGCGGCAACAGCAGCACGACGATCACGCCGCAACCGATATGCACCCGTTCGCGGCCCAGCCGGTCCGCGAGCCAGCCGATCGGAAACTGCATCGTCGTGTCGCCGAGCAGCAAAGCCGACGCCGACAACACGGCGACTTCGCTCGTCATGCCGTGCGACATCGCGAAGAGCGGCAGCAGCGACAGCGCGATCGTGTCGAACAGCGCGAAAAAACCCGTGCCGACCACGAGCGCCGGCATCTGCGGCAAAACGTGACGCCAACTGCCGTGCGCGGCGTGTTCGTCGTCGGCGGCGTGCGGTGTGGTGCGGATGGTGGCGAGCATCGGCAGCGCCAGCAAAAAGAGCGCGCCGCAGATCAGGAAGCGCGAATGCATGAGGTCGGCGATCTGACTCACCAGCACCGGCCCCGACATCTGGAACAGCGTGAAATTGGTGGCGTAGATCGCGACGACGCGGCCGCGGGTGGCGTCGTCGGCGAGCTGGTTGACCCAGGCTTCGCCGATCGTGAAGAGCAGCATCAGCGCGGCGCCGCAGAGCACGCGCAACAGTGCCCAGAGCCACAGGTTCGCGGTGAGTTGCATCAGCGCGGTGGCGATCGCCACCACCAGCACCGCGCCGACGATCACCTGCCGGCCGCCGAAGCGCGCCGCGATCCAACCGGCGAACGGCACGATGAAGAGGCCGCCGCCCGCTTGCGCGGCGGTCAGCAGGCCGACCACGTCGGTGCCATAGCCGGCTTGCGTCAGCGCGAGCGCGGTGAGCGGAAGAGTCGCGCCGCTGCCGAGCCCGACTACGGCAACGCTAAGAATGAGCGCGAGGAAATCGCGAGTGAAGATGACTTTCATCGGCCGAGATGCTACTACGGCCGCGGGTCATTAGCACGCAACGCGGCGACTATCCCGCGGCCATCATGCGCTGGGTGCGACGGTCGATCGACACCGACCACAGCGTCAGCACCAGCGCACCGATCGAGGTCGCCACGCCGACCCACGGCAGCGTGGTGAGCGGCGCACCCGCACCGATCGCCATGCCGCCGAGCCAGGCGCCCGTGGCATTGCCGAGGTTGAACGCGCCTTGATTCAAGGTCGAGGCCAGATTCGGCGCATGGCTTGCGCGGTCGACGATCAGCATTTGCAACGGCGGCACGATCGCGAAGGCCAGAATGCCCCAGACGAAGATCGTGATCATCGCCGGAATCTGCGCGTGCATCGTGCCCGCGAAGATCGTGAGGATCACGACGATCGCCAGCAGGAACGCCACCAGCGACGGCAACAGCCGCCAGTCGGCGAGCTTGCCGCCGAGCGTGCTGCCCACGGTCAGGCCGAGGCCGAACAGCAGCAGCACGAGCGTGACCGCATGCGGCGTGAAGCCGGTCACGTCTTCGAGGATCGGGGTGATGTAGGTGAAGGTCGAAAACAGGCTGGCCGACGCGAGCACGCTGATGCCGAGCACCATCAGCACCTGCGGATTCTTCAGCACGCTGAATTCGTGGATGAGGCTGGCCTTCTGCATCTCGATCTTGGCCGGCAGGCAGACGGCGAGCGCAGCCGCCGCGACGATGCCGATACCGGTCACCGCCCAGAAGGTTGCGCGCCAGCCCACGGCCTGGCCGAGCGCGGTGCCGAGCGGCACGCCGAGCACGTTGGCGAGCGTGAGGCCGGTGAACATCAGCGCGATGGCTTGCGCGCGGCGATTCGGCGCGACCAGACCCGCGGCCACCACCGAGCCGATACCGAAGAACGCGCCATGGCAGAACGCCGTGACGATACGCGCGGCCATCAGCACGGCATAACCCGGCGCGATCGCGCACAGCATGTTGCCGACGATGAACACGCCGATCAGACTCATCAACGCTTTCTTGCGCGGCATGTTGGCCACCGCGATCGCGACGATCGGCGCACCGATCGTGACGCCGAGCGCATACGCCGACACCAGCATGCCGGCGGCCGGAATCGAGACGGACAGGTCGCGTGCCACGTCGGGCAGCAAGCCCATGATCACGAATTCAGTGGTACCGATTCCAAAAGCGGCAACGGCAAGGGCGAGCAGGGGTAAAGGCATGGTGGCGGAGCGTGAATCGGCGCGACGGGAAGCGTCGCGCGGCCGGCGCGCATTTTCGGGGCGAGAACGCGTGCGCCGTACAAGAGGCAAACAGTAGGGGATTCTACCTAAGTCAAAACACCCTTGCTGCGCCGTCAGGCGGCTGTTGTTTTTTGCTGCATACGGCGCGCGGTCCACTCAAGGACGAGTGCCGCGACGCCGATATCCTGGTTAACTTCGACGCGTCCATAGCTATTGAAATTTTGCCTAGCTATAGTCGTTACATCGATAGAGGTCAGCGTCTGCCCGTGTGTGCGGGTACTTTTAAAGTGTGTTCATGCCGAGGTGTCCTGGCAGCATGAGCATGCAGTGTGATTAATGCCGTGGTCTGTCATGCTTCTTACACAGTCGACTCGTAGCGTTAGCGCTCTTTTAACGCGCTGGCGGATTTTCGCTAGCTTATCGAGCCTGCCTTTGCCCTCGTCCAATCCCTCGTCAGCCGCCTCGCCGGCTTGCGCCGAAACCGTGTGGATCGTGCCGCTCCTCGAGCATTCGTGGTTCGACCATGTGCGCCTGAAACGCGTGTTCGTCACCGACGGCACGCGGCATCAAGTGGTGCTGATCGACGTGCGCAAGCTGCTCGCCTGCGCGGATCGCGACAACACCGACTACGTGCTGAAGCCGGTTGCCGAATGGCATGCCGGCAAGGTGCGCGGCATTCGCGAGTTTCTCGATCCGGACAACCCGCGGATTCCGCAGATGCCCTATGTGACGATCACGACGCGTCGCGCGCCGGGGTTGCTCGGCCTGGTCGGATTGGAGCGCGAAGGCGTGGTGTCGTTTCGCAACGGGCAGCATCGCGCGCGCTATCTGGCCGATGCCGGCGCGCGCTGGTTTCCGGTGGAAGTGCATGAGCGCGAGGCGGTCATGCTGCGCGAACTCTGTGGCGCGCCGGACGACGCCCGCACCGCGATTCGCGCAACGACGCTAGGCGGGCCGCCCCAGGTCGTTCCCCCGCCCGCCGCTCATCCCTAACCCGTCGCCCGCACCACGTTGCGTGGCGTGCCGCTCTCCCAGGCCGCGACGTTGTCGAGCGTGGTCTGGGCGATCTCGCTCATCGCTTCACGCGTGAAGAACGCCTGGTGCGCGGTGACGATCACGTTCGGGAACATCAGCAGACGCGCGAGCACGTCGTCCTGCAGCGGCAGATTCGAGTGATCCTCGAAGAACAGGCCGCCTTCTTCCTCATACACGTCGAGACCGAGGTGGCCGAGCTGGCCGTCCTTCAACGCGCCGATCAGCGCATTGCTTTCGACCAGGCCGCCGCGGCCGGTGTTGATCAGCATCGCGCCGCGTTTCATCCTGGCGAGCGCGTGGCCGTCGATCAGATGGTAGGTGTCCGGCACCAACGGACAGTGCAGGCTGACCACGTCCGATTCCGCCAGCAAGGTATCGAGCGGAACATAGCGCGCACCGAGCGCGAGCAGGTCTTCGGCGGGCGTGCCGGGATCGTGCGCAAGCACCTGCATGCCGAAGCCCGCCATGATCCGTCCGAACACGCGGCCGATCGTCCCCGTGCCGATCACGCCTACGGTCTTGCCGTGCAGATCGAAACCGAGCAGCCCGTGCAGCGAAAAGTCACCCTCGCGAGTCCGCGCGACGGCGCGCGGCAGACGCCGGTTCAACGCCAGAATCAGGCCGACCGCATGTTCGGCCACCGCGTGCGGCGAATACGCCGGCACGCGCGCGACCGTGATGCCGAGGCGTTCGGCCGCGGCCAGGTCGACATGATTGAAGCCGGCCGAGCGTAGCGCGATCAGGCGCGTGCCGCCGGCATGCAGCCGTTCGAGCACGGCCGCGTCGACTTTGTCGTTGACGAACGGGCACACCACCTCGTAGCCCTGCGCAAGGATCGCGGTTTCGCTGTCGAGGTGCGATTCCTGGAAGTGCAGTTCGTAGCAATGCCTGCCGTTGGCTTCGATGAACGTGTCGCTGTCGTACTGACGGCTGCTGAACAGGATCATGCGCATGTCGGGCTCCAAGGAATGCATGCCGGCCGCAAGGTGGATTCAGGCGTGGCGGTCTCGCCGCGCGCGAGGGGGATGAGCCAGTATAAAGGCCCGGTTGCCGCCACCGCGCACGGTACGTATTGCCATTCAGTCTTTGCTAAAGATCATCTTTTGCGAAGGCAGTCCGGTCAAGATTGAAAATAATATTGACAGGTGTGACGAATTACAATATTTATTAAAAAAGCAGTCTGAAAAAAGCATGTTCATTCATGCAGTAAAGTAGAAAAAATCGGCCATCAGAATTCGGTGTCTTTTTTAAGGCATCGAGCGATTTCGCGAGGACAGTGTGACCGTCGAGCTATCACAAACGCTTTTCCATAACATCGCCGCAGCGCCGCAATCTTCCCGGACGCATGTCGCGTCATCCCATTGCCATAAATAGTGTCATTCAGCCAGCTATGCCGGTTGAGTAATTGCTGAGCCGTACCCGGTTTGAGCGAATTATTTGCACTTTTTTTGAGCCATTGTTTTTCAGTCTCCTACTAATAAACCTGTAAATCGGCGAGCCTACATGATCAGTGATTTGCTGAGGTCTCAACCGGAGATCGCGCTGTTCGCAAGCCTGGCAATTGGATATTTCATTGGCTCATTTCGTGTTGGGCCGATACAGCTCGGCGGCGTCTGCGGTACGTTGATCGTTGCTTTGCTGTTGGGACAGACGGGCGCGCGACTGGCGCCCGATCTGAAGAACATCGCGTTTGCGCTGTTCATCTTTGCGCTGGGCTTTACCGGCGGGCCGCAGTTCTTTGCCAACATTGGACGCGGCTGGCGCTATGGCTTGTTGTCGGTGGTCGAGATCGTCTCGGTGCTGATACTGATCCTGATCGCGGTGGTCGTGATGCGGCTCGACGCGGGCACGGCGGCCGGGCTGCTGGCCGGCGCGGCGACCGAATCGGCGGTGATCGGCACGGCGTCGGAGGCGATCGCCAAGCTCGGTTTCGGCGACGCGGAAACGCTGCGTCTGCAGGCCAATATCGTGACCGCGTACAGCGTGAGCTACCTGTTCGGCCTGATCACCATCGTGCTGTTCACGAGCCAGTTCGCGCCACTGCTGCTGCGCGTCAATTTGCGCGAGGAAGCCGAGCGCGTGTGGCGCAAGCTCGGCGGCGACGGCGCGTTCGGCGAAGGACAGCGGGCGGCGGCGCCGGCGCTGGTGGGTCGCGCATTCCGCGTCGGCGCGGCGGCCGGCACGACGGTCGTGGCGTTCGAGCAGCAGTACGGCTACAACCTGACTATCGAGCAACTACGGCGCGGTGGTGAGGTAGTGCCGGTGGAACCGAAACTGGTCTTGCTGGCCGATGACCTGATCCTGATCGGCGGGCGTCGTGAAGCGATTGTGACGGCGTCGGCGAGTCTGGGCGAAGAAATCGACAGCGGCGGTTTCGACCAGATCGTCGCCGAAAAAATCGACGTGGTGCTGACACGCCGCGAAGCGGAAGGTCTGACGGTGGCGCAGGTGCGGGAACGGGCCGATCCGGAACAGGCGCGCGGCGTCTACATCGCGGCAGTTACGCGGCTCGAAACCACGGTGCCCGCGTTGCCCGGCACGGAGTTGAATCGCGGCGACGTGTTGACGCTGGTCGGCGCCAAGGCCGACGTCGAACGCGGCGCGCGGCGCCTGGGTTACGTGCTGGCCGCCACGCAGAAAACCGACTTCGTCTATCTCGCGCTGGGCGTGCTGGTGGGGATGGCGATCGGCCACCTCGGCGGCCGGATCGGCGGCGTCTCGATCGCGCTCGGCACGGGCGGCGGTTGCCTGCTGTCCGGCTTGCTGTTCGGCTGGATCCGCTCGCGCTATCCGTTGATCGGCTCGCTGCCGTCGGCGGCCGCGCAGATTCTCAAGGACTTCGGCCTCGCCACCTTCATCGCGGCGGTTGGTTTGTCGGCGGGACCGGACGCCATCAAGCTGGTGCGCGAATACGGCCTCGCGTTGCCGGTGGCCGGCATTCTGATGGTGCTGGTGCCTGGGCTGCTGTCGCTGTGGATCGGCCGTGCGTTTCTCAAGCTCGAAGCCCCCATGCTGCTCGGCGCGATTGCCGGCCAGCAATGCAGCACGCCCGCGATCAGCGCGCTGGTCGGCGTGACCGGCAACTCGACGCCGGTGATCGGCTACACGATCACCTATGCACTCTCGAACATTCTGTTGCCGTTGATGGGGCCGGTGGTGGTCGGTCTCGCCGGCAAGCTCGGTTAGGTAACACGACATGAGCGGCACGACACGATCCGCTTCGCGCATCGACAGGCGGCATTCCCGCCCGCAGCACCCCGGCAGACGGCACCCAGTACTCAATATCTCAAACTATCCAGCGAGGGCATGATGGACTGGCTACATCACATTTTTCAGAAATCCCCCGAAATTGCGCTGTTTTTATCGCTAGCAGCCGGTTACTTCATCGGGCAGATCAACTTCGGCAAGTTCCAGTTGGGCGGAGTGGGTGGTTCGCTGCTGGCGGCGGTCGTGATCAGCCAGTTCGGCGTGACGATCGACAACGGCGTGAAGTCGGTCATGTTCGCCGTGTTCATCTACGCGGTGGGCTACGACTCCGGCCCGGGCTTCTTCAACTCGCTGAACCGCAAGACGCTGCGTGAAATCGCGATGGCGGTGTTCCTCGCCGTTTCCGCGCTGATCACCGTGGTGGTGTGCGCGAAGCTGTTCCATCTGAACAAGGGCCTCGCGGCCGGGCTCGCGGGCGGCGCGCTGACGCAGTCGGCGATTATCGGCACGGCGGGCGATGCGATCGCGCGGCTCGGCTTGCCGGCCGATCAGGTGAAATCGCTGCAGTCGGACGTGGCGATCGCGTACGCGGTGACCTACGTGTTCGGCTCGCTGGGCGCGATCATCGTCTGCGTGAACATACTGCCCAAGTTCATGGGGCAGGGCTTGCGCGAGGCGTCGATCGACGCGGAGCGCGAGTTGTCGGCGGGGGTGTCGACGTCGCTCGCGGCGGGGCAGATTCGTGCGTTGCCTGAACTGGTAGGACGCGCGTACCGGATCGACGTCAGCGCCGGCAAGACCGTCAAGGCGGTCGAGACCTTGCACCAGGACATGTTGACGGTCGAGAAGATCAAACGCGACGGCAAGGCCGTCGATCCAACGCCCGATCTGACCTTGCAGCTCAACGACGAAGTGCTCGTGGTGGGTCGTCGCGAAGCCGTTGTTGCATTCGGCGCGAACGGCAACGAGATCGCCAACGTCGACGATATCGGCGTGGTGATGCAGACCCGCGACGGCGTGTTCACGCGCAAAGGCATGAACCACACGACGATCGCCGCCGCGCGCGAAGTGGTGGACCGCGACCTGCGCCACGGCGTCTACATCCAGCACATTTCGCGCGCCGGTCAGCCGCTGCCGATCCTGCCGGAAACCAAACTGGAACATGGCGACGTCATCACGTTCTACGGCTCGCCGAAAGACACCAAGCGCGCCGTCGACGCCGCCGGCTACGAATTGCCGAACACCAACAAGACCGACTTCATCTACATGGGCGTGGGCCTCGTGCTCGGTTTGCTGATCGGGCTGATCGTCGTCAACGTGGGCGGCATTCCGCTCACGCTCGGCTCGGGCGGCGGCTGCCTGCTGGCCGGCCTGCTGTTCGGCTGGATGCGCGGCAAGCATCCCATGTACGGCGTGATGCCGTCGGCGGCTTCGCAGTTGCTCAAGGACTTCGGTCTCGCGGCGTTCGTCGCGGTGGTGGGTCTGAACTCCGGCCTGCAAGCCGTGGTGACGGTCAAGCAGAGCGGCATGACAATCTTCCTGCTCGGCGTGTTCGTCACATTGTTCCCGCTGCTGCTGACCATGCTGTTCGGCCGCTACGTGCTGAAGTACAACAACGCGGCGCTTCTGGCCGGTGCGCTGTCGGGCTCGCGCAGCGCGAATCCGGCCTTCGGCGGTGTGCTCGACAAGGCGGAAAGCGCGGTGCCGACGGTGCCGTTCGCGATCACGTATGCGATCGCCAACGTCGCGCTGACGCTGCTGGGTCCGCTCGTGGTCGGGCTGGTTTAGGCGCGCGCAGCGCTTTATCGATCTCTCATCGATCTCTTTCACGCTGGCGGTAAGCGGGCGATTCTCGCGACGCCGGCGTCTTTCACCTGCTCATTGGAGAACGCATCATGGCAAAAGAGAAGGGCGACAAGAAACACGCGGATATGGCGCAACCGGGGCTGTCCGCGCTCAGCCCGTTCGAACTGAAGGACGAACTGATCAAGGCGGCCGGCGGCGGCGCCGTGGAGCGCGCTGCGAACGCAGCCATGCTCAACGCCGGTCGTGGCAACCCGAACTTTCTCGCGACGATTCCGCGTCATGGCTTCTGGCAACTCGGCCTGTTTGCGATGCGCGAATCGGAGCGCTCGTTCGCGTACATGCCGGAAGGCATCGGCGGCTTCCCGCGGCGCGACGGTCTGGAAGAACGCTTCGATCTGTTTTGCCGCGAGAACAAGGGCGTGGCAGGCATCGACTTTTTGCGCGGCGCGGTGTCGTATGTGCGCGATCAGCTCGGCTATTCCGCCGGCGACTTCCTGTATGAAATGTGCGAGGGCATTCTCGCGTCGAACTATCCGGTGCCGGACCGCATGCTCAAGATGTCCGAGCTGATCGTCGGTCAGTATCTGCGCCGCGAGATGATCGGCAACCATCCGTTCGTGGGCGAGTTCGACGTGTTCGCGGTGGAAGGCGGCACGGCGGCGATGACGTACATCTTCAACACGATGCGCGAGAATCACCTGATCAAGGAAGGCGACACGATCGCGCTCGGCATGCCGATCTTCACGCCGTACATCGAGATTCCGCGCCTGAACGACTACAAGCTGAACGTCGTCAATCTCGAAGCGGACGTGGAAAGCGGCTGGCAGTATTCGAAGAAGGAACTCGACAAGCTGCGCGATCCGAAGGTGAAGGCGTTCTTCCTCGTGAACCCGAGCAATCCGCCTTCGGTGAAGATCAACGACGAGAGCCTTCAGTACATTGCCGACATCGTCAAGGAACGGCCCGATCTGATTCTGCTGACCGACGACGTGTACGGCACCTTCGCCGACGACTTCGTGTCGCTGTTCGCGCTCGCACCGAAGAACACGATTCTGGTCTATTCGTACTCGAAGTATTTCGGCGCGACCGGCTGGCGTCTCGGCACGATCGCGACGCATCGCGACAACGTGCTCGACCGTCTGATCGCCGAGTTGCCGAAAGACGCGAAGAAGCAGTTGCACGAGCGTTACGAGTCGATCACGACCGAACCGGACAAGCTCAAGTTTATCGACCGTCTGGTCGCCGACAGTCGCACCGTCGCGCTGAATCACACGGCGGGTCTGTCGACGCCGCAGCAGGTGCAGATGGTGCTGTTCTCGTTGTTCTCGCTGATGGATACGCCGGACGCGTACAAGAACGCGTTGAAGCGTCTGATCCGCAAGCGCAAGCAGGCGCTCTACGAAGAAGTGGGCATCTCGTTCGAGGACGACGATCCGAACCAGGTCGACTACTACACGATTCTCGACATCGAGTTCCTCGGCGAGAAGATGTTCGGGCGTGAGTTCGTCGATTGGCTGCTGAAGAACACCGAGCCTTCCGAACTGCTGTTCCGTCTCGCGCGTGAAGCGCGGGTCGTGCTGCTGCCGGGTCGCGGGTTCGGGACACAGCATCCGTCGGGGCGTGTGTCGCTCGCCAATCTGAACGAGTCGGATTATCGGCAGATCGGCCGCGCGTTGCGCAAACTGATCGAAGAGTACATCGAGCGATTCAACGCGGCGACCGGCAAAAAGCTCGATAAAACGAAGGTGAAATAACACGCGGGCCGGCGCTGTTGCTGCACTAGCAGCCGGTCGCGTGATACTCGCATTTAATGCGTGAAAGCAGGGCCAAATGGCTTGCGCAATCGCGCGGATCAGTGAATGATCGAATGAACGGCCTCGCCAGCATCCCTGTTGGCGAGGCCGATTGTTCCTTAGCGTTTTGACATTCACGTACCGATCATGCCGACTTCATCCATCACACCCGTCGCTTCCGCTGTGCCTTGTCCGGTTGTCGAATCGCTCGACGCCATCCTCCCCGAAGAACCGCTGCTGATGATGGGTGCCGGCCCCGTGCCGATTCCCGCCGCCGTCGCCAAGGCCAACACGATCGTCATCAATCACCTGGGCGGCACGATGGTGAAGGTGATCGGCCAGGTGAAGACCATGGCGCGCTACGTGTTCCAGACGAATTCGAAATGGGTGCTGGGTGTAGCGGGACCGGGATCGGCCGCGATGGAAATGGCGATCTCCAACCTCGCGTGGGAAGGCACGCGCGTGTTGAGCATCAGGAACGGTTTCTTCAGCGAACGGATGGCGGAGATGGGTCGCCGTGTCGGCGCGCGCGTGAGTATGCTCGACGTCGACGATGGCGCGGTTGCGAGTCTCGACCAGGTGGCCGAGGCGATTCGCCGCAAGCGTCCCGAGATCGTGACGGTGGTGCAGGGCGAGACGTCGAACACGGTGTGGAATTACCACCTGAAGGACATCGCCGCGCTGGCGAAAGCCGCGGGTGCGCTGGTGATCGTCGACGCGGTTTGTACGCTGAGCACGATGCCGCTGGAGATGGACGCGTGGGGTATCGACGCGGTGATTACCGGTGGGCAGAAGGGCTTGTCGTCGATTCCGGGCGTCTCGCTGATCGCGTTTTCCGACGCGGCCTGGGCGCGCGTCAAAGGACGCACGGCGCCGAACGCGCATTGGTGCCTGGATGCGTCGCTCGCGGAAAACTTCTGGCATAACGCGGGCTATCACTACACCGCGCCGGTGTCGGGCGTGCTGGCTTTGCACGAGGCGTTGCGGCTCGTGTGCGCGGAGACGCTGGAGAAGCGCTTCGCACGGCATCTGAAATGTTCGCTGGCCTTGCAGGAAGGGATCGCGGCGTTAGGGCTGAATCTGTATGCGCCGCC
The DNA here is from genome assembly GCF_000745015.1 of Burkholderia sp. 9120. Classification (NCBI taxonomy): domain Bacteria; kingdom Pseudomonadati; phylum Pseudomonadota; class Betaproteobacteria; order Burkholderiales; family Burkholderiaceae; genus Burkholderia; species Burkholderia sp. 9120. Next base: position 1,732,564 of record NZ_JQNA01000002.1, on the reverse strand, counting down.
GGCGTGCCGGCTGAATTCGGTGGTTGGTATCGAGGTGCCGCAAGGCTTGAGTCCCGGCGATATCTGCGGCCACATCTCGCGGCAGCATCAGGTCGAGATATCCGGTTCGTTCGGCTTGCCGATCGTGCGGATCGGGCAGATGGGCGAGCAATGTCGCGAACACAATCTGTTCAGAACACTGCACGCGTTGGGTCGCACGATGGTGGATCTCGGCGCGGCAGTGGATCTGCCGGCGGGCGTGGCGGCGCTGGAAAAATCGTTGTCGGGTGGCGCGCGCGTGTTGGCGCGGTAGCCTGGCGCTGCTGCGCCAGGCCTGGCGTATTCAGCGCGGCACGCCGCGCTGAATAGCCGATAACGAGCTGTATCGAACGATCAGGTCGTTGCGGGCGCAATCGGTGCCCGCGCATTGCGCAGGTACAACACCGTCGACAGCACCACGGCAGCGGCCGACGCCACGGCCGCGAACAGAAACACGGAGGCGTAGCCGAACTCGCCGGCAATGTAGCCGGCCAGCGGCCCGGTGATGCCGAGCGACAGATCGAGAAACACCGAATAAGCCGACAACGCCGCGCCACGACTGGCCGGCGGCACGAGGCCGACCGCTTCGACGCCGAGCGCGGGGAACACCAGCGCGAAGCCGAAACCGGTCAACGCCGCGCCGGCGAGCGCGATATGCGGCTCGGGCGCGAGCCACAGCATCAACAGCCCGGCGCATTCGAACGAGAACGACACGATCGCGACGCGGAATCCGCCGTAGCTCTTGATCGTGTTGGCGAACAACAGGCGCGCGCCGATGAACAGCGTGCCGAACACCGTCAGCGACAAGGCCGCATTCGGCCAATGCTTCGCGGCATAAAACAGCGTGATGAAGGTGGCGATCGAGCCAAACCCGGCGGAGCCGAGCGCGAGGCCGATACCGTGCGGCAGCACGCGCGTGAGCACGCTGCCATACGACATCCGCTCGCCGTGGACGACCGGCACCGGCGCGATCGGCCGGGCCAGATAGAAGCCGAGCGCCGCGAGGAAGATCACCAGAATGCCCAGCGCCGCGAACCCGACCGTGTGCGCGATCGCGACGCCGAGCGGCGCGCCGACGGCCAGCGCGCCATAAGTGGCGATGCCGTTCCACGAGATCACCCGGGCGTTATTGCTGGTGCCGACCCGGCCGATGCCCCACAGAATCGCGCCCGTCCCGCATAGGCTTTCGCCGAACCCGAGCACCAGACGGCTGCATACCAGCAGACCGAGGCTCAGCACGGGCCAGCGGCCGCACAGCACGGCCAGCAGCAACAGAATCCCGCTCGCGCCGCACCCCAGCAGTCCGATCGACACCGTGCGCTTCGGCCCCAGCGTATCCGCCGAACGGCCAGCCAGCGGCCGCGACGCCAGTGTCGCCAGGTATTGCACGCTGATTGCCGCGCCGGCCAGCACGGCGCTGTAGCCGAGGTCGTCGTGGACGTAGCCGGGCAGCACCGCGAGCGGAATACCGATCGTCAGATAGCAAAGAAACGTGAAAAAAACGACCGGAATGATCTGTAAGGTCGTCGCAAATTCGCTGCGAGGCGTCGCTGAATCGGTGGACATGGGGAAAACGAGACTTGAAAACGGCGGGAAGCCGTGATTTTCCCATGGAACCGATTCTCTTGCAGGAGTTGCTTAATAAATTGACCCATTAAAAAACGGTGCCGGATGCATATAGTGGTCCGGTTTTGCTCCATGAGCGCCGGTTTTGGCCCTCGTTCCGGTCGGTTCGACTCGTCTCGATATGTCTGTATTGGCTTGAAAAATAATAAAACCAAGCTAAATTGCCATGTCAACATAAGTCGAGCGACCCTCAAACCTATCTCGTTATCGCCTCGCGGATATGTCCCGCATGCGATCCGAGCTATGGGTTGGTTTTATTGGGAATGATAGTTTTCGAACCATCACGCAGCACGTCCCCACGGACACAGAACATTCGAGAGTAAAGAGACATGACTGAGCCGATTCGCTTCTACCACCGCAACGCGATCCGCGAGATCAAGGACGCGCCCGTCACCCGCACCGTCCTGCAGTATCTGCGCGAAGACGTGCATTGCACCGGCACCAAGGAAGGTTGTGCAGAAGGCGACTGCGGCGCGTGCACGGTCGTGCTCGGCGAGCGCAACGCGGCGGGCGGCGTCGACTTCAAGACGGTCAATGCCTGCATCCAGTTCGTGCCGACGCTCGACGGCAAGGCGCTCTTCACCGTCGAAGACTTGCGCCAGCCGGACGGCTCGCTGCATCCGGTGCAGGAAGCGATGGTGGAATGCCACGGCTCGCAGTGCGGTTTCTGCACGCCGGGTTTCGTCATGTCGATGTGGTCGCTGTACGAAAAGCACGGCCACGAGCATAGCTGCGCGAACAAGACGGTGCCGTCGCGCGACACGATCAGCAATGCGCTGACCGGCAACCTGTGCCGCTGCACGGGCTATCGCCCGATCGTCGACGCGGCCGTGCGCATGTTCGAAGCGCCGCCGCCCAAAGCGCCGGTCAACGTCGAAGCGCTCGCCGCCACGCTCGCCAAGCTCGAGCGCACGGAGACGTTCCACTACCAGCACGCCGGCCAGCAGTTCGACGCGCCGCGCACGGTCGCGGCGCTCGCGAAGATCAAGGAAGCCGAACCGGCCACGCGGATTCTCGCCGGCAGCACGGACATCGGCCTGTGGGTCACCAAGATGATGCGCGAGTTGGGCAACATCGTTTATATCGGGCAGATCGCCGAATTCCAGAAGCTCGAAACGAACGACGACTGGATCGAGATCGGCGCGGGCGTGAGCGTCGAAAAGGCCTACACGGAAATCATCAAGCAGTATCCGGAACTGTTCGAAATGCAGCAGCGCTTCGCGTCGTTGCCGATTCGTAACGCCGGCACGCTCGGCGGCAATATCGCCAACGGTTCGCCGATCGGCGATTCGATGCCCGGCCTGATCGCCCTCGGCGCGCATGTGATCGTGCGCGGCGGTGAGATTGAACGTGAAATGCCGCTGGAAGATCTGTACCTCGCGTATCAGAAGAAGGACATGGCCGAACACGAGTTCGTCGTTGGGCTGAAGGTGCCGACGCGCACCGGCGTGCGCAAGAACTTCCAGTTCCGCACGTACAAACTGTCGAAGCGTTTCGACTCGGACATCTCGGCCGTGTGCGCCGCGTTCTCGTTCATCGCCGACGGCGACGTGATCCGCGAGCCGCGCATCGCGTTCGGCGGCATGGCCGCCACCTCGAAGCGCGCCACGCACGCCGAAGCCGTGCTGCGCGACGCCGAATGGCACGAAGCCACCGCGCAGGCCGCGATGATCGCGCTCGGCAACGACTACGCGCCGCTGTCCGACATGCGGGCCACCAGCAATTACCGGCTCGAAGCCGCGAAAAACACGCTGTACCGTTTCTGGCTCGAAACGCGTCCGAACAATCCGCTGCCGAAGAGCGCGCTCGACGTCCGCGCGGTGGCCGCGGCATGCGCCCCAGCCGGCGCGAATGTCTGAGACGCGGCAAGTACGCGGTAGTTACGCGATCAGTGCGCGGTAAGTACAGGAAGCAAGAGAAGCACACGGAGAACACACAATGAATCAGCAAGCCGAACCGTTCCTGAAAGACCTCAAGGAGCTCGACGACTTCACCCAGGTCCATATTTCGCGGCCGCATGAGTCCGCGCATCTGCACGTGAGCGGCCGCGCGACCTACACCGACGACATTCCGACGCTCGCCGGCACGCTTCACGCCGCGCTCGGCCTGTCGCCGAAAGCGCACGCGAAGATCGTCTCGATGTCGCTCGATAAAGTGCGCGCCACGCCGGGCGTGGTCGCGATCTTCACCGCGGAAGATTTCCCCGGCGTGAACGACGTCGGCCCGATCATTCACGGCGACGATCCGATTCTCGCCGACGGTCTCGTGCAATACGTCGGCCAGCCGATGTTCATCGTGGTCGCGACGTCGCATGACATCGCGCGGCTCGCCGCACGCCGCGCCGAAGTCGTCTACGAAGAACTGCCGGCGATTCTGACCGCGCAGCAGGCGCGCGCCGCGAACCAGCACGTGCTGCCACCGATGAAACTCGCGCGCGGCGAAGCCGATACGAAGATTGCCCGCGCCGCGCGTCGCGAAGCCGGCGAAATGCTGCTCGGCGGCCAGGAACAGTTCTATCTGGAAGGCCAGATTTCGTACGCGGTGCCGAAGGACGACGACGGCATGCACGTCTACTGTTCGACGCAGCACCCGACCGAAATGCAGCACATGGTCGCGCATGCGTTGGGCGTGGCGTCGCACAACGTGCTGATCGAATGCCGCCGGATGGGCGGCGGCTTCGGCGGCAAGGAATCGCAATCGGGTCTGTTCGCGTGCTGCGCGGCGCTCGCCGCGTGGAAGCTGCTGTGCCCGGTGAAGCTGCGTCCGGACCGCGACGACGACATGATGGTCACCGGCAAGCGCCACGATTTCCACTACACGTATGAAGTCGGTTACGACGAGCAAGGCGTGATCGACGGCGTGACGGTCGACATGACCTCGCGCTGCGGTTTCTCCGCCGACCTGTCCGGTCCGGTGATGACGCGTGCGCTGTGCCACTTCGACAACGCGTACTGGCTCTCGGACGTGACGATCGACGGTTTCTGCGGCAAGACCAACACGCAGTCCAACACGGCGTTTCGTGGCTTCGGCGGTCCACAAGGCGCGTTCGCGATCGAATACATCATGGACAACGTCGCGCGTTCGGTCGGCGAAGATTCGCTCGACGTGCGCCGCCGCAATCTGTACGGCAAGACCGAGCGTAATCAGACGCCGTACGGGCAGGTGGTTGAAGACAACGTGATTCACGAGCTGATCGACGAACTCGAAGCGACCAGCGAATATCGCGCACGTCGCGCGTCGATCAACGAATTCAACGCCAACAACGCAGTGCTGAAGAAGGGCATGGCGCTGACGCCGGTCAAGTTCGGCATTGCGTTCAACGTGACCCACTTCAACCAGGCCGGCGCGCTGGTGCACATCTACACCGACGGTTCGGTGCTGGTGAACCATGGCGGCACCGAAATGGGCCAGGGCTTGAATACCAAGGTCGCGCAGGTCGTCGCGCATGAACTGGGGATCGGCTTCAACCGCATTCGCGTGACGGCGACCGATACCAGTAAGATCGCCAACACGTCGGCGACTGCCGCATCGACCGGTTCGGACCTGAACGGCAAGGCCGCACAGGATGCCGCGCGGCAGTTGCGCGAACGTCTGTCGGCGTTCGCCGCCGAACGTTTCGGCGCGGGCCAGGTGAGCGCGTCGGAAGTGCGCTTCCTGCACGATCGCGTGGTGGTCGGCGAGATGATCGTGCCGTTCGAGGAAGTGATCGCGAAGGCCTACGTCGCGCGTGTTCAGCTCTGGTCGGACGGCTTCTACGCGACGCCCAAGCTCTACTGGGATCAGTCGAAGCTGCAAGGCCGGCCGTTCTACTACTACTCGTACGGCGCGGCCGTGTCGGAAGTGGTGATCGACACGCTGACCGGCGAAATGCGCGTGCTGCGTGCGGATGCGTTGCATGACGTGGGCGCGTCGCTGAATCCGGCGCTCGACGTCGGCCAGGTGGAAGGCGCGTTCATTCAGGGCATGGGCTGGCTCACGACCGAAGAACTGTGGTGGAACGCAGGCGGCAAGCTGATGACGCATGCGCCGTCCACCTACAAGATTCCGACCGTCAACGACACGCCGCCGGATTTCCGCGTGCGCCTGTTCAAGAACCGCAATGCGGAGGACAGCATTCACCGTTCGAAGGCGACCGGCGAGCCGCCGCTGCTGCTGCCGTTCTCGGTGTTCTTCGCGGTGCGCGACGCGGTGTCGGCAGTGGGCGACCACAAGGTCAACCCGCCGCTGAACGCCCCGGCCACCAGCGAGGAAATCCTCAAGGCGGTCGGCGCGGTGCGGGCGGCGACTGCTGCCGCCCGTCAATAAACGTCGCGGCCTGACCGACGCGTGAAGCACTCACTCACTGGAATGATCGCCATGAACGCTTCTTCTTCCGTTCAGATCGGCCGACGCAGCACGGTTGAAGCGCCGCGTCCGGCGCCGATGCACATCGTGCTGTTCGGCGCGGGACACGTCGGGCATGCGCTCGTCGAGTTGCTCGGCAGCTTGCCGTGCGTAGTCCAGTGGGTTGACGAACGCGACGAGCTGTTCCCCGACGAAACGCCCGCCAACGTGCAGGTCGAAGCGACCGACACGCCGGATGCGATCGTCGACACGGCACCGCCCGGCGCGTATTTTCTGGTGATGACGCATAACCACTCGCTCGATTTTTCGCTGGCCGCGCGCATCATGCGGCGGCGCGATTTCACGTACTTCGGCATGATCGGCTCGAAGACCAAGCGCGTGAAGTTCGAGCGCAGGTTGATCGATCGCGGCGTGGATCTGGATCGGCTGGTCGAGATGACCTGTCCGATCGGCGTGGCGGGTATCGTCGACAAGGCGCCCCCGGCGATCGCCGTGGCGGTGTGTGCGGAGTTGCTGCAGATCCGTTCGCGGCAGGCTGCGGCGCAAGCCACGATGCAGAAGCTTTGCGCCAGCGTGTGAACGTGTGACCGCGTGAACGACCAGGACGTAGCGGAGCGCAAGGCGCCCGCTTCAACGACAACAACGTCAGCCCTACGCGGCTGACGTTTCTTTTTTCTGCGGCCGCTTGGCGCGGCGCATTTTCTGCGCGACCAATCCATCCGACACTTGCGACATCAGCGTGCGCAGCCAGCCGATATCGCTCGGGCGATCCGGCTGCGGATGCCACAGCTGATAGCACTTGATGCGCGGAAACGGAATCGGCACGTCGACCACCGCGAGCGGCAGGATGCTCGCGTAATGCATCGCGAAGCGGCGCGTGGTCGTGAAGATCAGATCCGATTGCAGCAGCGTTTGCGGCACCAGTCCGAAGTACGGCAGCGTGGCGACGATGCGCCGGTCGGCGCGCGCCCGCGCGAAGCCGATGTCGATCGCACCGCCGCGCGCGCCGCTATACGGCGTCGGCGCGAGATGCGGCGCGGCGAGATACGCTTCGCGCGTCATCGGTATGCGCGTGAGCGGATGGTCGGCGCGCATCAGGCACACCACCGTGTCGGAAAACAGATCGCTGCGTTCGAAACGCGGGTCCGGCTTCGGCCAGTTGCCGATCACCAGATCGAGTTCGCCGGCATCGAGCGCGGCGGAATGATCGAGCATCGGACTCAACGATTCGATTTCGAGCCGTGCATGCGGCGCCGCTTCGCGGAATTGCGCGATCACGGTCGGCATGAAGAAGTCGTTCAGATAATCCGGCGCGGCGACGCGAAAGGTGCGGCGCGAGCGGCTGGGATCGAAGTCGCCATGGGGTGTCGCGACAAAATCCACTTCGCGCAGCACGCGTTGTGCGGAAGCCAGCAGCGACTCGCCATATTCGGTGGGCACCATGCCCGACTTGCCGCGCACGAGGATCGGGTCGTTGAGCGTCTCGCGCAGTTTGCGCAGCGCGGTGCTAATGGCAGGTTGAGTTTGATTCAGACGCAGCGCGGTCTGCGTGACGCTGCGCTCGACCAGCAGCGTGCGCAATACGCGCACGAGCCAGATATCGAGGGAGGCGGCGGTGTCGTCCATGTTCAAGGCTAAGCGAGGCAGGCGGTTCGGGCCGCAATGAAGCGTCGGACGGAGCCCGCCCGCGGACCTGCCCGCGCTCTGGGCGCAAAGGTTATAACCTTAGGCCGTTTGCGGAGCAGCAGCATAGCGGGCGCGGTATGGCCGGCATCAGCACGGCCTTTTCGGCGCTATCGTGGCAGTTTTCGAATGCTTCAAGACCTCTGCCGACGCTCACGCCGTCACGCGCGTCGATCCGGATCGCGTGAAGCTTGCGCTTGCCTTACGTCGGGTTCGCCGAGTTCGTCGGTATGTCCACGACACCCGAAGCGAGCGCACTGATCCGCTTCACTTCTTTCGACTCGAGCCAGTTCGGCGTGCGCGCGCAATACAGCACCATCGGCAAGGCGTCTTCGCCCCAGAACAGTTGATCGTTGAGCCGGAAGGTCGGCACGCCGTAGACGCCGAGACCGATCGCGTCCGCGGTGTTGCGCTGCAATTGCGCGCTCACGTCGGGGCTTTTGATCAACTCGGGACCGTCGGGCATGCCGACGCGTTCGCACAGTTCGGCAAACGCCGTTTCACTCGACGGATCGCGGCCTTCGCGCCAGATGAAGCGGAAAATCTCGCGCACGAACTGGACGTCGCCCTTCGCCGCGGTGGCGAGCAGCAACGGCTTCATCGAATCGAACGGATGCGCCGGCGGCATCTTGTACGGAATGCCGAGTTGCTCCGCGCGAAACAGCGCGTGCCGGTACAGGAAGGTGCGTTTGGCGGGCACGCTGTAGGCCGGCCGCTGTCCCCAATGGCTATACAGATCGTTCAATACGACCGGCGTGAACGCGAAGTCGAAGCCCGGCCATTTGTCGTGTTGCTCAAGCAACAGGTACGTGAACGGCGAGACAAAGTCGTAAAACCAAAGCGGTTGCCTGGCGTCGATGCCAACGGTCATAAGTGTCTCCCGGATTGCCTGGTCCGCACGGCGCCTCTGCTGGACCGTCGGAATTGTAATGATCTTACGCGGTGCGGCGGCCGCGTGCATCCTCGATCAATATGGTTTGCGGCCGGCGCTGCCCGGCGTCTCGCCGATCTCGGCGGCTTCGTTGGCGGCGGTTTTGTCCGCGGCGGCGGCTTCGTCGGCGGCGTTGGTCTGGGTGTCGAGCGTGTCGTCCGATTCGTAGGTCGTGTCGTCGCGCTGGGTGTCGCGAGCCTGCGTGAGCCGCTGACGCACGAAGCCGATATGCTCGCGCAACACATAGAACTGATCCGCGTAGGCCAGCGGCATTTTCAGGCCGTTGACCGATTCCTCGATCGCGTCGAGACGTTCGATCAGCGACGCGCGCTCCGTTGCCGAATGCTCGCTGAGCGCGCTGCGTTCGATCGCGATCAACGCACCATACCAACGGTAGATTCGCGACTTCACCCGCCACGCGTACAGCGACGGCACCAGCCGCAACGCTGGTATCAGCAGCACGATCAGCGGCACCACGACCACCAGCAGCCGGTCGGCGAGGCTCGCGAGCCAGAACGGCAGCACCCGGTACAGGAAGCTCTTGCCCGACTTGTAGTAGCGCGCGGCGTCGTCACTGATCGGGAAATCATGCGCGAGCGGCGCGGGGAATTCGCCGGCGCGCTGCAGGATGTTCGCCTTGCCGTGCACCTCGCGCGCGGCTTCGATCAGCAGATCGGAGAGCGCGGGATGCAGCGAGTCGCGCGCCACCAGTTCGGCGGTGGGCGCCACCATGTGAATCGGCGCGGACGGCAGGTTCTTGCCGAGATCGAACGCGCCCATCGGCATTTCGAGTTGCGTCAGATAGGGGAAGCGGCGGGTGTACGCATCGGCCTGCGTGAAGTCGTAGAACTGCACGTTCGGCGTGCGGTAGAGCTTGCCCATCACCGCTGGTTGCGCCGAGTCGCCGGCGAGGAACGCCGCGTCGACCTTGCCGGAGACGAGCGCGTCGGCGGCGTCGTCGCCCGACAGCGGCAGCAGTTTGGTCGCGCCGCCCGGCACGATGCCGTTGGCCTTGAGCAGCGCGAGCGCCAGTTCGCGCGTGCCGCTGCCCTCGGCGCCGACCGCGAGGCGCAGGCCCTTGAATTCGGAGAGCCGCGTGACGGTCGGGCCGTGATAGAAGATCGCCAGCGGCACATAGGCGACGCTGCCGAGCGACATCAGGCCTTCGCTGGCCGGGCCGGGCGCGACGCCGCCCTGCACGAAGCCGACGTCGACGTTCGACTTCGGGTCCGAGAGCCGCTTGAGATTCTGCAGCGAGCCTTCGGAGGCCAGCACGTTCAGGGTGATGCGGTTGCGCGCGAGAATGGTTTTGTACTTCTGCGCCGCGTTCCAGAAGGTGCTTCCCTCGGGGCCGGCGCTGATGGTCAGCGTGCTGGGCGGCGCGGGCTGGATCAGCCGCACGGCGACCCAGACCGCCGCCACGGCGATCAGCAGGATCGGGCCGAACGAGACCGCGAGATCGCGCCAGGAGATCGCGACGAAACGGGCGACGAGACGGGGAGGGCGTTTGCGCCCGGTGGCAGGCTTCATCGGATGACGTGACGGCGACGGTCGAAGGTGAACGGGGCGCGGCTGGGCGGCGCGTGAACCGGCATGCGGCGCCTGGCCGGGCCGGCACGGTGGTGAGTCGCGCGGATCTCAGGCGGGCCGCGTGGCAGCGTGTGTCGCGCCGATGGTACCTGAGATTGAGGCGACGGCGAAACGCGCGGCGGCCGCCCGCGCCGACAAACCCGTAACAAATCGTGAACGCGGCGTGAACGCGGCGTGAGTGCGCCGCGAATGGGTCGTGAATGCGCGATGAATACAGCGTGAATACCCTGGTGAAAGGGCGTTAAACCCAAACCGTCAAACATCGCGCCGATGACTAAACCCTTTGCGCTTCTGGCCCGGCTAGATTAAATTGTGCATCGCTGCCGCGAACCGATGTTTGCGCGGCGCGACCCGGCATGACTGACAAGAACCGGGCGCGTCGGCGAACTTCGCGGCTTGCCGGTTTCGTACCGTGGCGTTTGCTTGCATGCGCATGCGTTACCCGGCCTCTCTCGCCTCTCGCACACCGTGTTGCAGCCTTAGTCGGCCTCGCCCAGCCGCGCCTTGTCGCGCGCGTGGCGCGGCCGCGGGTAGTCGTAACGAAGCCGCTTTGATAGGCGGTCCAATGTGTAGCTAAGGAGAAGAGAAATATGAAATCGGTCGGTTTTCTGAAAACGCTGGGCTCGGTGGTGGCAATGGTAGTGGCGTGCAATGTGTACGCTCAGGCAAGCGATGCACCGAGCACGACCGCAGCGCCGGCTGCAAGCGCCAAGGCGACCAAGAAGGCCAACGGCCAACTCGGCCGCAAGGTGCGTGGCGTGCTGGCCAAGTCGCAAGGCATCGACGTATCGAACATCGCCGTGCGTGCCCGTGGCGGCGCGGTGACCCTGACGGGCTCGGTGCCTGACCAAGGCCAGATCGACGCAGCCGGCGACGCCGCCAAGGGCGTCGCGGGCGTGACGTCGGTGTCGAACAAGCTGACCGTCGTGCAGCAGTAAGCAGGCGGCCGGCCGCGCAGAAAGCGCCGGCAATCGCCGGCGCTAATGGATGGTTATCCACCCCGAACGTGGGTTGCGCTGCCTGGCGGATCCTTTTCTTTTGTCTCAGCCCATGCGTTCTTTGGAACCATGGGCTGCTTTCTTTGGGTGAGTCGAAACGCAATTGCCGGACGGAATCGGTATTTGGCGGGGAGTCGGCCGGTGCATCGCCGAAGATTATGTTCGCGAGCGCGAAATAACGCTTTTTCGGTTTCTGGGGCTTATCAATCTTTCATCTGCTTTCAAAAAATCTGTAATTTCCCTTCAACCCACGCATTCCTTTTAACAGCGGCCGATATTCGGCCTGTTTTCCGGTTTCGATGCCCGAAGCGAGTATTGCGCGATGCGGGTGTCGATTAGTAGACACCCTGATCTTCTGTCCCTACGGATCGCGGATTCCATGGCGGCAGGAATTGCCGCAAGCAAAGCGAGTTGCAAGTAATACGTACGCGAATCAAGATATAATTCTTTGAGTTTCGCCACAAAAAAGACACCTACCTACAGTATGCACCACCCTACTGCGGCAACTCGCCGCGCTTCTTATGGCCTGGTTACCCAGGCAACCGGATCAATCAGGCAGATCATTCTGATCGGCGTATTGGGAGCCCTGGCCGGCGGCGTAGTTTCTTTCTTCGTTCAGCCCAAATGGGTGGCGAGAATGACCATTCAGGTCGGGCAAATCTCCTTGCCGCAGGGTGATTCCTCGGGAGAGGGCGGCGTGAAAATCCGTCCAATCGAGAATCAGCTGACCGCCGTCGACCGCTACAACCTGCCCGCCATGCACTTGCGCGTGCTAAATGAGCTTGGCCTGCCGGCACCCGACAGCGGCTCCCGGGACGCCAAAGTCGTATTCGACACGCTGACGGCGATGCCTGCCAGAAATCCCGATCTGATCATGGTGCAAGTCTCGGCCTATTCCCGGGACGCGGCGACAGCGGCACTGGCGGCCTCCTTCAAGATATTTGCGGCCCCGCATCAGGCGATGTTCGATCCCGCCGTCAATGGCCTGAAAAGCCAACTAGCCAGCACGTCCGCCAAGCTTGCTCAGGCTGAACAGGACTACGCACACATTGCCGCAACGCTCCGGTCGTCGACGGCACAGCGCAACGCCAACGCCAGCGACCCGCGCAACGTCCTGGTGACCAATGTGGCGACGTTGATCAATCAGCAGATCCTGGGCTTGAGAGAGCAGGCGAGCGACCTGCAGCAGGCAACCAGCCCCTTGCTGACCTATCCGACGCGTATCGTCGAGGCGCCCTATACGCCGACTCGCTCGAACACTCCGGGTGCGGCTCTGCTGGCCGCTATCGGCGGTGTCCTCGGGCTGTTGATCGGCGTTGCGTTTGTAATGCGCGAGACCGTTATGCGACGCGTCGCGGCGACCCAGCAGAAACACGGTTCGTAGACGGAACGTCTCGCGTGCGGGGTATCGCCCCGGCGGATTTTTTTTCGCTTTATTTTCCGTCGCGCGGATTTGTGGTGCGGTCATGATGGGCCACGGCGGTTGCGGGCTGAGACGCGGCCGGCGCCGCGTTCCGATCTGTGTGCTGCGACACACAATTGCCGTAGGCCGGAGCGTACTGTGATGCATGCGAAACCGGAGTCGATGCCATGGAAACCACGCTATTGCGCTACACGGATCTGCCGATCGGCGATCGGGCGGCTTTCGAACTGGTTTGCGCGCGGCACGGCTTCGCGCCGGCGCATTTCGACATCAGCGCGTGCGTGAATCCGGGCGATGCCGCGCAGGAGCGTCTGGTCACGGTGCGCCGTGGCGGCTGGGCGCAGTCTTATCACGACCGGCGCGGTCAGTGGATCCGGCAATTCGAATCCGATCTGACGTGCAGGTTCTTCAAGTGACGATCGGCTGAGGGCTGAGGGCTGAGGGCTTGCGCCTCAGGCCAGCACGAGCCGCACCCCGACCAGCGTCAGCGTGGCGGCGAGCAGATTGCGCAGCAGCTTGTCCGGCGCGCGCGACGACAGAAAGCTGCCGATCGCAATACCCGGCAACGATCCCACCAGCAGCGACAGCAGCATCGACCAGTCGATCGAACCCAGCAGCCAATGACCGGCGCCCGCCAGCAGCGTGAGCGGCACCGCATGCGCGATATCGGAACCGACGATCCGCGTGGTCGGTAGCAACGGATACAGCAGCAGCAACACCGTCACGCCGATCGCGCCCGCGCCCACCGACGTCAACGACACCAGCACGCCGAGCACCGCGCCGGTCAGCATCGTCAGCACGAGCGTTCGACTCTGGCGCGGCGGGCGTTGACGGCGCGCGCCGAGCGCCGCGAGTTGCGGGCGGAATACCAGCGCCACTGCGGTCACCAGCAACGCGACGCCCAGCACGATCTGAATCATGCGGCTGGCGCCCGGCGTGTCCATCCCATAGCGATGCAGCAGGATCAGCGTGAGCGTGGCGGCCGGCACGCTGCCGGCGGCGAGCCGCAGCGTGATCTGCCAGTCGACCGAGCCCTTCAGGCCGTGCACGAGCGTGCCGGTCGCCTTGGTGGCGGCCGCGTACAGCAGGTCGGTGCCGACCGCGGTAGCCGGATGCACGTTGAACAGCAGGACCAGGATCGGCGTCATTAGCGAACCGCCGCCGACGCCCGTCAAGCCGACCAGAAAGCCGACGAACAGGCCGGAGACGGAGTACAGCAGATCGATGTGGGGAAGAGCCATTGAGCGGACCGCTGACGGTCGGATGGGGTGAACAGGTTAGGTGACGAGGTCGGCACGCGCGGCGGCTTGAGCCGCGCGTCTGCAGTCCGGCGATGGCGCCGCTACCGACGCGCCGGCGTGCGGCGAAAGGCGCTATTGTCGCAAAACTGCCGCGTCCGCGTACGGAACGCCCTAACGCGCGCAGGGACAGCGGCTCGAAGCCGCCCCCGCGTGCTGCCACGCTGGCGTGTTATCGCCGCTTACGCTCAAAGCGCGCGGCGAATTTCGACGATGCCGAATACCGCCAACGTGATCCCCACCATCCGGTCAATCGCGACGCGCAGCTTGCTGCCGATCGCGTGACGCGCGAGCGACACCACCGTCACGAGGAAACACCACCACGCGATCGAGCCGCAAAACACACCGCCGACCGTGGTCAGCGCAACGCCCGACGAAAACGCGCCACGTGGCGCGAGCGTGGTGAACAGCGCGGCGAACATGATCACCGTCTGCGGATTGGTCAGCGTGAGCAGAAACGAACTCGCATAGGCACGCAGCGCGCCGGCACGGCCGACTTGCGCGAGCTTGCCGTTGCCTGCGCCGTTGGTGTCGTCGGCGGGGGCTTTTTGCAGCAGCGTGCGCACACCCAGATAAAGCAGAAACAGACCGGCGAGCAAATGCAACGGACGGTCATACGCCAGCATGAACTGCGAGATACCGACGAGCCCAAGTGCCGCGATCAAACCGTAGATGGCGTCGCCGCTTGCAATGCCGAAGCCGATCGCAAGGCCCGCGCGCGGGCCGCCGGTTAGCGTGCGGCGGATGCACAGCATGCCCATCGGGCCGACCGGCGCGGCAATCGCGAGACCGACGCCGGCGGAGGTGAGGAAGAGGCTGGTGGTGGACATTAAGACCCCTGGTTGATTATTGTGGTTTGTTACGGGACGTCGTGTTTCGTTTCAGCGCTGCATGGCGGCGCACTGAAAATGAAAAGCATCCCAGCATAGCGAGACTTAAAAAACCGGGCAAGGTTGTTCGCTGATTGCTCTTCGTTTCAGGCGAGCATGGTTATCAGGTACAACTCGCTGCAACACACGGCGTTCGACGGCCGTGGATACCCTGGGGCCAACTTTAACCGCGCTTTCCTCGGGCATAATTTTCTCACTTCACCTTCTGGGAGCGGGCCCGCTCATGTGGCAAATCGATCAGGTGACCTTGCGCCTGTTCATCGCCGTCTGCGAGGAAGGCACGATTGCGCGCGCGGCCGAACGCGAGTTCATCGCGCCGTCGGCGGTCAGCAAGCGGCTCGCCGATCTGGAGGCGCTGGTCGACGTCGCCTTGCTGTCGCGCAGCCAGCGCGGCGTGCGCGCGACCGCGGCCGGCGAAGCGCTGTTGCGGCACGCAAAGCTCATCATGCGTGGCCATGAGCGCTTGCAGGCCGAACTCAGCGAATACGCCGCCGGGGCGCGCGGGCATGTGCGGGTGCTGGCGAACGTGTCGTCGATGGTGGAGTTTTTGCCCGAGGCGCTGTCGTCGTTTCTGAAGAGCAATCCGCAAATTCGCGTGGATGTCGAGGAGCGCGTAAGCACGGAGATCGTGCGCGGTCTGGAGGAAGGCGTCGCCGATCTCGGCATCTGTCGCGACGTGGTGGCGATGGGCAATCTCGATGTTTTGCCCTACCGCGCCGATCATCTCGCGCTGATCGTGCCGCGCGCGCATCCGCTCGCGGGGGAGGCCGCTGTCGGCTTCGAGCAGACGCTGGCGTTCGATCATCTCGGCCTTGCGTCGAATGCGTCGGTGAATGCGCTGATGCAGCGTATCGCGGTGGAGAAGGGCCACGAGTTGAATTATCGAACGTACGTGTCGACGTTCGATGCGGCTTATCGTTTCATTCAGGCTGGTCTCGCGGTGGCGATCTTGCCGCGCGAAGCGCTGCCCCGTCATGCTGCGGATGAATACGGCATCGTCGCCGTGCCGTTGCGCGAGGCGTGGGCTGAGCGGCGGTTTGTGATTTGCGTGCGTGATCGTCAGGCGTTGACGCTGGCGGCTTCGCATTTGCTTGAGCATTTGTTGCAGGGGCTTTGAAGCGCGGCGTGGGGTGTTGTTTCCGCGCCCGCGCCACTCTCCCTTCTTCTTCCCATTCCCCCTGAAAAGCCCTTAAGGGTTTCCCCTTTGCGACGGCTTACGCCCGTCCCGCATGCCTGCGCGGCCATCGTGAGCGGCGATGGAGTGCGTCGTCAACGCAGACTTTTACGCGCGACCGGGCGCGCGCACGCTGTCACTCAGTTGCTTCATTCCCCGCATTCAACGCGACCTTCAAGATCGGGATTCGACATCATGAGTGATATCAAGGAGCGCGTCGTCGTGACCGAAGTCGGCATGCGCGACGGTCTGCAAAGCATCGCCCGCACCATGCCCACGGAATTCAAACGTCGCTGGATCGACGCCGCGTATGCCGCCGGTGTGCGACACATGGAAGTCGCGTCGTTCGTGCCCGCGAAGCTGCTGCCGCAAATGGCCGATGCCGAGGCTGTCATCGCCCACGCGCTCACCTACGACGATCTGATCGTGACCGCGCTGGTGCCGAATCTGAAGGGCGCGCAACGGGCGCTCGAAGCCGGCGTGCACCGGATCGTCGCACCGATCTCCGTGAGCGCCGCGCATAGTCTCGCGAATGTGCGCAAGACGCCCGCGGAGATGATCGACGCGTTCACGGCAATGCGCGAGTTGATCGATAGCGCGGCGAGCGATGCAGGTGCAGACGCTAACGCAGGCGTCGCGGCAACTGCCGACGGTCACGTTCGTGCCGGAACACGCGGACGCCGCGTCGAACTGATCGCCGGATTGTCGACGGTGTTCGGCTGCACGCTGCAAGGCGCGGTGCCGTACGCCGACATTGCCGCGATCGCGCGAGCCGCCGCGCAGGCCGGCGCCGATGTGATCGCGCTCGGCGACACCACGGGCGAAGCGACGCCGCGCCAGGTCGGCGAGATCATCGAACTGGTCCGCGACGCGGTGGGCGACACACTGCGCTCGCTGCATTTCCACGACACGCGCGGCCTCGGTCTTGCCAACACGCTGATCGCGTTGCAACACGGCATCCGCGAATTCGACGCGTCGCTAGCTGGTCTCGGCGGCTGTCCGCATGCGCCGGGCGCGACCGGCAACGTCAACACCGAAGACCTCGTGTTCATGCTCGACAGCATGGGCTACGACACCGGCATCGACCTCACGCGATTGCTCGCGTCGCGCGCCGTGCTCGCCGACGCGTTGCCCGGTGAACCGCTGTACGGCTATCTGGCACGTGCCGGTTTGCCGAAGCAGTTCACCGCTGCTGGTCCTTCCTCGGGTTCCTCTTTCGACTCTACCGAATCACAGGTGCTGCAATGACTACGCATTCTGCTTCCGCTTCTTCTTCTGCTCAGGCTTCGCCGCAGCAAGCGGGCGCCTTGCCGCTCGCCGGCATTCGCGTGATCGAGTTGTCGCATATGGTGATGGGTCCGACCTGCGGGATGATTCTCGGCGACCTCGGCGCCGAAGTGATCAAGGTCGAACCGCCGCGCGGCGACGGCACGCGTCGTTTGCTCGGCACCGGCGCGGGCTTCTTTCGTACCTTCAATCGCAACAAGAAGAGTGTCGCGCTCGACCTCGATAGCGAAGCGGGACTGGCCGCGCTGCACAAGCTCGTCGATACCGCCGATGTGTTCGTCGAGAACTTCAAGCCCGGTCGCATGGCGAGTCTCGGTCTCGACTATGCGTCGCTGCGCGAGCGCAATCCGAAGCTGATCTACGTGTCGCACAAGGGCTTTCTGAACGGCCCTTACGAGCACCGCCTCGCGCTCGATGAAGTCGTGCAGATGATGGCCGGCCTCGCGTACATGACGGGTCCGGTGGGACGTCCGCTGCGTGCGGGCAGTTCGGTCAACGACATCATGGGCGGCATGTTCGGCGCAATCGGCGTGCTCGCCGCGCTGCACGAACGACATGTGAGCGGACGCGGCAAGGAAGTGCAGAGCGCGCTGTTCGAGAACTGTGTGCTGCTGTCCGCGCAGCACATGCAGCAGTACGCCGCGACCGGTGTGCCGGCTGCGCCGATGCCCGAACGTATCAGCGCATGGGCTGTGTACGACGTGTTCACGTTGGCTCATGACGAGCAGATGTTTATCGCCGCGACCGGCGACGGTCAATGGCGCGCGCTGTGCGCGATTCTCGGTCGCGCGGATCTGCTGGCCGACCCGCGCCTCACGACTAACAACGATCGCGTGCTGGCCCGTGATTGGCTGCTGAAGACGCTCGGCGAGACCTTGCGCGAATGCGATGGCGCGACGCTCGTGCCGCAGTTCGAACGCGACCATATTCCGTTCGCGTCGATTACGAAACCCGAAGAATTGTTCGACGATCCGCATCTGAACGAGAGCGGCGGCCTCGCGCGTTTGACACTCGATGATGGTAGCGAAACGGGCATGCCGCTGCTGCCCATTTCGCTCGATGGCGCGCGCTTGCAGCCGCGTCAGCCGATCGCGAAGATCGGCGAGCATACCGTCGATGTGCTGCGCAGTTTGGGTTATGACGATGCGCAAATCGCGGCGCTGGGTGGTGGTTTGACGCAGGCGCCGCGCGAAGCGGCCTGAGGCGGCTTGAGGCCGATGCATCGCGAGAAGCATTGAATGTGGTCAATCAATTTCACCCGGCGCTAAGACCGGAACTTAGCAACACGTTGCATGGGATCGGCGCAAGAGCCAAAGCGTTAACTCTGGCCGACCGCAACCAAGGAGACAGGCGATGAAGTCGTCGAATCATGCGGTATATGCGACAGCGGTCGGCGATGCCGGCGCGTTGGGCGGTGTGCCTTCGGGCACGGATGTGTCGAGCGGCGGCCGCGCCGATGGCATTGCGCTGGACGGCGCGCGTATTTCCGCGCGGCTCGACCGTCTACCGGCGACGCTCTCGATCTGGAAGCTGGTGATGCTGCTGAGCCTCGGGCTCTTCTTTGAACTGTACGACCTGATGTTCTCCGGCTATATCGCGCCGGGACTCGTGCGCAGCGGCATTCTCACCGCGACCACGCGTGGGCTGTTCGGCACTAGCGGCGTGGCGAGTTTTATCGCCTCGTTGTTCGCGGGTCTGTTCATCGGTACGGCGGCGTGCGGATTTCTCGCCGACCGCTTTGGCCGGCGCGCGATCTTCACATGGTCGCTGCTGTGGTACACGGCGGCCAACATCGTCATGGCGTTCCAGGATACGGCGGGCGGGCTCAATCTTTGGCGCTTCATTGCAGGGATCGGCATTGGCGTGGAGATCGTGACGATCGGCACGTATATCTCCGAGCTGGTGCCGAAGCATGTCCGTGGACGGGCGTCGGCGTGTTCGCAGGCGGTGGGTTTTTGCGCGGTGCCGATCGTCGCGTTTCTGTCGTATCTGCTGGTGCCGCATCGTTATTTCGGAATCGATGGCTGGCGCCTCGTCGTGCTGACCGGTGTGGTCGGCGCGATCGTGGTGTGGTGGATCCGCCGACGTCTGCCGGAGAGCCCGCGCTGGCTCGCGCAGAAAGGCCGGATCGATGAAGCGGATGCGGTGATGACGCGTCTCGAAGCGCGTGTGGAGCGCGAATATGGCCGGCCGTTGCCAGAGCCGGCGATGCCGGAGCCGGTGCGTGCGCGGGCGGCGTTTCGTGATCTGCTGGTGCCGCCGTATCGCAAGCGCACGCTGATGCTGATCATCTTCCACGTGTTTCAGACGATGGGCTATTACGGTTTTGCGAACTGGATTCCGACGTTGCTGATCAAGCAGGGGATTACGGTGACGACCAGCTTGATGTACGCGAGCATTATCGCGATTGCTGCGCCGCTTGGGCCGTTGTTGGGCTTGTTGATTGCCGACCGCTTCGAACGTAAGACGGTGATTATTTTTATGGCGGCGGTAAATGTGGTGTGCGGGTTGGCCTTTAGTCAGGCGCGGGAGACGGTGTTGCTGGTGAGTTTGGGCGTGTGTCTTGTGCTGGCGGGCAATATCATTTCTTATAGTTATCACGCTTATCAGGCGGAGCTTTTTCCTACGAGTATTCGGGCGCGGGCTGTTGGGTTCGTTTATTCGTGGAGCCGGATTTCGGCGATGTTTTCTGCGTTCGTTATTGCTGGATGTTTGAGCCAGTTTGGCGTTAATGGGGTGTTTGTTTTTATCTCCGGCGCGATGGCGGTGGTGATGGTGGCGATCGGGTTGCTGGGGCCCAAGACGCGGGATGTTGCGTTGGAGGATATTTCCAGGTAGCTGGGTTTGATGGTTGTCGCTTGATGCTTGTTGCTGGTCAGGCGTGCCCGCCAGTGGTGTGGCGGGCGCTCACCTTAATCGTTAATTCTTCTTCGCAGGCGTCGATGCGCTAGGCGCTACCCGGATCGGCGTGCCGCCCGATGGCGATGTCGCCGGCTGCGGCTTCTTGTCCTGCTTAGGCTTCTTTGTTTCACGGTTGCTGCGCATTTGACCTTTTGCCATGATGGACTCCCCAGTTTGGCGGTTTATGCTCCTTCCTGGAGCTGGGAGGTAGTGTGCGCTTGTTTTGGGGGATTGGTGGGGTTTATTTGCCTGCGGCGTGCTTTTTGGTTGTTGTCTTGCGGTGTTGGCCTTTCCTTGTGATCAAGGTGGTCTATTAGCGTCGCCCCTATGCGGGGCAGCACTCACTTTCTTTGCCGCCGCAAAGAAAGTAAGCAAAGAAAGCGGGCTCACACCGCCAGCTCATAAGCGGCTCCCCCGCGCAGCCCACGGTAGTGGCTCATCTGGAATCTGGGTTCTCGCACACTCCGCGCTCGTGACAAGGCAGTCATTCTTCCGGCGGCGCTTCGCGCGTCGTCGCGGTTGTTCACACGCTGCCCCTGCTAAGCGGGTTCCTCGCGCAGCCACGGTAGTGGTACATCTGGAATCTGGGTTCGCGCGCATTCCGCGCCGTGACACAGCAGTCATTCCTCCCGCCTCGCGCTGCGCGCTCGCCGGAACGGCCGGCGTCGAAACGACGTCAGTTTTCAGACAGCGGCAAGCACGCTGTCGCAAACTCTCAAGCAATCGCAATCGCAATCGCAATCGCAATCGCAATCGCAATCGCAATCGCGCGCAAGTAGCGCAGATTCAATCGGCATCGCTGATTACTTTTAACTCTGACAAGTCTGTTGGGAAATTTCGGAAATGAGGCCGCTGCGCTCTATTTAGCCTGCGCGGGTGATCACTCGACGAGCAGTAGGCTTTAGACTCGTTTTTTCGTGAGCACCACGACAAACAGGTGTCGAAGCCTGCTAAGCGCGATCCATGTCAGCAATGGAGATCGCACATGAGTAAATCCCCCAAGAGTTCTCGAGCCGCTTCTCGGCCGTGTGTTGACGCTATTCAGTACGAGAAACTCGCGTTATCTGCTTTCCGGCTTATTGAACGGCAAATAGCGCAACTGAAGACACTGTCGACGCTAGCGACTTCGATTTACCAGAACCCGGCCATCACGCTCGACGAAAGAACACGCCAGCGGACGTTACTCGGACTCTGGGTGGAAACCGCCGAGGAATACCGTCAAGAGGTCGAGGTGGACCGTGAGTTGTACGGCATCATCGCGCTTGATTCGAAGGGTGTTCCTCAAATGCAACTTACGGCGCGCCACGCAACGGAGCTCCTGACAAAAACCGCGCAAGAGGCATCAGAAGCTAGCAGGAGTACTTCTGCAACTGGTTCGATGCCGACCAAGCGAGTTCGCTCGAAAACATCATCGCGGCGTCCGGTAGTTACGCACTGAAAGTGACTCGCGGCAATTTCGCCGCGACGGAAAAAACGCGATCATGAACCGCACTCGAAAACACAGACGGGCACGCCGTTTTGGGTGCCCGATTTGCTGAATATGGATTTTCGCCTTCAACATTAACGCGCGTGAACACGGATTCCGGATGAGCCACTACCGCAGCTGCGCGGGGGCCCCGCTTAGCAGAGGCAGTGCGTGAACTACCGCGACGGCGCGCGCAGCGCCGCCGGAAGAATGACTGCTGTGTCACAAACGCGAAATGCGCGAGAACCCAGATTCCAGATGAGCCACTACCGCGACTGCGCGAGTCCCCCACTTAGCAGGGGCAGTGCGTGAACAACCGCGACGGCGCGCGAAGCGCCGCCGGAATAATGACTGCTGTGTCACGAACGCGGAATGCGCGAGAACCCAGATTCCAGATGAGCCACTACCGTGGGCTGCGCGAGGGACCCGCTTATGAGCTAGCGGTGTGAGCCGCTTTCTTTTGCCTACTTTGCTTTGCGGCAGGCAAAGAAAAGTAGGTGCCGCCCCGCACAGCAATGCTCTCAACTTAAGCCCCAAAGTGCTTGTAAACGAGGCATTGCCCCTGTAAACTTCATCACATAACTCACTGATAAATCAACGATATGAACTCAAATACCAGCGTCCTCGCGGCTTCTGGCTGAGTTCTCCGATTTCCTGCTCGATCCGGCGCTCGCCGATCGCGTGCGTCGTTCTCCCACCGCCTTTACCCGCAATCGCACACTGACCTTGCCGCGCATGGCCGCGCTGATGATGTCGGGCATGTGTGCCAGCGTGCAGACCGAGCTCGACGCGCTGTTTGGCGCACTGGGTGAGCACGGCGCACGCAGCCGCGCCGTCAGTGCGCAGGCGTTCAGCAAGGCCCGACGCGGACTGTCGGCCGACCTGTTCGAACTGGCCCGCGCCCGCCTGATTTCGCTGGCTCAACCCCATATCGATTCGATGCGCTGGCACGGCCTGAGGCTGGTCGCCGCTGACGGCAGCCGCCTGCGCGTGGGCACGCGTCGCGGCCATGAACTGCGCGCCGATCACTACGCGTTTGCACTGTTTCTGCCGGGCTCCGAGCTGACCCTGCACGCGGCGCTTCATCCCGCCGACGGCGCCGAGCGGCAGATGCTGTTCGAAGCGCTGGACGTGCTGCAGCCGCGTACCGATCTGCTGCTGCTCGATCGCGGCTACATCGGCAACACGATGGTGGCGGCGCTGGCACAGCGCGATATTGAGTTCTGCATGCGCGTCGACGCACGTAACTGGAAGTGCGTCACCGCCTTTGCCCGCAGCGGTAAAACCGAGCATGTGGTGACACTGGAAGCGCCTGGCGAGCAGGATGCCCGCGACTATGAACTGATGCGCAGGCCGACTACCGTACGCCTGATCCGGGACGTCACCCCAAGCGGTCGAGTGCGTGTGCTGATGACCTCGCTGCTGGACAGCGAGCGTTACCCGGCTGCATCGTTCGGCGCGCTCTATCATCAGCGCTGGCGCGTCGAAGAAGCGTTCAAACGCCTGAAACACCGGCTGCGACTGGAAGCCGTCACGGGCCTCGATTACCTGGCATTGCAGCAGGACTTCGGCGCAAAAATCCTCGCTGACAATCTTTGCACATTGCTCAGCGAGCTTGATGCGCCGCACGATGACGGGCACGCCAGCCGGCCTAATCGGGTGTACGCACTGGGCGCACTCAAGCCGATCCTCGGCGGGTGCCTGCTGCGTGTCCGACACTGCCTGGACCGCCTCGCCGGTGTGCTGGACGTGATCCGCCTGACCCGATGCCGGGTACAGCCGTCACGCTCTTATCCAAGACCACCAAGAAAAGCCAAGCCCCACTTCCATCTCGCGTACAAACTCGCTTGATGCAGTGGGGCTTAAGTTGAGAGCATTGCCCCGCACAGGGGCAACGCAAATAGACCACTAAAAAAGCAAGGAAAGGCCAACACCGCAAGCGGACCACCCAAAGCGCCGCGCAGGCAACCCCACCACAAAACGTCACACCCCCCGATCCCTCCTCCAGGTCTCCGAAGGCAACTCCCCAAACTGCCCACGATACTCATTAGAGAAGTTCCCAAAATGCCAAAACCCCCACCTTGTAGCGACTTCGGTAACAGACTGAGCCCCCCGAAGCCCACGCCGAACATGATCCAACCGAACAGCCCGAATATAAGCCGAAGGATTAACCCCAACCGTATCTTCAAACGCATACTGCAGCGTCCTGCGACTAGCCCGAAACCGGGCACAGAGTTCAGCAACAGAAAGCGGACAATCCGGCGACTCTTCGACCAGCCCGCGAACCTGCCGCACTAGCTGCCAATTCCGCGCAGTCCGCGCCTCACCCTGCAAATGCGCATGCGCATCACCAACCCGCATCGGCGGCAAAACCTCAGCAAGCCCGAAAATCACCGACTTCTCAAACGCAGCAGCCACGCCAGCATCATCAAGCAGAGTAGGCGTAGCAGCAACCGCATCAAGCAACTGCTTCAGCACCTCACGAAACCCCTGCAACCTGGCAGGATCGACATTCAGCACCCCGGGCCGGGCCCCCAACCGCACGGCAATCTCCTCAAGCTGCGCCCGCACCAAAGCGTCCTCAACCGCCTCCGGCTCAATCTCAAGATTGACCACCACATGCTTATCAGGCGACAAAAACTCAAACCCGCCATCGCCGGAAAAAACATGCAAACCATCGCGATGACTCGTCTGCCCGCATAGCAACGCATGCCCTTCCAACTGAAACGGAATCCCCACGGCGACCCGCGACCCGGCCACCTGCCCACGCTGATACACCGTGCGATTCAACCGCTCCACCAGCACCCGCACGCCGCCGGCAAAAAATGAACTCACCGACCCGTCGAACGTGCCGCGCGAAATCTGGCAATAGCTCTGGTTCCATGCATCGAGCAACATCGCCTGTTCGTCGATGTTGCGGCAACGGCGAATCTCGACTGCACTGTTGGTCCGATTGACCGGCTGCATATGCTTCTCCCGATTCGTGGGCACTCCCCGAAAGCCTCGTGCCGCCCAGTGTATGCGAAAAAAAAACCGCACCGTCAAGGCGTCCGGCGTGACCCGACGGACCTTCGCCACCAACCCGGCAAGCGTTTCAACCCGGTCGTAATGCATTCGTCAGCAACGCGAATTTTTACGGGATTTTTACTTTTTGCCAATTTTGGATAGTCGTCGTTTTTTGCCGCGCCTACTTTGTGCACAACGCAATGCACCAGGAAGGAGTCACGCATGACCCAATCGGCAGGCAGGCTGGACGGCAAGATCGCCATCGTCTCAGGCGGCGCAACGGGCGCGGGCGGCGCGGCATCGCTGCTGTTCGCACGCGAAGGCGCACAGGTCGCGGTCGTCGATATCAACACGGACGTGGGCGAAGAAGTGGTCACGCGCATTCGCGCCGCAGGCGGCACCGCCGAGCTATTCGCCGCCGACGTCTCGAAGCGCGACGCCGTGGACGCCGCGGTCGCGAACATCGTCGCGCGCTTCGGACGCATCGACGTGCTGTTCAATCACGCCGGCAGCATCGTCGTGAAACCGTTCATCGACACGACCGACGACGACTACGACTGGCTCATGAACGTCAACGTGAAGAGCATGTTCATGATGACGCGCGCCGTGCTGCCGCACATGCTCGCCGCAGGCGGCGGCTCGATTGTCTGCACGGCGTCGATCTCGTCGGTGGCGGCGACGCCGCTCGAAGTGCTGTATTGCACCACCAAAGGCGCATGCGCGATGTTCGCGCGTTCCATCGCGGTCGAGTATCGCGATCGCGGCATTCGCTGCAACGCGGTGTGTCCCGGCTTCATCGACACGCCGCACGGCCGTCGCGAAATCAGCGCACTCGCGAAATACGGTTTCGATGCGAGCGAAGCAGCGTTGTCCGCGCAACAAGGCCGTCTCTGCGCGCCGGACGAAGTGGCGCGCGCCGCACTGTTCCTCGCCAGCGACGACGCCAGTTTCGTCAACGGCGCACACCTGTACGTCGATAACTGCTTCACGGCCGCGTGAGCTGCTAGCGCGTCGCGCGGCCCGGCCGCGCCGACGCTTCGTTTTCACCCTGTTCAAAGGATCGCGTCATGGACATCAACCCGGCCGTGCCGTCGACGGATTCCGCCGACAACGACGTCAAGCTGTTGCACAAGATGGGCTACGCGCAGGAACTGTCCCGCCGCATGGGCGCGTTCTCGAACTTCGCGGTGTCGTTCTCGCTGATCTGCATTCTGTCGGGCGGCATCACGTCGTTCCAGATGGGCTTGTCGGCGGCGGGCGGCGCTTCAATCGGACTCGGCTGGCCGCTCGGCTCGCTGTTCGCGCTGGTGGTGGCCGCGGCAATGGCGCAGATCGCGTCGTCGTATCCGACCGCGGGCGGGCTCTATCACTGGAGTTCGATTCTGGGCGGCAAGACGTGGGGCTGGCTGACCGCGTGGCTCAATCTGCTCGGCCTCGTGTTCGTGGTCGCGGCGATCAACTACGGCACCTACGATCCGTTCTTCCGCACACTGATCGCGCCGATGTTCGGCGTGAGTCCCGATTCATTGGGCTGGTGGCAGCAGACGCTGTTTCTCACCGTGATCACCGCGTCGCAAGCGTTCCTCAATCATCGCGGCATTCGCATCACCAGCAAGATCACCGACCTGTCGGGCTATCTGATCTTCGTGGTGACGATTCTGCTGGTGGGGTCGCTGCTGGTGTATTCGCCGGTGAAGATCGATCTGTCGCGGCTCTATACGTTCACCAACTTCACCGGTGTGGACGGCGGCGCGTGGCCGAAGCAGACCATGGTCGTGGCGTTTCTGTCGGGCCTGCTGCTGACCGCCTATACGATCACCGGCTTCGACGCTTCCGCGCATACCTCGGAGGAGACGCATGAAGCGGCGCGCAACGTGCCGCGCGGTATCGTCGGTTCGGTGTTCTGGTCGACGACCTTTGGCTATGTGATGGTCTGCGCATTCGTGCTGGTGATGCCGGATATCGGCGCGGCAGTGAAGCAGGGCACGGGCTTCTTCGAAGCGATTCTCGCGCCGATTCCAGGGCCGCTGCGTATCGTGATCGAACTGCTGATGTTCTTCATCAACTACGTGTGCGGTCTCGCAGCGGTGACGTCAACCTCGCGGATGATGTTCGCGTTTGCCCGCGACGGCGGTTTGCCGGCCTCGAAGTGGCTGCGTAAAGTGAACGCGACGCATCGCACGCCGGGCGCGGCGATCTGGACGTCGGCGGTGCTGGCGATCGTGGTGACGCTCTACGGCGATGCATTCACGGTGTTGAGCGCGGGCAGCGCGGTGTTCCTGTTCATCTCGTACGCGATGCCGATTGCTGCCGGCGTTCTTGCCGAAGGCCGCACGTGGACCGAGAATGGGCCGTTCCAGTTGGGCATGCTGTCGAAGCCGTTCGCGGTGGCGGCGGTGTTCGGTGCGCTGGTGCTCGCCTATGTCGGCATGCAGCCGCCGAATCAGAAAGTGGTGTACGTGATCGTCGGTTTGCTCGCGGTGCTGCTGACGATCTGGTACGGCGCGGGCGTGCGCAAGAGTTTCGCGGGGCCGCCGATCGGCAAGCTGTCGAAAGAGCGCGAACAGGAACTGAGCGGTTTGGAAGGGCAGTTGGGAGAAAGCTGAGCGCGGGCGAAGGCGGGCTCGTGTTCGAGTCGCTGAAAATGAGCCGCCCAAAAAAAACGTCAGCCGGCCCGTGAGCCGACTGACGTTTTTTTATCCGTGCGAGTAGCGAATAGCAACTCGCGAGTACCACTTACATACCGACGTAACCCACCGGCACCGTCGAGTTCGCCTGAGCAATCGACGCATTGTTCGACACCACATACACCGGCGATTCGGTCAGGTTCAGCGTCAACGCACCGTTGCTGTAGTTCACGGTCGACGCATTGCCCATCATGTCGATCAGCTTTACCGTACCGCTCGTGCCCGGCGCATCGACGGTGAGGGTGTACGGCACGCTATAGGTCGAGCTGAAACCGCTGCTCGCGCTCCACGCGTTATTGCTGTGCGTCCACAAAGCCGTGATCACCGCGCCGTTGTTCAGTTGCTGGAACGCGTACGCATAGACGCCGTTCGGCGCGCCGTTCACCGGACCGAGCGTCGTGGTGCCGTCGAGCGTGTGCGTCATTGCGCTGAGTGCCATGGCGACCGGCTTCGGGCTGAGGTTGGTCGCGCCGAACGCGCCTTGCGCGTCGCTCAGATCGAAGAACGTGCCGTAGCCGACTTCGCCCGGATAATCCGCGCCGTAGAACACGTAGGTCTGATTCGCACCTTCACCCAGCGTGATGATGTGCATGCGCGCCGCGACAGCCGCTTGTGCGTACAGCACGTTGGCGGTCGGATAGTTCGGGCCGTACGCGCTGCCGAGGTCGTAGCTGATGCCGGCCTCGGTCGAGAACAGCTTCATGCCCGGACGGTAGTCGGTGGCCATTTCGGCGCGCAGCGCCTGCATCTGGCCGCGCAGCGAACCCGAGGCGGTGGACGCATCGCTGTCGTAACGCTCCGGCGGATGCGACGGCGAGGTGCCGGCGTCGTAGTAACCGTGCGTGGCGACCGCGTCGATGTACTGACCGAAGCCGAGCGGCGCGAGGCGCTTCAGGCGCGTCGTGGTCAGGCTCGGGAACGCGTCGGTGGGGCCCATCACCACCGCGTGCGGATCGGTCGAGTGCAGGCCTTGATAGACGGACTGGTACAGCGCGACGAAATTGGCGTCGGTGTCGGTCCAGAACTCGTTCGGCTCCCACGTCACCTGGTAGTAGTTGGCCGACTGGTTCGGGAAGTAGGTCGAGCGAATCGTGTTCGATTCGGTGCCCACGCGGCTCATGTAGTTCTGGTAGTACGACAGGCTCGTCGGCGCGCTGACGTCGTCCTGGAACGCGCCGGTGCTGCTCGCCCACGCGGGAATTCCGTCGAGGCGGATCAGGCGCATCACGTTGCCGGACTTGTAGAACGGATCGAGCGTGCTGGTTGCCGGGTTGAACGTGTTGGCGCCGTTCGGCTCCATGGTCGACATCTGGCGGTCGTCGATCGTCGACGAGATGCCGAGGTCGGCAAGCAGCGGGCCGTTGTCGTTCGCGCCCTGCATGCCGAAGCGATGCTGCTCCTGACGCGCATAGGTGACCGCCGGCACGACGCCGGACAGATTCGCCAGCACGCCGAAGGTCGCGATACCCACCGGCCGTGTGCCGGCTTGCGGCAACTGGCCGCCGTTCTTCGCCAGCGTGCCGGTCGCGGCGAAATAGCCGGCGAGCGTCGACGAGCAATTCAGCGTGATCGTGGTAGAGCCGTTCGGCACCGGTGCGCTGCCGCTGGCGGCGACTTTGCCGAGCGTGTCGGTGACGGCCCAGTTCAGCGTGTCCGCGCCCGGCACGTTGGTGCTGAACGCGAGCTGGAACGTGCTGCCCGACGGGAAGATGCGGGTGCCGTCGGCGCTGGGCGTGTCGGCGGAAATCGTGGCGCTGCCCGAACCCGACGAGTTGGCCGGCGCCGCGCAGTTCATGGCCGCGTTCGAGGTGCCCGCGGCGTTCAGCGTGGTGCTGCCGCTGCCGGTCGAGCCGCCTGTGCCGTTCGTGCCGTTGGCGGTGGTGCCGCCGTTGGCCTGGGTCGCCGCCGTGCTGGTGGCGCCGTTACCACCGCCACCGCCGCCGCAGGCTGCGAGCGCGAGCGATAGGGTCGAGAGTACGAGTAGTTGCGATTTCATCGATCTGTCAGCCTTGCGTTGCTGATGATTCGCCCAGCTCATCGCGCAAGGCGCGTGGGGAGTCCGGGCGAACAACGGGGTTCATTTGCAGACCGGCCGATCAACGAAAGGTCGGCACTGGCCATCGGGTGTGCGCAACTGTCCGGTTGCGCCAGGGTGATGCCTTCCCGGGTTGTCGGCCCCAAACACGTTTCTCTTCAGCGAATTTCAAGTCGTACGAATCCACCGTGACGTGAGTCACGTTTGGCCTGGCGGAATCGAACGACCGGGGGAAGGTACGACGAAAACAACCGACGTTTCGCAGAACAGCGCAAGTGATCGCAGCTTGCGAACTCGCTGCACTGATCAATGAAGCTTTTACTGTTCTGTAAGTAACATAAAGCAGCGATTGGGAAGAATCGACCGTCACCATACCGACTCGTCTGTTTAAAAGAAGTAACGAGTCGTTACGTATGAACAAATACGCGGTACTAATTGCATTGATCCAATCAAAACTTATGTAAGGAGAAACTAGTACTTTTCCGCCATTTTGAAATGGGGTCGAAAAACTATGGAACGGATACCTAACCAAGTGAGCGGGCCCAATCCGCAGAGAAATGGGCGTTAGCGCTCATTGCATAGCGGGCAAAGCCTTGGAGATGGCGGAGAAGGGCTGTACCTTCGGTGTAAGGTTTCTTCGCGACTCGGATTGTGTAGTGAATCTGTCGCTGTTTTACCGAGACCATGACGCGTTCCGTACCGGCAACGCGCCAGATAAAAGATGGTGGGAAGCAGGCGCCATTTGGGGCCCGAACCTGGCGGGATCGGCTTCTTCATCCGTTGCGCAAAATAGGCGGTTATCCAGAGAGATCAATCGTGAGAATTCTTCAACTGGTTCACGCACCGCGGTTGTCCGGGGCAGAAGTACTCGTCAAAGGGCTCGCCATTCATCATCAGCGCGGCGGGCATGAAGTCTGTATGACGTCGCTGCTGCCGCAGCAGACCGACTTCGCGGATATCCGCGCCGAACTGCAGGCGGCGGGTGTCACCTGCATGTTTCCCGAGGTTCGCTATGGGCGGGTCGGCAAGCTGCTGCACCTGTATCGCGTGGTGCGTCGTTTCCGGCCGGACTTTATCGTCGCGCATGCCACGCTCGCCGCGATGTACGTGCGCCTGCTGCCGGTTCATACGCCGATCGCGTGGGTGATGCATTCGGGCGTCAATGACTTCGAGAACGGCGCGTTGAAGCGCGCCGAGCGTCTGCTGTCACGTCGCGCGCAGGCGATCATCGGCGTGTCGCAACAAAATATCGACGACTACCTGCGCGAGATCGGCCGGCATCCGTCGATGGTGGTGATTCCCAACGGCGTGGACGCCTCGCAGTTCGCCGAATACGGCGACGCGCCGGCGCCCGCCTTGCACGTGCCGGCCAAACAGATCGTCCAGCTCGGCCGCTATATGGATTGCAAGAGCCAACTGCATACGGTGCGCGCTTTCGAACGCGTGCTGCAAACCGAACCGGCTGCGCGTCTGCTGTTGTGCGGTGTGGTCGAAGATGTCGGCTATCACGCGGCGGTGGTGTCGCTCGTCGAGCAACTCGGCTTGCAGGACAAGGTGCAGGTGTGTGGGCCGCGCTCCGATGTGGCCGCGATTCTGCGTTCGTCGCGCGTCTTTGCGATGCCGTCGCGCTTCGAGGCGCAGAGTATTGGCTTTCTGGAAGCGCTGGCCTCGGGTATTCCTGTCGTCGCGAACCGGATTGCTTCGTTCGGGTTCGCGACGGCATTCGGCAGCGTGAGTCTGGTCGATACCGCCGATCCCGATGCGTACGGCAGCGCCTTGCTGCATGCGCTCGACATGCCGCGCGCCGATCGGCAACTGTCGGGCTACACGCTGCACGACACGGCGGATCGCTATATGACGATCGCGCGTAAATTCGTGCAGCCGTTGCAAGTCTCCGCCTGAACTCTGCCTGTACTCTGTTTTAGTCCCCGTCCGAATCCTGTCGAATCGATCCGCTCGCGCTATTGCGCGAGGCGGTCGATTCGCAGCGTCTCCGAAAACAGTCCCGGCAATTCGCCCAATTCCTGCGCGGCGCCGAGCGCGAGATTTTGTCCCGCCGGATAGAGCGTCAGCGCCGGTGCGCCGCCGGTGAAATAGAAATTCCCCAGCGTCGCGTCAACTCGCCGATACAGCACGAGCGCCGCACGATGCCGGTCGCGCACGAACACCGGAAACACATCCGACCACGACATGCCGTGCAACGCTGCCGCGTGGATCGGTGCGCTTGCAGGTTGCGCCATGTCGAGGGTGGCGACGTCGATCAACGCGTCGTCGTTCGAGCCGTCGAGATGCGGTGTCAGCAGAATCAACGTGTTGCTGTCCGGTCCCTGCACTGCGCCGGTCGCGACCTTCACGAAGCCGGGGATGAAACTCGCGGGCAATGGTTTGCGCTCGCCGAGGTTCATGCGCGTGCCGTCGTTGGCAATCGGCGTGACGGCAAGCCGTCCGTCGCGTTCTTCCATTGCCACCAGCGATGCACGTGAACCCGATGTCTTGAGCGCTAACAGATCGGCGTTCTGCGCGAGGTTTTTCGCCTGAGCGAAAAGCGTCGGTGCGGACGCGGACGCGCGTTGCGATGCGGCGACCCAAAGATCGAGTCCGCTATCGGCCCGCTTCTGCGCGATCAGCACACTGGCGCGACCGGTTCCGGTGAAATCCGCGGCCACATATTGCTGCGTCAGTTCCGGCTTGAACTCGGGCCCGGTTTGTAGCCACAGGCGCGGCGCTTCGAAGCGATTGCCGTTACTGCGCAGCAACCAGAACGCGGTGCCGCCCTGACGTGCCGTGATCACCATCAGATCCGCGCGGCCGTCGCCGTCGAAATCGGCGAGCAGAAAGCGCACGCTGTCGAAGCACAACGCGTTGCCCGCGCAACTCGGCGCGGTGGCTTGCGGATCGAACGGCACGGCGCTCGCGTACCACAGCGCAGGCGGTGCGCTTTTCGCGAGCGACGCAGCGTAGACGTTGAAGCCGGGGCCGTCGTGCTGGCGCTGCACATACACAGCGGATTGCTTGCCGGTGCCGCTCACGTCGCCCGTCATTGCGCCCGCCAGCCGCAGATCGTTCGCCTGCGTGCGCTGGGTGGCCGCCCAGCGAAAGCGCGTGGTCAGCGCCGCGCAACCGCGCATGGTGAGCTTGCCGCCGGTCTCGCCGAGACAATGACGCATGGGCGTATAGACGAGGCCGAAGTCCCACGGCGTCCAGCGTTGCGCGATGTCCCACTGATCGCAAGTCTCGCTGGTCAGATAGCCGTCGCGTTCCGCAATGCATTGCGACGTCGCCACGCTGACGAGCGCGGCATTGCGTGAATTGCCGGGATACGCACTGAGCGGGTCCCAGCGCCATTGCTGATCGGTTGAGCCGTTACAGGCGGCAAGTATCGGCGCGCGGCCGGATCCCCCGGAGGTCAGACATTCGCTTGCGGCCGCGTTGAAAAGCTGGATCGGATGCGACTGGAAATCCGCGACGCGACGATCGCTGCGATCGGCGAATGCATAGCGGCGCGCGATCCAGTTACCGTCCCATTGAAACTCGCCGAACACATGCGACGACTCGCTGCCGTCGATCGAAAAATAGCTGGCGACGATATCGCGCTTGCGCTGCACTTCGGCGCTCGGGAGATTAGCGGGCCAGCCGCCGGTGGGATAGGTCACGTGATAGACGATCGGCACGCTTTTGCCGAGCGTCTGCGCGACGTGCCGCGTAATGCGCGCGGCGTAAATATGATCGGGATGCTCGATGAACGGCACGGTGTCCGGATTGAGCGTGTAGATGAGCGTCGCCTGCGCGAGGATCGCCTGCAGTGTGGCCGACAAGCCGTCGCGATCGTATTGCAGGCGCACGGTGCCGTTGTCGTTCATGGGGTAGGTGGAGAGCGTGGCGTGCTGCTCCCACAACAGGCCGAGCGGTACGCGGCCGCCGCGCACGCCACCGCCGGGCAGACGCAATTCGAGCAGGCGCAGTTGAGGCTTCGCCTTCAGCACCATCTGGTGCACCAGCTTGCCGGCGATCGTCACGTTCGACTCGATCCAGTCGTTCGGCACGCCGGCCATGCGTGCATAGGCAAGCCGCGACGCACGTTCGCGCGTTTGCACATAAGCGAAGTTGCCGCCGTTGGCGCCGCCGATCAGATGCACGGTGGTGACGCACCAGCCGGCGTCGAGATGCTCGGCGATGGCGGGGTCGACGAACAGCAGATCGTCGTCGAGATGGGCCACTACGGTGACCAGCGTGCCGGCGTTACAACCGGCCGCGCGTGCGACGCCCGGCAGCGCGGTGAGCCACACAATCACAAGCAAAGCAAAGGATGAAACGCGAACTAGCCTGGCTGCCGTTGATCGCATAATGATTCGATGCCCTGAAGGAGGGCTCAATCATACTTCAGCGGAATGGCGTGGCGCGTTGGCGAACTCACAGTAGGGAGGAGTTCGCGAGCGGGTGGGCGAGCGCGGGTGTCGAACCGCGCAGCTCGATGAAAGCTTGCACGGCGAATCAGCAAATCAGCGAATCAGCGAATCGGCTAACGGAAGTAAGCCTTGGTGTTCTCGTGGACGTCGGCGCGCGTGAGCAATTCCGCTGGCGTGAGCCAGAGATAACCGCTGTGCTGGTCGGGTCGCCCGATCGGCGCGCTGCTGGCGAGCGTCAGCGCATACGCCAGCACGATGTAGTGAGTCGAGACGTCGGGCTCGTCGGCGAAGTTGTCGCTGTAGTGATGCTCGAACACGCCCTCGAAGCGCGCGCCCGACCGCTTCAATCTGGCAATGCCCAGTTCGGCGTCGGCGATTCGTGCGAACGCGGTGTCGAGCGTTTCGTCTTTATGGATGCGTCCGCCGGGCACGAACCACGTACCGCGCGCCGGCCGGTTGCGCCGATGACCGATCAGCACGCGGCCCTGGTGATCGCTGACGATCAGATCGATCGCGATCAGCGGCGTCAGGCGGACGATGTCCAGAAAGTCCATCTCGGTCAGCATGTGATCTCCGGCAAAACGGGCGGTGTTTGGGCATCGCTTAAGTACGGCTCAGGCGCCAGGCGTCGTCAACGTGTCGCCACAACCACAGTCACAGCCACAGTCACAACCACACCAGCACTAATAGTCGCGATGCTCATCGTTTTTAGTCAGCCGGCTCGTCACGCTCGCCAGGAACAGCGCGAGCAACACCGCGCCGATCGTCGCGAACAGAAACGCGCCGACCATCGCAGCCAGCACCAGCAAGGTCCATGCAAGGCCGTTCATAGCGAGGCGTCCGCTTCTGCGTATCGAGATTCATGCTAACCCGTGACCGCGCGAATGCTGTGTGCGCCAATCATCATCGGCCCTGTCATATCACGACGAACTACCATCGGATCGCGCCTCTAACGCGCCACGTAGCCCTCCGGCGTGGTCACTGCGTCCTTGAATACGCTCGCATTGCCGGACACCACATAGAGCGGCGCGGGCGACAGTTTCAGACTCACCACGCCGTCGCGGTACGGCAAGCTGGTCACGTTGCCCATCATGTCGAACGCGCTCACGTTGCCCGCGGTGCCGGGCGCGTCGACCCGCAACCGGTAGTCCACGCTGCGGTTCGCGTCGAACCCGGACCTGGCGTTCCAGGCGTCGTTGTCGTGGGTCCAGAGGGCCGTCACGATCCTGCCGCCGCCGAGCCGCTGGAATGCATACGCATAAACGCCCTCGGGCAAGGCCTTGAGCGGTCCGAGCGTGCTGGTGCCATCAATGATTCGCGTCATCGCGGCCACCGCGAGCGCGGCGGGTTTCGGGCTGATCCGCGCCGGGCCGTAGGCGCCGGAGGGATGATCGAGTTCGAAGAAGATCCCGTAGCCGGGCGCGGCGTCCGGCATATCTGCGAGGTAGAAGATATAGCTCATGTCCGCGCCTTCGCCGAGCAGGATCAGATGCGTGCGCGCCACCACCGCGGCCTGCGCGTACAAAACGTTCGCGCTGGGCGTGTTCTTGCCGTACGACTCGCCGATGTCGTAGCTGATGCCGGTCTCCGTCACGAACAGCGGCGCGCCGGGCTTCAGATACAAACGCATCTCGTGGCGCAGCGCGCGCATCGCGGCGGGCAGCGCGCCGGACACGGTGCCCCGATTGCCGGGGTCGGCGACGCGTTCGGGCGGATGCGACGGCGACGTGCCGATGTCGTAATAGCCGTGAATCGACATGCCATCCATATAGCGGCCAATGCCTTGCGGTCCGAGCCGGCGCATCCACTTGACGTTGCCCTGCACCGACGAATACGTGAGCCCCATCACCACCGCATGCGGATCGGTCTGGTGGATGCCTTCCCATACCGCCTTGTACATGGCGATGAAATTTGCGTCGCTGTCGCGCCACGGCAAGCCGCCGTCGGCGTCCGGCTCCCACGTCACCTGATAGTAGTTGTCGCGCTGCTGCGGGAAATAGGTCGTGCGTACGCGGTTCGATTCAGCGCCGACGCGCGTCATGTATTCCTTCATTTGCGCGAGCGACGTCGGCGCGTAGCTGTGCGTTTCTTTGCCGGTCGGACTCGCCCACGCCGGAATGCCGTCGAGCTGGATCAGCCGCATGATGTCGCCGCGCTGAAAGAACGGCGTGAGCTGTTTCGTCGCGACATTGAACGTGCCGCTTTGCTTCGGCTCTTCGACGTACCAGTTGCGGTTGTCGTTGACCCACGACAAGCCGAGCGCGGTATAGACCGGACGGTAGCCGTCGCCGTCGCAGCAATGCTGTCCCGGCGCGAGATAGGCGGTGCCCTGGCCGCCGAAGCGATGCAGATCTTCAGCGGGAAAGCGCACTGCGGGCAGCGCGGACGCGGTGTCGGGCAGCACGCCGAACGTTGCGATACCGGCGGGACGCGTGCCGCGCGATTCGAGTTGTCCATGCGCGCGTTCCAGCGACGCGGAGACCGCGAAGTAGCCGGCTACCGTGGACGCGCAACTCAGTGTAGAGAGCGTCGCGCCCGCCGGCACGGCGAAGCGTCCGCTGGCGCGCACGGCGTTCCAGCTATCGCGCATCTGCCAGACAAGCGTGTCGGCTTGCGTCGGGCGCGTGACGAACACCAGCGCGAACGGCCGCGTGACAGCGAACAGGCGCGTGCCGTCGCTCGGTGTGTCGGCTTCGAGCAATGCGCCGTCGGCTGTCGTGCTGACTTGCGAGGTCGGCGCGGAACAGCGCAGGCCCTGGCCGGGCGGCGCTTTCAGTTCGGTTGCCGCGACGGCGGGTGAGCTGGCCAGCGTCGTGCTTCGGTCGCTGACTGAAGCAGACGCATTGCTGCCCGCCGCGTCCGCGCGACGCTCCGTGAGCGCGACCGCGCAGCGCTTGTCGGCACCGGGCGCCGGATCGCCGAACACGCCGTTATTGCAGTCGGCACTGCCTGAAAAAGATTTCACGACGTGCTGTTCGGGCGTGCCGTACAGCACGTCGCGCGTGCCGCCGAATCGGCAGACGCCGTTTTCCGCCGCGCACGTGGCCCACTTCCTGCCGTCGGCGCTGAACTCGGCTTTCTCCCCGGCCTTCGCGATGTTGGCGTCCGGCGCTGCGCCGGACGCGCTGCACTGCACTGCGCAGAACATAGACAGCATGACAGCCGCCATCGAGGTAGCCGCACGCAAGGCCCGTCCATGAGTGCCCCAGGCGCTGGCGAGCGTTCGCCGCGCGCGATCTTCGCATCCGTTCGACATGTGTTCCCCGTCTGGTTCTTCGTGCGCGAATTCGTCGGCGGACTGCTAGCGCACCAGGTCGAACCCGCCTCGACCGGCTTCGCGCGTCGAGGTGTTGCGCAAACAACATAGTGTATTTCCGCAATCCCCTGGCGGAAATGTACCGTCTTGCAGCCGACACATTCCGCCATTGGCCCGTCTATTGCCGGGTTCGTTAAAGCAGTCTTTTTACCGTGTTTCACGTTTGAAACATTAATCGTCGCTTTTATATTCAGCCGATCCAATAACAACCAATTAAATAATTTTGCAGCGCTGTGAAGTGCTTATATTAGGCGATGCTTTTCGTTAATGCGGTTCCCTGTTCGTATCGTCAGAAGAAAGTCGAATTGGCGTCAGGCAGGCGAATGCTGAAGCAGTAAAGCAAATTGTACTCGCTGATCATTTATCACAAGAAAAAACGGCTTCAAAACGGTCAAATGTCGGTTGAAAATAAATTGTAGCTTCGGTATTTCGAGTGGTTGCCGTATGTGTGCTGGCGAACGAAATGGCGTTTTTATTTGCATTAACATTCGCAGAACGCCAATTCTTTCATATGTCGAATCGGCAATTAATTCGCTGAAAATTCGGACCGGGAAGAATTGTTCCGAAAATCACTGGCTGGTCACCCCATTCGCACGCCAACATGTCTGCTCTATCGGTCATGGCGGCTAAATGCTTGATTTACGGTGACTATGATGCACTGCACAGAGCCGGCCTCTCTGTGTGGCCGTTCAAGGTGAAAAGTAGATCCGTTTTATGACGAGGATGACTATGACCTGCGCGAGTCTCGAGTCTGCAATGCTGCGCTGGGTGCACGCTCCGAACAAGGGAATGCGTCGCATCGCGATACTGATGTTCAACGACTGTTCGCTGCAAGGCGCGGGCGTCGTTGCCGAGGTGTTTCAGGTGGCGAACGAACTGGCTTCGTCCGGCTCTGGCGGCTGGCTGTACGACGTGTCGTTCCTGTCGGCCGACGGCGGCATGGTGACTTCGTCGTCCGCGCTGCGGGTCTGGACCGACGGGCTCGACGCGAGGCATTACGGCGGCTTCGATGCGTTGTACGTGGCGGGTGGCAAAGGCGCCTTCGCTGCCGCCGGCGACGAACGCCTGATCGCCTGGTTGCGCCGGGTGCGCCGCAACACCGGCATGATCCGGCCGATCGCCGAAGGGCGCGCGTTACTCGACGCCGCTTACCTGCCCGACGGCAAAGAGAGCGGCGAATTCGGCCAGCAATCGGCCACCACGCGTCCAACAGAATCCGGCACGAACGCCAGCACCAACGCAAACCCCAACGCCGACGCCGGCGACCGCCTCGAATCGATGCGCAGCGCGCTCGCCATGATCAAACGCGATCTGGGCGGCGGTGCGGCGCGCACGGTGGCCGAACGCCTGCTCGCCGATTCCTGCTCGAACCTCGCGCCGCTGCTCGGCGAAGACGGCGGCCTGAGCCCCGGCGACAAGGTCCGCGCGGCGGCTCGCTGGCTGCAGGAAAACTGCCAGCAGTCCATTTCGATCGCCGACGCCGCGCAATTCGCCGCGATGAGCGAACGCAACTTTCTACGTCGCTTCAAGATGGAAATGGGCATCACGCCCTCGAGTTTTCTGTTGCACGAACGCCTTGCGGTGACCTGCAGTCTGCTGACCGAATCGGAATTGCCGGTCGACAAGATTGCGCGGCGCACCGGCATGGGCAACGGTGACCGCCTCGCGAAAGTGTTCCGCAAGCGGATGAGAATTTCTCCCACCGAGTTCCGGATTCAAAGCCGCCGCATGGTCGGCGAATAGCGCAGACAAGGCCAGCCACAAGGCCGCGCGTCGCGTGGCCTGCGGAAAGTATTTCCGTCGATTTTAGAGAACGATAAGGATTGGAACTATGTTGACCCAGGGAGTTGTGAGCGCTGCGTCGGCCGGGCCGAACGGTGCAGTTACCGAAGCGGCCGGAGCGCGTTGTGCGCGCATCGTCCCGGTGATTCTCGCCGGTGGTTCGGGCACGCGGTTGTGGCCCGTGTCGCGCGAGAACTATCCGAAGCAGTTGATCGACGTGGTCGGTTCCGATTCGCTGCTGCAAGCCACCGCGCGTCGCATGAACGGCTTTCCGTCCGGCTGGAAGGTCGACGCTGCGCCGATCATCGTGTGCGGTGAGGAACACCGCTTCGTGATCGCCGAGCAACTGCACGCCAACGGCGTCGAAGCACGGCTGGTGGTCGAACCGGCGCGCCGCGATACGGCGCCCGCGTTGACCTTGGCGGCCTCGCTTGCGTGCGCGGACGGCGACGACGCGATTCTGATCGTGATGCCGGCGGATCATTCGATTGCGGATATCGCCGCGTTGCAGGGCGCGCTGGAAAGCGCGGCGCGCTACGCGGAGCAAGGCGCGATCGCCACGCTGGGGGTGCCGCCGACGCGGCCCGATACCGGCTTTGGTTATATCCGTATCGGCGCTGCATTGGGCGACGGCAGCCACGCGATCGACGGTTTCGTCGAGAAGCCCGCGGAAGAAATCGCGGCGCAATACGTGGCGGCGGGAACCTACTGGTGGAACAGCGGCATCTTCATCGTGCGGGCTAGTGTGTGGCTCGACACGCTGAAGCGTTTGCAGCCGGACATGCATTCGGCGTGCGAGCGCGCCTTCACCGGCGGCAAGACGGACGGCGCGTATTTCCGTCCGTTGCTGGAAGCGTTTCTGAGCGCACCGGCCGATTCGATCGACTACGCGGTGATGGAACGGCTGACCGAGACCGATGCGCCCGCAACGGAATCGGCGGACGGCTCGAACGTGAGCGACATCACCGCGAACCCGACCGCAAGTGCCAGCACAACCGCACCGTCGAATCCCTCCGGCGTCGTCGTCAAACTCGACGCGGGCTGGTCCGACCTCGGTTCGTGGGACGCCGTCTGGGCCGCGATGGACAAAGACGCCAACGGCAACGCCGGGCGCGGTCGCGTGACGTTCGAAGGTGCGGTGTCGAGCTATGCGCACTCCGAAGGCCGGCTGGTCGCCTGCGTCGGCACTACCAACGTCGTGGTGGTCGAAACCGCCGATGCCGTGCTGGTAGTCGACCGCTCGCACGTGCAGGACGTCAAGGGGCTGGTGTCGCGCATCAAGGCGCAGCACGCGCCCGAAGCCGACGCGCATCGCAAGGTCCGTCGCCCGTGGGGTTTCTACGATTCGATCGATCACGGCGAGCGCTTCCAGGTCAAGCGCATCGTCGTCTCACCGGGCGCGCAACTGTCGCTGCAACTGCATCACCACCGCGCCGAACACTGGGTCGTGGTGCGCGGCACGGCGCTCGTCACGCGTGGCGAAGAGACGTTCCTGCTGAGCGAAAACGAATCGACCTTCATTCCACTCGGCACCCGCCACCGGCTCGAAAACCCGGGCAAGGTGCCGCTCGAAATCATTGAAGTCCAGTCCGGCACCTATCTCGGTGAGGACGACATTGTGAGGTTCAACGACAACTACGGCCGCTGCCCGTGAGAAAACGCGGGTCGTTCCGCGTCTTCTCATCGCAGGGGAATCGGGCGGGCCAGCGCCCGATCCGGCAGCGTTCGTCAGCAATAAGGCCAGGACTCATTCGCGAACAAGAACGTCAGGAACGAGGTAAGCAAAATGCGCAAGTTTCAGGATTTGCTCGCGCGAGTTTTCGATGTCGCGTTGGTGTTGGCGGGGGCGGCGGTCGCGTCGCAGATCCGCTTCGATTACCTCGCTCAAACCGGGTTCTATTGGGCGCTCGTGATGTTTTGCGCCGCGTTCGCACTGGCCATCTTCCCGGCTTTCGGGGTCTATGAATCGTGGCGCGGCCGCTCCAAGCTTCAACTGGCCGGTCAGGTT
Source organism: Burkholderia sp. 9120 (assembly GCF_000745015.1). NCBI lineage: Bacteria > Pseudomonadati > Pseudomonadota > Betaproteobacteria > Burkholderiales > Burkholderiaceae > Burkholderia > Burkholderia sp. 9120. The sequence goes on along the minus strand of NZ_JQNA01000002.1, from coordinate 1,691,696 downwards.
TCGCTCGCCTGGCTGATGGTGCAAGCCTCGGCACTGGTGCTGATGTATTCGCTGCATCGCGCGGACTTCGTGTCGCGTTTGTGGTTCTCGTACTGGACCGCGGTGACCGGCGGCCTGATGATCGCCTACCGGCTGATCGCCCATGCCGCGCTGGCGCGTGCGCGCGGCGCCGGCATGAATCTGCATCAGGTCGCGATTGTGGGTAGCGGCTCGCAGTGCGACGCGATTCTGCGCCGTATCGACTCCGCGCCGACCACCGGTTTTCGCGCGACCGCCGTGTACAACACGCGCCCGGACGTGGCGCCCGTGACCGCCGCGCGCGTACCGGTGTTCGACAAGGTCGACGCGCTCGCCGAGTACATCCGCACCAACGACGTCCACGAGTTGTGGCTGATGCTCTCGCTTACCGAAGAGCCGCTGATCTGCTCGCTGATCGGCGAGTTCCGCGACGACCTGGTGAATATCCGCTTCATGCCGGACGTGCGCAGCCTCGCGCTGTTCGAAGGCAGCGGCGTGATCGATCTGCTCGGCGTGCCGGCGATCAATCTGGTGGCGTCGCCGCTCTCGGCCAGTTCCATGCTGAAGAAGGAAATCTTCGACCGCCTGTTCGCGGCCAGCGCGCTGCTCGGTCTCGCGCCGATTCTGCTGGCGATCGCGCTCGCGGTGAAATGCTCGTCGCGCGGACCGGTGCTGTTCAAGCAGAAGCGCAAGGGCGCCGACGGCCGCGTCTTCACGATCTACAAGTTTCGCTCGATGCGTCTGCACACCGAGGCCAAAGGCACGATCAGCCAGGCCACGCGCCATGACGCACGCGTCACGCGAGTGGGCGCTTTCCTGCGCCGCACGAGCCTCGACGAACTGCCGCAATTTTTTAACGTGTTGCGTGGCGACATGTCGGTCGTTGGACCGCGTCCCCATGCGCTCGAGCACGACGACCTCTATCAGAAAGTGGTTGCCGGCTACATCAATCGCTACCGCATCAAACCGGGCATTACGGGTTGGGCGCAGATCAATGGTTTTCGTGGCGAAACGGACCGCATCGAAAAGATGGAGCGTCGCGTCGAACATGACCTGTATTACCTGGGGCATTGGTCGTTCGCACTCGACATGCGGATCATCGGCGCGACGATCGTTGCCGGACTGGTGCATCGAAACGCTTACTAAGAAGTAGTTAACAAGCACGCTTGGCGCGACCTCCTCTGAGGACCAACGCCGTGGCGCAAGGAGGAAACATCATGAGCTCGCTTGGTATACGCACGGGAAGTCTCCTGGTTTTCGCTACTGCAACACTGCTGTCCGGATGCGGAAGCGTTCCGGGCCAACGGATGATCACGCCGGCCGCCATTCAGGACACGGGTGGGGATTACAGCACCGATCCCTCGGCGCAACAGCAGATCCCGATCACCGATATCAATCTCGCGCTGCTGCGCAAGATGAACACGATGCAGACGTCCACGACGCTGCCGCCTCAGACCGTGGCGCTGTTCGGCAAGCCGACCGCGTACAAGGTCGGCCCGGGCGACGTGCTGCAGATCGTCGTGTGGGATCACCCGGAACTGGCCGCCGCGCTCGGGCAACCCGCGCAGAACGCCAAGACCACGGACGCCGCGCCCGGCTTTCTGATCGACGAAAGCGGCGACGTGCAGTTTCCGTACGCCGGGACCGTGCATGTGGCCGGCAAGGACGTCGCGGCGATCCAGAAGGAACTGCATCGCCGTCTGAGCAACGTGTATCAGAAGCCGGAAGTGACGGTACGGGTCGCCTCGTTCCGTAACGCGCAGGTCTACGTGGACGGCGAAGTGCGCACTCCTGGCGCGCAATCGCTCAACGACATTCCGATGTCGCTGACCATGGCGATCAGCCAGGGCGGCGGCTTCAGCCCGAATGCGGACCGCAGCCGCGTTGATCTGATCCGCAACGGCGTCACCTATCAGATCAATGTGGACGATCTGATCAAACGCGGCCGCAATCCGTCGGACATCTATCTGCAAGCGGGCGACATGCTGCGCGTGGCCTCGCGTGAAGACAGCGGCGTGTATGTGATGGGCGAGGTCAACAAGCCCGCGACCATTCTGCCCATGCGCAACGGCTCGCTGACACTGTCGCAAGCCATTTCCGACAGCGGCAGTTTCGATTCGAACACGGCGGCGGCTCGCCAGTTGTTCGTGATCCGTAACTCGATGAGCGATTCGCCGCAGGTCTATCACCTCGACGCCACGTCGCCGGTGTCGATGCTGCTCGCCAATCAGTTCGAGCTGCAACCGAAAGACGTCGTGTATGTCGGCCAGGGCGGACTGGTCCGCTTCAACCGTGTGCTGAACCTGCTGCTGCCGGCGATCAACGCGGCCGTGACAGGCGCTGTCCTTGCGAAATAAAAAACGTACAAATTGACCTTGAACCGCCGGGCTTTGTTGGGTGAAGAAAATGGCAATCAACTTCGAAAATCGCTACACCGACGTGTCCGGACCGGACGAGCTGCACTTGTCGGACTATCTGCGAACGATCGTGCGCGGCTGGCGCACGATCGTGATGGTGACGCTGATCGCGCTCGCGCTGGGGTGCGCGTACGCCTTCCTCGCGCCGCCGACGTATCGCGCGGATGTGCTATTCCACGTCGAGGACAAGACGGCGAACAACAACGCGAACGGCAAGGATTCGTTGCCGCCGCTCACCGGCATGTTCGACACCAAACCGTCGACCGCCGCCGAGATCGAGTTGCTGAAGTCGCGGCTCGTCACGGAAGAAACCGTCAAGACGCTGCACCTCGACATTTCGGCCGCGCCGCGCTACATGCCGCTGATCGGCGGCATGATCGCGGGGCTGGTGAACGGGCAGTGGGGATTCAAGCTGCCGCAGTTCATCAACCTGTCGGGTTATGCATGGGGTGACGAGAGCATCACGGTGTCGCAGTTCGACACCTCGAAAGAGATGTACGACACGACCTTCACGCTGATTGCCGGCAGCGACAATTCATATGTGCTGCGCGACAAGAACGGCATTGCGATCCTGTCGGGCAAGGTGGGCGAGACGGTGCAAACCGATACCGCCGACGGCCCGATCGCGCTGCACGTCGACAAGCTGGTCGGCGCGCCCGGCTCGCGTTACGAACTGACGCGCGCGTCGACGCTGAGCACGGTGGACCGCCTGCAGAAAGCGCTAGTGGTGCAGGAAACCACGCTGCAGTCCGGCATCATCCGCGCGAGTCTCGAAGGCGGCGACAGCGGCCTGACCGCCGCGATCGTCAACAGCATGGCGCGCGAATTCGTCAAGCAGGACGTGGAGAGCCGTTCGACCGAAGCCGAGCACATGCTGGCTTTCCTCGATCAGCAATTGCCGGGCTTGCGCAAGGAACTCGACGACGCCGAGCAACGCTACAACAAGTTCCGCAACACGCACGGCACGGTCGACCTTGGTGAAGAAAGCCGTCTGCTGCTGCAGCAGATCGTCGACAACAAGACCAAGTTGATGGATCTGCAACAGCAACGCGCTGAGATGTCGCAACGCTTCACCGCGAATCACCCGGCGGTGGCCGCGCTCGACGCACAGATCGCCGCGTTGCAAGGCGCAGCCGCCAACATGAATCGCAGCGTGGCGGTGATGCCGGACACGGAGCAGACCGCATTGCGTCTGTTGCGCGATGTGCATGTCGACACCGAGCTGTACACCAACCTGCTGAACAGCGCGCAGCAATTGCGCGTGGCCAAGGCCGGCCAGGTGGGCAGCGTGCGCGTGGTGGACTTCGCTGAAGCGCCCGACGAACCGGTGCGGCCGAAGCGCGTGATCGCGATTCTGATCGCGCTCGGCGGCGGCCTGCTGCTCGGCATTCTGCTGACCTTCTTCAAGCGCGCGATGTACGGCGGCGTGGAACGCCCGGACGAACTCGAGGCGGTGCTCGGCGTACCGGTGTTCGCGGTCGTGCCGCGCAGCCAGACCCAGTTGCGTCTGCAGGAAAACGTCATGCTGCGCCGCCGTGGTCTGCACGTGCTCGCGCAACAGGCGCCGGAAGATATCGCGGTGGAAGGCGTGCGCAATCTGCGCACCTCGTTGCAGCTCTCGCTCGATCACGCCGAGAACAACGTCGTGATGATCACCGGCTCGCGGCCCGATACCGGCAAGTCGTTCCTGTCCGTGAATCTCGCGGCGCTGGTGGCGTCGGCGAACAAGCGCGTGCTGATTATCGACGGCGATATGCGGCGCGGCGACGTGCACTCGCACTTCGGCATCGGCCATCAGCCTGGTTTGTCCGACGTGCTGAGCGGCGGCGATCTGATGTCGATGGTGCAGCGCGACGTGCTGCCGGGCCTCGACGTGCTCGCCAAGGGCACGCTGCCGTCGCATCCGTCCGAACTGCTGATGAGCAAGCGTTTCGAAACGATGCTCGAAGAACTGAAATCGCACTACGACCTCGTGATCGTCGACACGCCGCCGGTGCTGGCGGTGACCGACTCCACGCTGATCGGCAAGCACGCGGGCACCACGCTGCTGGTGGTGCGCCATGGCCGCCATCCGCTCAACGAGATCGCCGAAACGGCCAAGCGGCTGCGCAACGGCGGGGTCGGGCTCAGAGGGGTGCTGCTGACCGATGTGCCGCAGGAAGGCGCGTTCCTCGGTTCGGGCTATCAGGGCGGGTATTACGGGTACGACAGCATTGCAGGTTGACAACGGAGCCCGCCGCGGACCCTTCAACCAGGCGGCGGGCGCCGGGACTTAAATCTAAAAGCTCACACGAGGAGTCGCTCCATGGAACGCAAGGTCGCGCTGATCACCGGCATCACCGGACAGGACGGGTCGTATCTGGCGGAGCTGTTGCTCGCCAAGAATTACGACGTGCATGGCATCAAACGCCGGTCGTCTCTGTTCAATACAGACCGTATCGATCACCTTTACCGCGATCCCCACGATCCGGACCAACGGCTTTTTCTGCACCACGCGGATCTGACCGACTCCACCAGCCTGCTGCGCGTGATTCAACGCGTGGAGCCCGACGAGATTTATAACCTCGCGGCGCAAAGCCACGTCGCGGTGTCGTTCGAGGAACCGGAATACACCGCCAACGCGGACGGCCTCGGCGCGCTGCGGATTCTTGAAGCGATCCGGATTCTCGGGCTGGAAAAGAAGACACGTTTCTATCAGGCTTCGACCTCGGAACTGTACGGCCTCGTGCAGCAGGTGCCGCAGTCGGAGACCACGCCGTTCTATCCGCGCAGCCCTTATGCGGTCGCCAAGCTGTTCGCGTACTGGACCACCATCAATTACCGCGAAGCCTATGGGCTCTATGCGTGCAACGGGATTCTGTTCAATCACGAATCGCCGGTGCGGGGCGAGACCTTCGTGACGCGCAAGATCACGCGCGCAGTGGCGCGGATCGCGGTCGGCATGCAGAAGACGCTTTATCTCGGCAATCTGTCCGCGCTGCGCGACTGGGGCCATGCGCGTGACTACGTGGAGATGCAGTGGCGCATGCTGCAACAGGAGATGCCGGAGGACTACGTCATCGCCACCGGCGTGCAGTACAGCGTGCGGCAGTTCGTGCAGCACGCGGCGGCGGAGCTGGGTGTGACCGTGCGCTTCGAAGGCAGCGGCGTGGATGAAGTCGGCATTGTCGAGAAGGTCGAAGGGCGCGAGATCAAGATGTCGCCCGGCGACGTGATCGTGCGCGTCGATCCGCGCTACTTCCGGCCCGCCGAAGTCGAGACGCTGCTCGGGGATCCGTCGAAGGCGCATGCGAAGCTCGGCTGGAAGCCGACCACCTCGTTCGAGTCGCTCGTCAAGGAGATGGTGCGCTCGGACTATCAGATCGCGAGACGTGACGCGCTGGTCACGCTGGCCGGATTCACGGCGCTGGAACATCACGAGTAACGGCCATGAACCAACAAGCACGCATTTTCGTCGCGGGCCATCGCGGCATGGTCGGCTCCGCGCTGATGAGGAAACTCACCGCCGCGGGGTATCCGAACGTGATCACCCGTTCGCACGCGGAGCTCGATCTCACGGATCAGGCCGCCGTGCAGCGCTTTTTCGAAACCGAACGGATCGACGTGGTGCTGCTGGCCGCCGCGCGCGTGGGCGGCATTCTCGCCAACGCGACGCGCCCGGCCGAGTTCATCTATCAAAACCTGGTGATCGAAGCCAACGTGATTCACGCGGCGTATCGCGCGCAGGTGGAGCGGCTGGTGTTCTTCGGCTCGTCGTGCATTTACCCGAAGCAATGTCCGCAGCCGATCCGCGAGGAGTATCTGCTGACCTCGCCGCTGGAGCCGACCAACGACGCGTACGCGATCGCCAAGATTGCCGGCGTCAAGCTGTGCGACGCCTACAACCGCCAGTACAACACGCAGTACGTCGCGTTGATGCCGACCAATCTGTACGGCCCGAACGACAACTACGACCTGGCCAGTAGCCACGTGTTGCCGGCGCTGCTGCGCAAGGCGCACGAAGCGCGCCTGAGCGGCGCGGCGAGCTTGACGGTGTGGGGCTCGGGCACGCCGCGCCGCGAGTTTCTGCATGTCGACGATCTGGCCGCCGCGACCTTGTTCATGCTGGAACACAACGTGACGGAAGGGCTGTTCAACGTCGGCGTCGGCGAGGATCTGTCGATTCGCGAGCTGGCCGAATGCATCTGCAAGGTGGTGGGCTTCGAAGGCGAACTGGTGTTCGACGCCTCGAAACCCGACGGTACGCCGCGCAAGCTGCTCGACGTCTCGCGGCTTGCGCAGATGGGCTGGCGCGCAACGATCGGGCTTGAAGAGGGTATCGCGGCCACGTATAGGGAATTCGTCGAACTGCACGCCGGCTCGAGCGCCGCCGCGTTGCAGGCATAGCCGCGCGACAGCGGCTGTTGGCAATGCCTCAAACGCAGTGCGTGCGCGGACCGCGCCACGCATGCATGGACGACTTTTTTGGAGTGGCATACACATGACCGCGTCAGTCACGATCTTCCACAACGTCGTATGGTCGCGCCATAAGGGTGTGGTGTTCTCCGCCCTGCATAACATCTCGGCGTCGGGCGCGATCCGCTATTCGATGGTGCAGATCGCCGATACCGAGCATGACCGGATCGGCTTCTCCGACGTGGACTACTCGTTCCATCGTTATCCGATGCAGAAACTCTTCGACGGCTGCTACGAAGACGTGCCGAGAATGAAGCTGATCGCCCGGCTCACGTGGGAAGTGCTGCGTGCCAAGTCGGATCTGATCGTGCTGCCCGGTTATCACCGCCCGGAATACTGGGCGATGCTGGCGGCGTGCATCGTGACCGGCAAACGGCGCGCGGTTTTTTGCGATTCCACCGCGCGCGACCGGCCCAAGAAGCTGCTCACGTCGATCCCGAAGCGGGTGTTTTTCTCGCTGTGCGACGGCTATTTCGGTTTCGGCGAACGCAGCCGCGAGTATCTGCTGTCGCTCGGGGCGAAGCGCGACAAGATCTTCGTGCCGTGCCAGGCGGCCGCGCTACCCGGCTCGTTTTCGCCGGAGCGTGCGCTGGTCGAGCGGGTCGCCGCGCGTGCCGGTAATCCGCCGGTGTTTCTGTACGTCGGGCGGCTCTCGGAAGAAAAGGGCATCGGCACGCTGATCGAAGCGTTCGCCGGTTTGCGGCGGCGTATTCCCGCGGCGAAGCTGCGCATTGTCGGCACCGGACCGATGGCCGAGGTGCTGCATGCGAAGGTGGCCGAGCTCGCGCTCGAAGACGCGGTGACGTTCGCCGGCAGTTTGCAGGACGAGCCGCTCACGCGCGAGTACTACGGCGCGACCTGCATGGTGCTGCCGAGCTATAGCGAACCGTGGGGGCTGGTGGTCAACGAGGCGCTCGCGCACGGTTGCCCGGCGGTGGTCAGCGAGAGTTGCGGTTGCGTGCCGGAACTGGTGATCGACGGCGTGAGCGGTTATGCGTTTACAGCGGGCGACGTGGCCGGCTTGCAGCGCACGATGCTCAAGGCCATGGAAGCCTTCGCCGACGCCGGCGGCACCGCACATCGTTGCATGGACGTGATCCGCCGTTTCGATCCGCCGTCGGCCGCCGCGAATATTGCCCGAGGCTGTGCCCTGATGTTGAGCGATTGACGCGCGCTGTTGCGGCGTCGCGCCTGTGAAGCCCTAACCTGTTCTGGCAGCCATAATGAAGATCCTGATCTACGGCATCAACTACGCGCCGGAACTGACGGGGACAGGCAAGTACACGGCGGAAATGGCCGTGCTGCTAGCCCGCAGGGGGCACGAGGTGCGTGTGGTGTGCGCACCGCCTTATTACCCGGAGTGGCGCGTGACGGCGGGCTACGCGGCGTGGCGCTATCAGCGCGAAATGCGCGACGGCGTATCGCTGTGGCGCGCACCGCTGTGGGTGCCGTCGCGGCCGAGCGGCCTGAAGCGCATGGTGCACCTCGCGAGCTTCGCGCTGAGCTCGCTTCCCTTGATCGCCTGGCAGGCCGTATGGCGTCCCGACGCGGTCATGCTGATCGCTCCCACCTTGATGTGTGCGCCCGCCGCGCTGACGCTCGCACGCGTTACCGGCGCGCGCGCATGGCTGCACATTCAGGACTACGAGGTCGACGCGGCATTCGAACTGGGCCTGCTGAAAAGCCCGCGCGGCGCGCGTTTTGCGCGCTGGATCGAAAGCACGCTGTTGCGGCGGTTCGATGCGGTGTCGTCGATCACGCGGCAGATGAGCGCGCGCGCGGCGGCCAAGGGTGTGGCGCCTTCGCGCATTGTTTGCCTGCCGAACTGGGTCGACGTGTCGGCGATTTTTCCGCTCTCGCGCGCCAGCGACTATCGCCGTGAACTGGGGATTCCCGCCGGGCAGAAGGTGGTGCTGTACTCCGGCAACATGGGCGCGAAGCAGGGGATCGAAACGCTCGCCGACGCGGCCGTGATGCTGGCCGAGCGGACCGATCTCACGTTCGTTTTTTGCGGCAGCGGCGCGGCGCGCGAAAGTCTGCTCGAACGTTGCGCGGGCTTGAGCAACTGCATTTTCATGCCGTTGCAGCCCACCGAGCGTCTGAACGAATTACTCAATCTCGCCGACATTCACGTGCTGCCGCAACGCGGCGACGCGGCGGATCTGGTGATGCCGTCCAAGCTCACCGGCATGTTCGCGAGCGGCCGTGCGACCGTGGCCATGGCGCGTCGCGGCACGGCGCTCTACGAAGCGGTCGCGCCGCGCGGTGTGGTGGTGCCGCCGGACAAAGCCAAGGCGCTGGTGGCGGCGCTCACCATGCTCGCGGGCGATGCCGAACGTCGTGCGGCACTCGGCAAGGCCGCGCGCAGTTATGCGGAGCGTGCGCTCTCGCCGGAGGCGACGATCCGCACGTTCGAGGAGCGCCTGGGTGGACGTGAAGACGCACCACGCGAACGGGTCAAAGCCGAAGCGCCGTTTTTCGGTGCTCGGCATTCGACCGCGGCGGCCCGGCGCCGGCGCAAACCGGCCACGGCGGAGGAAGCCGCGCCGGATTGATCCGGCAAGCGGCCCACGTCATGAATGCGCACTTACCACGGGGAACGATAGACGGCGTGCTTGCCCGTTGCGTACGGATCGGCGTACGTGTTCTTCACGGCGCCTTCGGGCGTCAGCCCGTCGGCGGCCTTGAGTTGCGGTCCTGCCTGGTCGGCCACCCGCAGTTGCGCCGCGCCGGGCGCAGGCGCCTTGCCGTTGCCCCTGCCGAGCGCTGCGGGTTGCGCGCCTTGCCCGCCACCCAGCACGGTCATGCGTTGTTCGTTGAGCAGGGCGGTGCGTTGCGCGTCGTCCGTATCGCCTTGCTGCATGTCGGCGGTGCCGTAAGGACGCGGTGCGCCGAGCAGGGTTTGTTCGCTGGTGCGCTGTTTGGCGCGACGATCGACGGGTGCTTGCGGGAGGGTGCCGTACCTCGTGCCGGCGTTAGCGGCCGGTGCGGGATTGTTCTGCGCGAATGCGAGTGCCGGTACGACGCTTGCGCTAAGTGCGAGAAACAGCCAGGTGGCGGGTTGCCGAAGCGAGTTGTTCATTGTGGTCCCCCGGGTGATGCGGTCACGGTACAGCTATCGTGCGCCATCCATGCCGCGCGTAGCCGCCAAAACGCTTGCCCACACGGCCACGCCACAAAGTCGCGCAAGGCGCCGCAACATAATGTAAGGAAACTGCAGTGTGGCCTGCAATCTGTTTACCACCGTTCGTGGTTCGGAGAAAGCTGATGGGTAACGTTGCCGACGATCCGCAGATCGGATGTGCTCCGCAAGCCGAAGAGGCGCACGAAACAGGTCGTGTCATCGACCTGAGTCTCGCTGGAAAAGGCAACTATCGCGCGGCGCGCGGCCCGCTGATCGAACTGATCTGGTTCGTGCTCGAAGCTTGCGTGATCAACAACAAACTGCTGCCGCTGTCGGCGGTGCGCGTCGCGCTGTTACGCCTGTTCGGCGCGAAGATCGGCAACGGTTGCCGGTTCGTGCATCCGATCCGCGTAAAGGCGCCTTGGAATCTCGAAGTGGGCGACAAGTGCTGGTTCGGCGTGGACGTGTGGATCTACAACCAGGCGCCGATCCGCATCGGCTCGAACGTCTGCATTTCTCAAGGCACGTTCCTGACCGCCGGCTCGCACGATATGAGCGGCACGATGGATTTGCAGGTCGCGCCGATCGTTATTGAAGACGGGGTGTGGATCACCTCGAAGTGCGTCGTGCAGATGGGTGTGACGATCGGCCGTTCGGCGGTGGTGACGCCGTTGTCGGTCGTGCATCGTTCGCTCGAAGCCGAGGGCGTGTATGGCGGCAATCCGTGCCGTTTCATTCGGAAACGGTTTACTTCAGTGACCTGAACCACAGACATAGAACCGCAGCGTTTTTACGCTGAGGAGGCCGAAGTCGTGCTGTCCGGAACATGCCGGGCGCCGCCATGGGAACGCCGATGCCGTCCGGTCGACGCCCGCGGCGACGCCGACGGCGCCGGGTCGCGACGCGCGCGTGAGTCTGCTTGGCCGATCCGGGCGGGTCGGCAAGCGCCAGGGACGCACGCCGGAAATGCATGAAGAAGACGGGAGCAGGGGATGTTTATCGACACTCGTACGGTTGCTCAGAACACGGTCATTGACACGACGGTCTGCATTATCGGTGGGGGCGTGGCCGGCATTACGCTGGCGCTCGAACTGTCGAGGGCGGGCGTGGACGCCTGCATGCTCGAGAGCGGCGGCTTCGGTCCCGACGACGAAACGCGCGACCTCTATCGCGGCGAAAATGCCGGCTTACCGTACTCGTTCGCGGATGGCTCGCGCAGCCGTTATTTTGGCGGCAGCAGCAACTGTTGGGGTGGCTGGTGCCGTCCGCTCGATCCGTGGGACTTCGAGAAGCGCGACTGGATTGCGCACAGCGGCTGGCCGTTCGGTCTCGACGAACTCGCGCCGTACTACGCGCGCACGCATGAACTGCTGAAGCTCGGCCCGCAGAATTTCGACCCCGCTTACTGGGAACGCGAGATCGGTCGTCCCGACGTGCGCCGCCTGCCGCTCTCGACCGGCGACATGCGCGACACGGTCGCGCAGTTCAGCCCGCCGGTGCGTTTCGGCAAGGTGTATCGCGACGAGCTGTCGCAATCGTCGCGGGTGCGCGTGTACCTGCATGCGAACGTGTTGAACATCGACGCCAACGCCGACGGCACCACGATTACCGGCGTGAAAGTCGGCACGATCAGTGGCCGCCGCCTCACGATGCAGGCGAAGATTTTCGTGCTGGCGACCGGCGGGATCGAAAATGCGCGCCTGCTGCTCGCGTCGAACGACGTGCAGGCGGCCGGCCTCGGCAATGCGCACGATCTGGTGGGCCGCTACTTCATGGATCATCCGCGCATGATGTCGGGCAAGGTCCGCTTTCGTCCGGGCAACGCGCGCAACAAGCTGTACGACATCAAGTATCACTACCAGAACGCCGCGGTGTCGGCGCACGGCACGAAGATCTCGTCGCAGTTCGCGCCGAAGCAGGAATGGATGGCGCGCGAGAAGCTGCTGAATTCCCGCGTGTGGCTCTATTCGAAATGGTACGGCGAGGGCAGCGCGGGTTCCGAAGCGCTGATCCATTGCAAGGAAGCATTGTTGCAGAAGGATCAGCCCGGGCGCAGTTTGAAGCGGGACATCGAGACGATGATCGCGCATCCGCTGGATACCGTGGGTTACGGGTTGACGCGCCTGCTGCAATGGCCTGCGTTGATCACCGACGTGACGCTGCAGGCGATCGTCGAAGCCGTGCCCGATCCGGATAGCCGCGTCACGCTGTCGGCCGATAAACGCGACCGCTTCGGCATGCCGCGCGTGCGGGTCGAGTGGCGTCTGGGCGACCAGGTGCAACGCACGTTCGACAAAACCTTCGCGCTGCTCGCGCAGGAGCTGCAACTGGCCGGCGTCGCCGACGTGCAACTCGACGCGCCGCTCGAAGGCCGCGCATGGCCGACGAAGCTGGAGGGCACGTGGCACCACATGGGCACCACACGCATGCACGACTCGCCGCGCGAAGGCGTGGTGGATCGCGATTGCAAGGTGCATGGCATCAGCAATCTGTATGTGGGCGGCAGTTCGGTGTTTCCGACGGTCGGCGCGAACTTCCCGACCATCACGATCGCCGCGTTGTCGTTGCGGCTCGCGGGTCATCTGGTGCGTCAGCTCGATGTGCCGGATATCGTCGGCAACACGCGGGCGGAAGCGGCCAACAGCGCGATGATGTCGATTCAGGCGACGCCGCAGGTCGAGGTGCTACCCATCGCGGCGTCGACGCTGACGTCGTTGATGAAGGAGCAGTGACGCCTTCGTGCGGTTGAATCGGGTCGGGTGAGCGTTGGAAAAAGTAAGGCGCGCAGTGAGCGCGCCTTACTTTTTTGGGGCCGTGTTTTTTAACGCGGGCCTAGCGGCTTTGCTGCGTCGCTTCGCACAGCGTGGCGAGCGGCGTCGGGTCGTCCCGCTCATCGACGGGCGCGCCCTTCGTTTCCAGCAGCGCCGTCAACGCGCTGACCATCGTCTCGATCCGGAAGCGCGCATTGAACGTGCGAGTCGCTTGCGCACGCATCTGTTCGCGCGCGGCGTCGTCGAGATCGAGCCAGCGCAGCAGATTCTTCTCGGTGCCGTCGACGGTGTCGGGCGCCACCAGGCCTGCGCCGTCCGCTTCGATTTCGCGCCACACGTTGACCTTGTCGGAGATCAGCGCGGGCAGTCCGCAACCCAGCGCTTCAGCCACCGCCACGCCAAAGTTTTCCTGATGCGAGGGCAGCGCGAACACGTCGCTCGCATGGAACGCACCCCACTTGAGATCGCCCTGCAACATGCCGGGCAAACTCAGCCGATGCGCGATGCCGGCCGCCTGGGCCTGTGCGCGCAGCGTCACGCCCCAACCGCTTTCGTCGGGACCGGCGATCACCAGATGCAGCGCCGGGTCGCGGCCCGCCACGCGTGCGAACGCGTCGATCAGCAGATCGCAGCCTTTTTTCGCATGCACACGGCCGAGAAACAGCACGATGCGTTTGCCGCGCAGACCGGGCACCGCTTGCAGGAAAGCTTCGCGCAGCGGTGCGGCGTCGAGCGGCGGCACGGTCGTGCCGAACGGCACGATCCGCTCATTCGCGCGATACAGCCAGAACGATTGACGCGCGCGCGTGCGTTCTTCTTCCGTCGTGAAGATGACGGTGTGTGCGTCGCGCAGCACGCGGTACTCGGCCCATGGCCAGTAGAGCCACTTCTTCATGTGCTTGAGCGGATAAGTCTCTTTGAACCACGGGTCGAGCATGCCGTGCACGTAGACGTAATACGGCACCTCGCTGTTGTGCAGCGCTTTCCATGCCGCGAAGCCGTGGTATTGCCACAGACCGTGCACGATCACCGCGTCGAAGCGTTTCGCGTTGGCGGCGAGCCACGGTGCGAGACGCGGGTTGTGGCCATAGCGGCTTTGCGTCGGACCGAAGGTGTGCACCGCGAACGGAAACGCGGCGAGGTAGGCGTCGCCGGGTGCATCGCAGGTGGCGACTTCGATGTCGTGACCGGCGTCCTGCATCGCGATACCGCTACGGCGGACGCCTTCGACGGGACCGCCCGCGCGGGGATCGACACTGGCAAGCAGATGGAGGATTTTCATCGGGCGATAGTCGGTCGGTTGGCGCCTGGCGTCGGCGAAGTGTGGGGCACGAGCGCGCCGAATGAAGGAGAAGCTCGGGTATCGCGGGTATCGCGTACGTCACGTCCATCACGTCCATCGCGTGAGTCGTTCGAGCCGCGCGACGCGCCGAGCGCGGCGGGCAGGTCGGCACGCCCCATGCCGGGCTGGATGCGACCCGGTAGATCGGGCATCACGCCCGGCCGCCAATTCGGCGGTCTGCGCGGACGTCTCACGCGCGCCGGCAACGCACGCTGCAAGCGCGAGTGCGTGGCGATCATCAGGCCGAGCGCGATGCCGAATACGAGGCCCGAAAAACGCGGCCCGAGCGGATTGCCGCCGATCGATGTGGCCGGCAACGCGGCGAACAGCATGATGGCGCGCCCGAGCACCGGCAGCATCGGCGCGTCGGGCACCACCGCGCGCCAGTAGCGATACGAGAAGAAGCAGATTGCCAGCGCCGCCAGCGTCGCCAACGGCATGCCGATGCCGAACAGCAGTCCGCCCGCGAAGAACTGGTAGACCCAGAAATTGTGGCCGGCGGCCCATTCGTGGATCGCGTAAAAATCTTCGTCGGAGATCTGTCCGGCGAGATCCGGCAGATAGGCCGGCGAGTAGCGGTAATAGTGGCCGTAGCCTTCGCCGAACAGCACGGTGGACGGCGATTCTGTCACCTGATCGTACTGGTCGCGCATTTCCGCGAGACGCGTGATGGTGGTCGGATCCTTGCCCGATTCCGTTTCCGCGGACGCGAAAATGCGCTGCGTCCAGTGTTCGGCGACGGTCGGGAAACTGACGACCGCGACGCCGGCTATCGCGGCCAGCACGACGCCGACCACGATGCTGCGGCCGAACGCGCGCCAGATGTGCTGAAGTGTCGGCGCGCTCAGCGCCACGGCGAGCAGGAACAGCAGCACCGTGCCGAGCAGCAGGCTGCGCGTCACGCTCAGCAATTCGACGACGACGGTGCCGGCGAACACGCTCACGTTGAACAGCGAGAAGCGCCGCGCCACGACGAACTCGTGCAGCAGCACGGCTTGCAAACCGAGCAACGTCACGGAGATGATGCGGTAGCGCACTTCCTCGAGATCGCCGCTGGTCGCCAGGCCGTAGACGAAGGTGAACACGGCGCTAATCAGATTGGCGACGAACAGCGCACGTTCGAACTGGGAGAGGCGCGATTCGCTCCACGGCCGGCATGCCACGAGGTAGCCGAGCAGGAACAGCACGAAGGGCAGCAGCGTGCGCAGATAGTTGCCGACGTCGTTATCCTGCACGAACTGGGCCACCACGCTGCCGAACACGCATAGCAGCATGCTGGCGGTGACGACCGAGCGCAGCCGCGAACGCTCGCGAAAGCGCGGCGCGACCAGCAACAGCGCGAGGCCGGCGGCGAACGCCGGGACCACGAACACGAACTGTGCGAGGTGGCCTACATTGGCGTCAGTGGCCTTGTAGTCCCAGGCAAGCGGAAGCAGAAAAATCCATATCCAGGGCGTTGCATACTGATGGCGCATTGCTGATCCCTCCCCCGTCGCCGTCGTTTCGCCGTCCGTCTGCAGCGGACGGTCACGTATCGGGCCATTGTGCGGGAATCTCCCAATACGTTAGTTACCTGGACCGCATTCGTCGTCGATTGCCTGGGTTCTGGCGACGGCGGCAAGTGCCTATCTATAGACCCCCGTTGGCGCTTTGGCGCTTACCTGGGTTCCATGCAAGTTCGCTACGGCAAGAGCCGTGCACATCGGTACAGGTTGTCGGCCAATGTCTTGAAGTTGGCGCGCACACACGGACGCAGCCACGGAAGATGCAAAAAGGGCCATGCCCTAGTGCGGGATCGCTTGCACCAGATGACAGGGGAAAAACATGAAATTTTTCGGCGGGGCGCGGCCCACGACACGGGGACGGGCGATCGAACTCGATTTCGTCCGCGGCATCGCGATCATCGCGGTGATGGGATTTCACTTTCACGCGGTCCAAACCGGTAATTACCTGATTCAGGTCATCGAATATCCGCTGAAAAATTTCGGCCGCGAGGGCGTGAATCTGTTCTTCACGCTGAGCGGTTTTCTGGTGGGCGGCCTGTTGCTTCGCCAATACGCTGAAACCGGCCACGTCGATGCGCGGCGCTTTATCGTGCGGCGGATTTTCCGCATCTGGCCCGCTTACTACGTGCTGATTGCTTTCCATGTGCTAGCCGGACGGCACCCGTGGAATACCTTCCTCGTTCAGAACCTGACCCACCTGCAGAACTATCTGGGCACCTCGATTACCCAGACCTGGAGTCTCGCGGTCGAAGAACACTTTTATCTCGTGCTGCCCGCGCTGCTGTTGCTGTTTGCGCGCTGGAAGCTCGGTGCATGGACGATTGTCGGCGTGCTGACCGGAATCTGCGCGGTGGTGCTGACCGCGCGCTGCTTCGCGGTGGCGGGTGGCGATCTGGATGGCGCGTTCGCCTACACGCAGTACCGGATCGACAGTTTGCTCGTCGGCGTGATTCTGTCGGCGATCTACTGGATGAAGCCCGCTGTCTATCATCAGCTCGCCAGGCGCAAAGGGCTGCTGATTCTCGGCGTCGTTATCCTGTGTGCGTGGCTGGTGCTCGCGACCAAAAATCTCGCGCTCGACGAAAGCATCGGCTATACGATTCAGGCGCTCGGTTTCGCCGCGCTGATCGTGCTGGTGCTCGAGTATTCCGGCTCGCTGCGCGAGTCGTGGATTTACCGCGGCGTGGCGTGGATCGGCCTCTATTCGTACGGGATTTACTTGTGGCATTCGCTGGCGCTCGCGCCGGGCGACATCCTGATTCGCAAGACCACGGCAATGGGATTTCCGCCGAGCCTGATCTGGGTGCTCGCGCTGACGGCGCAATTCGCGATTGCCATCTTTATCGGCTACGTGACCACGCGCGCGATCGAATACCCGTTCCTGCTGATGCGCAACGCGCTGTTCCCGGAAAAGCGCAGCAGTTCGGTGCGCGAGGAAGTGCCCGCGGGTGGGCAGTTATCTTGAGTGAGAGGGTTGCGTTGTGGCCGATTGCCGGTAGTGGCGGTCGGCTGTTAGCTAGCTAGTTAGATTGACGGGCTGAATGTGACGAGGCGTCCATCGTAATGATGGACGCCTCGTTTTTTGCGGAGGAGGTGTCGCGGAGTTGGGCGGCGTGACGCTGAAACTCAAGCCATCTGCTGCAGCAAGGTCTGCTTGAATTGCCCGAGCGTGTGCCGCGATAGCAGGTCTTCGCGAGCGGCCGGCTCGGCTTCGCGCGGATGCGGCCACGACGTCATGGTTTCCGTAATCGCGCGGCCAATCGACGCGGAACTCAAATCGCTCAGAATCGGCCCCAACTCGCAGCGCCGGCTGAACCAGCCAATCAACCCGTCTTCCGTCGCGATTACCGGCTTGCCGAACCGGTACGCCTGCACCAGCACGCCGCTCATGCCGTAGTGTCCCTTGTAGCCGAGCCACACCGCGTCGCAGGCGGAGAACAGATCACGTTCGATGTCGTTAGAAATGAACTCGTCGAGCACCAGCGGCGCGGGCGTCAGACTGCGCACGTGATTGCGCATGAAGTGGCGGGTCACGTCGTCCTGTTCGCCGGCGACGATCAGCGTCGGTGCGTGTTCCAGCCGCGTCAGCGCGTGCACCAGTTCGTAGATGCCTTTGCGTTCGGTGATCGCGCCGTACACGAGCAGATAGCGCTGGTCGGGATCGAGGCCGAGACGCGCACGCGCGAGCACCGGATTTTCCGCGTGCTCGTCGGGAAACGGATCGGCGACATAGGCGACTTTCGCGCTGCTCTTCGACGAATGGTGCGCGGCCCATTCGGGCAACGTGGGGTCGATGGTCAGCAGCGTACGCAGTCCGCCGGTGCGAATCGCGCGCTTGAACAACTGCGCCTTGATCGCGTTGACGACCGGCCGATCGGGCGCCTTGATGCCGACCTTGTGGTGGTGGAACGTCGCCCGCATCGTGATGCCGATCCATGGCGTCTTGCCGAACGGCGAGCCGAGAAACGGCAACGAATAGAAAAAGTAATCGACGTAGGGCACCACCACGAGGCGGATGTTCTGCATGCGGCTGAGGATCGAATGCACGCGCTTGAAGTAGCGGTGAAAGCGCCAGTACGGATTCGGATCCGGCAAACGGCCGCGCTGCGGCTCTTCGGGATCGACGAACGCGATCTGCTGGTCCGGGCGGTTGGCGGCGGTGATCTGACGCGCGAGCCGGTGATCTTCGTTCGCGCATTCGGTCACCAGAATGCATGGGTAACCGGCTTCCGCGCAGGCCTGCATGGTCCACTCGACATAGCGCCAGCGATGGCCGGTCAGATTGGGTTCCACTATCAGGACGTAGTCTTGTTCCATCGCGTCGGTAACCTGTGCGTGGTAGGAGAAAAAAGTACCTGAGCGCCGGCTGTTGCGAGGCGCTAGCGGAGCAACGTTAGCATCGCCCGCGTAAGGGTAATGGCTAATTTGACCCGCTTTGTGTGCCAACGTACCAGGGTCTGTTGGCTTAGGCTGACCACGCCTAGCTGATGGCGGTTGTCGCCGATTCTCTCGCGGTAAGGTCGAGACTGGAGTTCGAGGAAAACCCCGCCAGCTTGCTGGTGCAACCCAATGAATTGTGCGCCGGCGGCGTTCGCAGCGATACTTTTATCGCTGCCTGGCGCCCATCTGGCCGCACCAGGTTTTGACGGAGAGACAGCTTGCGGGCGATCAGGCTTCCGGCAGTGTCGATAGCGGGCAGTTTCGGCGCGAGTGCGGCAACGTGGGTGTTGCTGCAACAGTTCGCCGTGCGTGGCCTCGTGGCGATCAAATTCCTCGCGATCGGCCGCATGCTCGGGCCGGCGGCGATCGGCAGCGTGAGCGTGGCCTTGCTCGCGGTGGCGATTGCCGAAGCGCTGTCCGACACCGGGCTCGCGCAGGCCGTCATTCAGGGCGAGCATGCGCCCACGCGTCCGCAACTCGGCGCGGTCTGGACGACGCTGACCGCGCGCGGCGTCCTCATTTCTTTACTGCTGGTCGCGCTTGCGCCGCTGCTGAGCAGTCAATTCCATCTGAACGGTTCGCTCGTGCTGATACAACTGGCCGCGTTGTTGCCGTTGTTGCGCGGGCTGGCTTCACCGACCTACTACGTGGTGCAGCGCGAGCGGCGCTTTCAGCACATTGCCGGCGTCGAAGTGGCGGCGTCGTTCGTCGATTGCTCGGTTGGGCTCGCGCTCGCGTATTTCGGCGCGGGTGCGGCTTCGGTGCTGATCGGGCTCGTGGCGGGCGAAAGCTTGAAGAGCACGCTGACCTGGGCCACCATGAAACCGCGTCCGCCGATTCGCGCGGTGTGGTCGGGCATCGGTCACTATGTCGGGTTCAGCCGCTGGATCTGGGCGAGCAGCGTGATCAATCTGTTGCTCAATCAGTTCGATAAGGTGGTGGTCGGCAAACTGCTCGGGCCCGCGCAACTGGGCAGCTATCAGATGTCGTCGCGGCTCGCGCAGATGCTGCTCGCCGATGCGGCGATCGCCATGTCGCAATACCTGTTTCCCACGTTCGCGGCGCACCACAGGCGCAATCCGCAGTCGGCGTCGCGCGTCATCAAGATCTATCTGCTGGCGATCGCGGTGGGACTGACCGCGTTCGTCGTGGTGCTCAGGATGATCGCCGAGCCGTTGTTCTCGCTGATTCTCGGCGCGGCCTGGCTGCCCGCGGTGCCGCTGTTCCGGATCCTCGTGATCAACATGGCGATCGGTGCGCTGATCGCCGTGCTCGTTGCGTATCTGCGCGCGGTGGGCGATGCGAAGGCGACCGTGCATGCGTCGGCGATTCAGGTCGTCGTGCTGCTGGTGAGTGCGCCGCCCGCGGTGCATTGGTGGGGCGTGACGGGCATTGCCTGGTCGATGACGCTCGGCCTCGGCTGCGCTGCGGCGTGGATGCTATTCAGGACGCTGACTGCAAGGACGTCGTGATGCGAGTTTTCCATCTGGTGCTTGCGCCACGATTATCGGGCGCGGAAGTCCTGGCGAAGGACCTCGCGCTCGACCAGTCCGCCGAAGGGATGGCGGTGTGCGTGGCGTCGCTGCTGCCCGCGCATGCCGATTTCGCTTCGTTGCGCGAGGAACTGCAGAGCCACGACGTGCAGTGCTGGTTCCCGCGGCATCGGCACGGTTTGCCCGTCAAGCTGTGGCAGTTGTTCCGCGCGGTGCAGCGCTTCCGTCCCGATGTGATCTTCGCGCACGCAACCATTCCGTCGTTTTACGCGCGCGCGTTGCCGCTGCGTGTGCCGGTCGTGTACGTCATGCATTCGGCGGGCAACGACTTCGAGCGGCCGCTGTTCCGGCGCGTCGAACATCTCCTGAAGGGTCGCGCGCGGGTGGTGATCGGCGTGTCGCAGCAAGGCGTGACCGATTACGTGAAGGCCATCGGCCCGCATCCGTCGATGACGGTGGTGCCCAACGGCGTGGACCTGGCGCGTTTTTCGTTTACGGATAGCGTGGCGCGCAGCGATTGCGCGCCGCAAGTCGTGCAGATTGGCCGCTACACCGCGTTGAAAAATCAGCTCCTCACGGTGCGCGCGTTCAGCGAAGTGCTCAAGCAGGTGGACGACGCGCGTCTCGTGCTTTACGGCGTGATCGAAGACCCCGAGTATCAGGCCGAGGTGATCGCGCTGGCCGACCAGCTCGGCATCGGCGAACGTGTGGTGGTCGCCGGGCCGCGTACCGACGTGGCGCGTGTGCTGTCGGAGTCGAACGTGTTCGTGATGCCGTCGCAGTCCGAGGCGCATAGCGTGGCGTTCCTCGAAGCGTTGGCCTCCGGCGTGCCGATCGTGGCGAACCGGATTCCGGCCTTCGCGTTCGCGAACGGCTTTCCGAACGTGCAACTGGTCGATACCGAAGATATGCGGTGCTATGTCGAGGCCGTGGTCGCCGCGTTGGGACAGGCGCGGGCGCAACGCTCGCTCACCGGTCTGACGCTCAGGGATACGGCGGCTCGCTACCGCGCAATCGCCAATCAGGTGAAGCTCGCGGTGCCGACGCGGTAGGGCGTGGCGCGCTGGCGCGTTGGTCTATATGGCGTGGCTTCGCGGCGAGGGTCTTGCGATGCCGGGCTCAATCAATGGTGATTGTCCAACTGTGGATCCGGCACGGGATCGGGTATGGACGGCGCAGGCAGGGTGAACGCCGGCTCGGCTTCGCGCGCGGCGAGCATCACGAGACGCTGCGCTTCCTTGCTGCTCGAGTCGATTTGCAGCGCACTGCCCGCGCTATGGCGCACGCAGGTCCAGCGCGCGATCGTGCCGCAACTTCGCGCGAGGCTCAGCAGGGCGTCGCGTTGCTGTTCGCGCGTGTTGAGCGTGGAGCGCATGTTGAGGGCGTCACGGTTATCCGGCTGCACGGCGATCGCTGCGGCGAGTCGCGCGCGGGTCGCCGACAGATTGTTTTGCTGGAGATCGAAGCGTGCGGCTTTGATATGCCGCGAGACGTCCGTGCGCGATTTATCCGGCGAGTTGCTGCCGGAGTTGCCGGCGTTGCTTGCTGTGCGCAGGGTGTCCGGCGCGGCGGCCGCGACGCGGCGCGGTGCGGGCAACGGTGGATTCGCGGGCGGGAGCGGCGGCAAGCGTACGGGTGCGGCGCGCTGCGAGGCGATGACCGTGGGGCGTGGGGTGGTCGTGGCCGTGGCCGGCGTGCGTTGAGTGGCGGCGAGTGTCGGTCGCTGTTCGTTGGCTGCCGCGGAGCGTTGGGTGTTGGCGGCGAGGGTGCGTTGGGCGGTGACGACCGCAGGGCGCTGCGTCGTCTCGGTCGTAGGCCGCTGACTGGTGACAGCCGGGCTACGTTGGGAAGCGACGATCGCAGGGCGCTGCGTGGTCTCGGTGGCGGTGGCGTTTGCGGCGTGCTGCGCGGCGACCTGCGGACCATGTTGAGAAGCGACGACGGTAGGGCGCTGTGTCGTCGCGGTTGTGGTCGCAGTCGCGGTTGTGCTTGCGGTTGACGACGGGCGCTGAGCGGTGACAACGGGCGCATGCTGGGCCGCCATCGTCGTGGACCGCTGCGCTGCCGCGGCTGCCGATCGATTCGTCGAAGGCGCTGCGGGATGCTGAACCACCGCAATCGGCGGCACGACATTCTGCGTCTTCACCTTGCCCGAGACTTCGATGGGCGGTCCGACGCCCGAGTCGTTGCTGTGGATGAAACCCAGGTACACCGCGGACGCCACCACCAGCACCGAACCGCTGATCACCAGCGACTGCCGTAATCGCTGATGCGGTGGCGCGTCGACCACGGGTTCCTCTACCACGTCGTAGGGATTGACCAGCGCGCGCGACGAAGGCCGCCAGATTCTGCGCGCGGGCAGTCGCGCGTCGATCGTCGAGGGGGGGGGCTCCAACGGAATCTTCAAAGACGGAGGCGGCGCCGGATGCGCGTCGAGTGTCTCGACCGGATGCGCATGGCACGAAGGACAGCGCGTAAAACGGCCGCTTAGCGGCTCACCGCAGTGGCCGCATCGGGGATAATCATGCTGATCGGAAGTAATGTCGCTAAGCATTGCCGTTTCGCAAAAGGGCGTCGAATACAGGACGCCACAATCAAGGAAAACAAGGCTCCGCAGCGAGGCGTGCAAGCCGGGTTACTGTGTTACCACGTAACCCCGCGCCTGCATGCATGCACCATACGCGGCCCAATACTGTGTCATCGGCGGCTCGGGCGCCGGCAGCGGCGGCAGCTTCACGCCCGAGGCCGCAGCGACCTCCGTTGCGCTTGCCGCGGCGGTTTCCGAGGCGCCATTGTCCGCACTCGTCGCCGATGCGGAATTGGCGGCCATCGCCGTCGCATTCGAAGCGGGCGTGGCCGCCGTCGCGTTGGCTGAACTAGCTGGATTAGTTGCGTTGCTTGCCTTGGCCCCTGACGCGCCCGCTGCGGCGGTGGCAACCGGTGCGCTGGCGCCGGGCGCGCTCGCGTCGGCCGGCATGCCGATGCCGGGCGGCGTGGCCGAGAAGCTGCTGGGCGGCAACGGCGGCCGCGAAGGCACACCGGTCGATGAGGTCTTGGTAACAGCAGGGTGGCGCGGCGGAATCTGCGATTCGTGCGCTATGTTGACTTTGGTTTGCCGGTTCGCCGCCGCATAGCAGGTCGCGGTGTCGATGCTGCGCTGATAAGGGCTCTGACTGCGAATGGGATAGGCCAGCGGCTGCCATCCGAAAGCAGCACTGCTAAACACTACCAGCGTCAATAGAATATAAGTTTTGATTTTCATCGCAGTCGCTCCCGCAGCGATGTTTCGCCCTTCACAGGCAATCGCGCTTCGCGGTATGTTCTGATAGCTGCTGATTCTGCCGCTGAACGGCGGCTCACTGCCGCGAAGGCTGCTTTCCTGAGCGTAGCACCTCGGGCTATCGACACCATGCGCCGTATAGCGCGCGAATACGCCATCCTGCAGTCTAATCAAGACAGATTGGCGAACGCGTGTTGCAAACGGCGCGAAATCCCAGGGACACTCCCTAGGCCACGCGTGTCCGTTACTGGAAGGTCGCGCTGATCGATAACTGCACCGCGTTGCCCTTGGGCCGGTTCTCCACTTCGAATTCATTGACCCAGCGCAGCGACGCGGACACCGGTGTTTTGCTGACCTTGCCGGACCACGACACCATCGGGCCGATACCCACCGAATGACCTCGCGAGCCGCCGGTGAATTCGGCGAGACCGCCCGTGTCGTTGCCCAATTGCTGAATGTAGCCGCCGATCACGCCGAGACCCCAGCCACCTGTAAAGCGTTTCACGGCCATCAGGTCGAGGACGCTGAGCGGCGCGTTGTGATAATGCGTGTCGCTATTCGCGGTATAGAACTCGATGCCGTAGTTCACCGACAACTCGATGTTCTGCGCGGGAATCAGCTTCGTGTAGGCCAGCGTCGGAATGAAGGTCCAGGTGTTCTGCCCGGCATTGGCGAGCCGGTTCGGGTTATAGGCGCCGGTCGGCGCGTACATCTGCACGCTGAGCGCGATGTGATCGGTCTTGCTCAGGTGGTAGCCCGCAACCACTGGCGTGAAGAAGATATCGCTGAACTGCGTCGCGGTGTCGTTCGGCAAGCGTCCGTGAAACGACGACACGTCGGTGTACTGAACCGGCACGCCGAACGACGACGCGAAATTCCAGCCGCCCGCGGTAATGCCCCAGGTCCGGATCGCGTTGATCAGGTTGTACGAGATGTCATAGTTGATCCCGGCCGTCACGGTGCCGGCAATCGGAATGCTTTTGCTCGCGCCGAGCGAACCTTCGTAATAGATCGAGGTGATGGACACGATCCAGTCGGCGGTGGGCGGCACCACGCCGGCATACGGCGTGACCTGCATCCCCGTGATCGGACGGCCTATGCCGCCTTCCGTCGCCATCGATGCCTGCGCCGCGCCCAGCGCGCACATCGCGAGGGCGAGACGGGTGGTGTGGCCTTGCCAATACCGGACGCTGTGCGCTTTCATTCGAGCCCCTCTCTGGTTCAGGCGCCGCTATTGTTTCCGCGGGACCGGGAATGTCCATTTGCCGTTGAACACCGCCGCCTCCGGACCATAGATTCGCGCGATCACGTCATACGCGCCCTCCGGTGCGGGCAACCAGTTCGACTCCCTGGCCGGCCCGGGCGACGTATGTTGAAGATAGATATCGAGCGAACCGTCGTCGCCGTATTTGAGGCCGCGAGTCCGGTCGCCGATCGAATACCGGTGAATCGGATTCGCGACCAGGTGGCGCGCGGGCAAGTCGTACATGGTCATCGACCAGAAGAATGTGGCCGGCGGCAAATCCTGCTTGTCGAAATGAATCACATAAGGCTGCGAGCCGAGCAATTGCTGATGGTCGGCATTCAGACGGGTGCCGACATACACCGCTTCTTCTTTCGTATTGCCGTAGATGCCCATCGCGGCCGCCACGGCGCGCGTCGTGTAGTTGCTGCCGAGATCCTGCCGCGTGCCGAACAGATCGAACGAACTCGTAGTCTGTTTTTCCGCGTTCGCGAGCGCGGCTTTGCCGTCGGCGACACCGGCTTCGAGCGCGGCGCGTTGATCCGGTTGCAGGGCGGACGCATCGAACGGTTTGCCCGGCGCGATGCCGATGGTCGCGAACCGCTGCATCAAATCGGCTTCGGCGGGGTTGGTCGGTTGCGTGAATTGCATCAGAAAATTCAGGTAGGCGATGAAGTCGATCGAGGTCGCCTTCGCCTCGTCCCACTTCGGAAACGACAGCTTCGGCGCTGGCGGAGGCGGCGCGCTGTGCTCGAACGCGGAGAGCGGCGTCAGCTTGTAGCCCTTCTGGATCGCCTGCAGATTCTTCACGTCCGCGGGTCCGAGCAGCGCGGTGCGACCCAGCGTGACGATGAAATCCGTCTCGGAGCGAAATACCTTGTCGATACCTTTGGGCGTTTCGCCATGCCAGTTCGGTCCCGCGAACAGGTAGTGGCCCGCGCCGTCGCCGGTGGTGCGCGAACCGACGTACGCGAAGTTATAGGTGAACAGATCGATCCACTGGAACACGTAATAGCGCTTGTCGGGGATCGCCGGCACCGTCAGCACCCAGGGCTCGCGCCGCAGATCGAGCCACGCCCAGGAATACGGCGTGTCGTTGTTCGGCGTGACGATGTCCTTTTTCTCCGGGCCATAAGGCTGCGAATAATTGCGAAACCGGCCAAAGCCGCCGACGTAGGATTTCGCGGCGGGATCCACGGCCTGCTCGTACAGCGTCTTGTAGTTGTAGAGCATCGGATACGCGTAGAGGAACGCGTCTTTGGCGATGCCACGCGCGTCGGCGGCAGACGCCGTGAACGCGGCGGGCGGCGCGGCGCCGTTCGTCTGTGTGTAGCCCGGCGACGCCCAGGACGCGGCGAGTGCCGCGAACACGCTCACTACCAGTAAAGGACGAAACGTCATTTTTTCGCGCCTCGCGAGTTGTCGTATCTACTTGCCGAAGGTCAGATTGAGGCCGGCGAATATCTGCCAGCGTGGCACGCCCGCTCCTGAGTGCGCCACCGAATATTGCGGCTCGATAAATGCGTTGTAGATCGTCGTGCCGCTTTTCCATGCTTTGCCCGCACCGAGGCCCACGGGGATGTAATAGCTGCCGTGCTGCAGATCGAACGTCCAGATGCCGGTGGAGCGGATATACCAGCCGCCTGGCAAGTTGAAAATGCCGAAGGGCTCGGCGGTGAGGGACTGTACGGTGGGCCGGCTGCTCTGGCCCGCGAACGAGTGCTGCCATTGAATCAGCGCGCCGATCAACCTGGCCTTGCTCGCGTTCACCACGACGGCCGCGAGGCCGGCTTGCCACTTGCCGGTGCCGAGGCTGGGGTCGGTCGCAGTGGGCAACGTCACGAGCGGCCCCACGCCGATCTGCGTTCCGCTCTGACTCAGCAGAAATATGTCGAACAGATTGATATCGCCGAGGCCCGTGTTGTAGCCGCCGGTTGGATCGGGACGCGTACTGATCGGTGCGGTCAGGCGAAAAATCTGCGGGACGGGAACGATGCCGTTGGGGCCCAGCGGCACTGTGGGACGTAGCAGAAAGTCGTTGGTGTGCGCATTCGCGCCGTGCACGCTGGGCGCGTAATAATCTTGAATGTTGAACGACGCCGCGAGATTGAGCGGGTTATTACTCTTGTTGGCGTCGTCGGCCTCGCTTTGAGCGAGCGCACTCGATGCAATGGAAAAACCTAGCAGAACGGCCGCGCTGTTGCGAATCGACAGTCTCACCATCACCTCGGGTCGGGGTGCGTGCTTCAGTTAATTCGAATACATCGGAAAGAGACTGGCTAAGCCGGCGGCAAGCCCGATTGAAGGGAATCGATCTGGTGAGCGGCAACGCGAAATACCCGGTCGACAACGGTCATGTTTAACCCTCTCAGTCACTTCGACGCCGGCAGGCAGGGCGTCGGATTTGATGGGGTAATAACCACGTTACGAATTGTTTCTGAAAGGTTAGCAAACCTATAGGGTTTGACAAAGACGCATTTTGTAACAGCCTATAGAGTGCGGCGAAGCACGCCGGAACGCGCTGCAACGCGATCAGAATCGATGCGTCACGCCGAGTACCGCATAGGCATTTTTGCGCGCGACCCCTACCTTTCGCCCTGAAAGGCATGAGCGGAATTGATCGAATCAAACAAAAAACATCAATTCTCATCAGCTTTTGTTCGACCCACAATGGCTCACCCATCGACAGGCAGCAACCGGCCCTGGTCGCGGTGAGGTTGCTTGAGCAACAGTCGCCATGTCGATTCGCCTGGCGATTCAGATAAATCATTTAGTTAGTAATGGAAAACAAGTAGTCAGCCAGTTTGCGGGCGCGGATGATTCACGCCCGCCGTGTCCGGCTGTGTCCGATCGCCTCACACACCCTCAATCCTCACGCTTACTTCAAGGAAAATAACCATGCGTGTTCGTCATTTCCGTCATCAGGCCGCGAGTGCCGCTCTCGTCGCGATTACCGGGCTGCTGCTGTTTTGCCCGGCATCCGCACGCGCGGCCGACACCGAACTCAACGTCTACAACTGGTCGGATTACATCGCGAAGGACACGATCCCGAACTTCGAAAAGCAGTCCGGCATTCACGTGCGCTACGACAACTACGACAGCGACGACACGCTGCAAGCGAAGCTTCTGGCAGGAAGTTCGGGTTTCGATGTGGTCGTGCCGTCGTCGAACTATATGGCGAGGCAGATTCAGGCGGGCATGCTGCAGAAGCTCGACAAGGCGCAAATGCCGAACCTGAAGAATCTCGATCCGGTGCTGATGAAAATGATCGCGGATGCCGATCCGGGTGCGCAATACGGCGTGCCCTGGGCGTACGGCACCGACGGTATCGGCTACAACGTGCAGGAAGTGAAGAAGGCGCTCGGCGACAACGCGCCGGTGGACAGTTGGGCGCTGGTATTCGATCCGGCGAACGTGTCGAAATTGAAGAACTGCGGCGTTTCGTTCCTCGATCAGGCCGCCGACGCGTTCGCGACCGCGCTGCAGTATCTCCACAAGGATCCGAACAGTTCGAACCCCGGCGACTATCAGGCGGCCTTCGATCTGCTGAAGAAAGTACGGCCGTACATCACACAGTTCAACTCGTCGGGCTATATCAACGACCTCGCCAATAACGATGTTTGCGTGGCGATCGGTTGGTCGGGCGACGTGGGCATTGCGCGGCGGCGCGCGGCCGAGGCGAAACGCTCGTACGAGATCCGCTTCTCGAATGTTAAGGAAGGCGGCTTGCTGTGGTTCGACGTGATGGTGATCCCGAAGGACGCGCCGCATCCCGAAGCGGCTATGAAGTGGATCAACTATATCGAAGACCCGAAGGTCAACGCCGCAATCACCAACGAGGTGTTCTATCCGACCGCGAACCGCGCCGCGCGGCCGTTCGTCAGCCCGGTTGTATCGCAGGACCTGAGCGTTTATCCGGGCGACGAGGTGCTGAGCAAGATGACGCTGATGAAGCCGTTGCCGATCGATATCGTCCGCCTGGAAAACCGTCTTTGGGCGCAGTTGAAGGCGGGCCGCTGAGCATCGCGCCGCATGAAACCCTCGTCGCGCTAACCCATCTCTCGCGCTGCTAACGCGCGCGAGAGAGCCGGAGCGCGACCTTTCCCTGATCGCAGCAGTACCGATTGTGAGCCGCTTTGTGAGCCGCCTCGCAGGAGAGCGCTCGCGTCTGCGTTCCGTGAAAGGCAGCGCTCGCGACGGCCAACGTCTCAACCAATTCATCGCACTACAACAAACGAGGAGACTTTGCGTGAGAAAGAAACTGATTGGTCTGCTGGTGGCGGGCTGTCTGCCCGGCATCGCGCTGGCGGACACCACGGCGGACCAGATCCGGGCATTGCAGGCACGCCTCGACGCGCTGCAAAAAGAGGTGAAGCGGTTGCAGACGCAACCACCGGCCACGCCGGTGGCCACTGCCGTGATGCCCACGCCGGCAGCCGCACCGGTCGACGTCTCGTCGTCCGCGTACGGTCAGGCGCAGGCGACGCTCACCAACGGCGACGTTACGTCGATGAAGCAGCAACTCGCCGTTCAGCAACTGAAAGTGAATTCGCTCGAAGATGCCGCGAACACTGGTCCGATTGCCGGTCTCTCCATCACGGGTTATATCGATCCGACCTACGTGTACAACCGCGCGCAAGGCAGTTCGTCGTTCCTGTTCGCGAACCACGAAAGCACCGGCGGCTACTTCAACAGTACGTTCGGCGACGTGTACCTCGATATCAAGAAGACCTTCGGCGTCGGACCGATGGCGCCGTCGGCGGAAATCACGCTGATGCCGAATCGCGGCAACGGCATCACGTTGCTGCAAAACGAGCATGGCCAGATCGGCAACGACATTCTGAACACGGCGGTGGTCAGCGTGCCGCTGTCGGGCACGACGACGTTCGTCGCCGGCCTGATGTCGAGCTTCGGCGGCTATGAAGTGCAGCAGTCGAACCAGATGCTCACGCTGACCCACAACCTGCTGTACGACTTCTCCGATCCGGGCAGCTATATCGGCCTCGGCGCGAACTACGCGAAGGGCAACTGGGCGTGGAAGTTCCTGCTTGGCAACGAACAGTACCGGACCAACGGCGCCATCACGCAGACCGGCGTCAATGCGCTGGGCGACCCGATCACGATCAGCAACAAGGTGCCGACCTTCACGGCGCGCGCGGACTATACGTGGTCGAGCGCGCTCGATATCGGCGCGTCGTTCAACATCGGCCGGCAGACCTTGCCGAGCGCGATCAATCCAACGACCGGCGCGGTTAGTTATGGCGTGAGCGGTCAGACGCCCAGTGGTTTCGGCACGTTCTTTTTCTCCGAAGCCGACTTGACGTATCTGCTTGCCGACGTGCAATACAACGTCGAACTCGACTATGGCCAGCAACAGAACGCCGCCTTCAACGGCGGTCAGGCGCAGTGGTACGGCGTGTCGCTACTCGCGCATCGCAAGTTCAGTGTGCCGGGCCTCGGGCGGATGGGCGCGACGCTGCGCTACGACTTCCTCGCCGACAGCAAGAACGGCGGCGGTGGCGGCGGGGTCGCGCTGAATGGGCAAGGGCGCGATCCGTACAACGGCTTCGGCGTCAGCGCGGACTGTATGGCCAACGCGCAGGCGAACGGCGGTTTGGGCCTGCAGTGCAAGGGCTCGAATCGCCAGGACGTCGCGCTCGATCTGCTGTTCTTCCCGACCGCGCAGATCACGGTGAAAGTCGAGTATCGGCACGACTGGGCCAACAACAAGGTGTTCCTGCGCAACGACGGTTCGTACAGCAGTTCCAACGACCTGCTCGCCACGCAGTTTATCTACTCGTTCTAGCGCGGTATGACGCAGCGTCATGCCGTGTTTCGTGGGCATGACGCTGTGAAAGACCGAATCAGTTGGCTCATAGCTCATAACTCATGGAGATGCGATGAAAGACAAAAGCACCCAACCGTCGTGCGTGGCGCCCGTTCACTCGCCATTGACCCGCCGCGGCTTTATCAAGGGATCGGCCACGCTGCTCGGCGTGTCGTTGATGGGCACGCTGGCGGCGTGCGGCGGCGCGGATTCGCCGTCCAGTCCTGCCGCGGCTCGTTCGTCCGCGCGCTTATCGGCCAACGAGTTGCCGAACCAGTCGGCGTATCTACTGCCCGCCGAAAACGCATCGCACACGGCGACCTATATGGCGTTCGCCTCGGGTTCGGAAGGCATCTGGACGCCCGTCACGTCGCAAAGCACGGACGCCGGTATCGACCGGGTGCGGGCCGATCTGATGGACGTGGCGAAAGCGATCGGCACGTATGAGCCGGTCAACATGCTGGTGCTGCCGGTCGACCTGAGTGTCGCGCAAAGTTTGCTGGCGACGGCGAGCGGCGCGAATCCCGACATCCACGCCAACTACGTGGCACGCGGCACGGGCGTGGGCGGCGTCAATCTGATCGCGCTCGCCAATGGCTTCGACGATCTGTGGACGCGCGACACCGGTTGTCTCTTCGTCAAGGACACGGCGAACGGCAACGCGTTGTGCGCGGTGAGCTTCAACTTCAGCGGCTGGGGCAACGCGAACACGGACGGCTTGAACCTCAACGCGGGCATGACGGTGCCGGCTTCGGTCGCGGCGAGCAGCAACAAGTCGAAGGCGGGCAAATTCTTCCAGCCGTTCGCGAAGGATCACTCGCTGGCGGGCTGGATGGCGAATGCGAACAACGCGACGCTGGTTCAAAGCACGTTGACGCTCGAAGGCGGCGCGATCGAATTCGATGGCGAAGCCACGGCGATCCTCACGGAATCTGCGGTGCTGCACGTCAATCGCAACCCGCAACTGTTCTCGATTCCGAATGGCGTGATTGCCCACGCGACGCTTCTGCCAACCGCCAAAGACACCGTGCTGGCCGAACTGCAACGCACGCTGGGTGTGCAGAAAATCATCTGGATTCCCGGGCTGGCGATCTTTCCGCGCGGTTGCGGAGCCGGTGGAAAAGGCGGCGCCGCGACGCCGGCCAAGGAAACCGATATCACGAACGGGCACGTCGACTTCTACGCGAAGTTTCTCGCGCCCGGCGTGGTTGCCTATTGCTACGACGCGTCGAATTCCATGGGCGAGCGGGCGCTGACCGAAGCCAACTGGCAGCATCTGAACAATCAAACGGATGCGAGCGGAAGAACGTTGCAACTGATCGAACTGACCACGCCCGCGAACTATGGCACTTCCAACGGCGTGACCTTGAACGACAGTCAGTTGACGAACTTCGCGGCCGGCTACGTCAATTTCTACACCTGCAACGGCGCGATCATCATGCCGAAATTCAACGACGCCAACGCGGACGCCGCTGCACTGGCAGCGATCCAGCCCTACGCCGGCTGGCGCGACATCGTTCAGGTGGACATTCTGGGGATTGCGTCGGGCGGCGGCGGGATTCACTGCACGACGAGGGAACTGCCCGCGTGACGTGACAAGGCCGGCCGCGGTACCGAGACGCGTTAGACCTCGAGCCCGCGGCCGGGATCGGCCTGCTTGCCCTGTGCGAGCAGCCAGTCATACATCTGCTCGACGAAGGATGAACGCGACGGCCCGGCCACGCGCGACAGCCACCATGTCATGCCCGGCAAACGCGGGTAATCGGCGAGCACGGTCAACGCGCCCTGATCGATGCTGCCTTGCGCGACCAGCCTCGACAGGCAGGCAATGCCGCGCCCACGCAATACGGCATCCAGCACCAGACGCTGATCGTCGTAGATCGCGTTCATGCGAAACGCCGACAACTGCCCGCGAAAAATCGGCCCAGTGCTCTCGCTGGTGAGGTTTTCTTCGAGGCAAATCAGGCCCGTCTGCAGATGATGCTTGGCACGCGGCACGCGTGCCAGTTTCGCCGCCAGTTCGGTGGCGCACACGGTCACCCATTCGTCTTGCAGGAAAGGCACTTCGAGCAGGCCGGCCTGCTGCATGGGCCGCGCGCCGATCGTCAGATCGACATCGATCTCATCGACGTAACGCGCGCTTTCGTCCGTGGAGAGCAGCGGGCACAGATCGGGCAGCACCTGCTGCAACTGATCGAGGCGCGGCTGCAGCCAGCCGTGCAGCACCGGCGCGGGACATACCAGCACGACCAGCCCAGGGTCCAGATACGTGGCGATGCGGCCGAGCCCGCTGCGCAGCGTTTCCATTGAACGTTGCACGCTTCGCTGCAGCACCTCGCCCGCCACCGTCAATTCCACACCACGGCCGATCCGGCGAAACAGCGGCTGCCCCAACTGTTCTTCCAGTTGCTGGATCTGATGGCTGATCGCCGATTGCGACAGATGCAGTTCGTCGGCCGCGCGCGAGAAATTGCCCAGCCGCGCGGCGGCTTCAAAGCCCATCAGCAACTTCAGGGACGGAACACGTTGCATGGAGATATGAGAAAAGTTGATTGATACGGGCAAGAAAGATCATTTTTCATCAAGTGTAACCCGTATCACAATGGCTCACCACACAACGACGGAGATAGCAGGATGAGTCGCTTTGACGCTCGCCGAGACGGCTACCGGATGCCCGCTGAATGGGAAACGATGCACACCACCTGGTTGGGCTGGCCGATTCTGGACGGCCGCGAAGACTTGTGGGGCACTCACTACCTGAAGGTTTGCCGGGAGTTCGCGCTAGTCGCGCAGACGATTGCTCGCTATCAGCGTTGCGTGGTGACCGCCCTTCACAGCGAGGCGAATGCCGCGCGCGAGTTGCTCGGCAGCACGGTCGAAGTGCTCGCCGTCGCGGCGGAAGACAACTGGCTGCGCGATTGCGGGCCGATCTTTCTGGTCGGCGAGCGCGGCCAACTAGGTGCCGCCGCGTTCCGCTTCAATTGCTGGGGCGAGAAATACCAGCCGTACGACGGTTGCCAGCAGGTGGCGCAAGACATCGCGCGTGCGGCCGGTGCGCAGATTTTCAACTCGCACATGGTGCTGGAAGGCGGCGCTTTTTACGTGGACGGGCAGGGCACGCTAGTCACCACGGAAAGCTGTCTGCTGCATCCGAACCGCAATCCGCACATGAGCCGCGCTGAAATCGAGGCCGAACTCAAGCGCATGCTGGGCGTGGAGAAAATCATCTGGTTGCCGGGCAATCCGGATGAAGTGGAAACCAATGGGCACGTGGACGGCATTGCGTCGTTCATCGCGCCGGGCAAGATGCTGTGCCAATCGGCGAGCCCAGTGCAGGGCGATTACTTCCAGGTGATGCGCGAGAATCGCCGCGCGCTGGAACTCGCCACCGACGCCGCCGGCCGCCGCTTCGAACTGATCGATCTGCCGTCGCCGATTGTCAGCGAACGCTATGGCTCCGAACGCTACTGCGATTGCTACGCGAACTACATTCTGGTCAACGGCGCGGTGATCTCGACCGCGTTCGGCGTGGAGCAGGATCAAGCCGCGCGCGAAGTCTTCGCGCAGGCGTTTCCCGAGCGGCGCGTGGAGTTGCTGCCGATTCCCACCTTGTCGATCGGCGGCGGCAGCATTCATTGCTCGACGCAGCAGCAACCTGCCGTTACCGTTGTTTGATCCAGACCGAAACCGATTGAAGGAACTCATATGGCGTCGCGAAACATCACCGTAGCGTCGGTGCAAATGGCATCGGGCAGTTGGACCTTTGAAGACAACATGGCCACCGCGGAACGTTTGATCCGCGCGGCCGCCGCGCAGGGCGCGAATCTGGTGCTGTGCCCCGAGCTTTTCATGATGCCGTACTTCTGTCTGGATCAGAACGTGAAGCATCTGGAGCTGGCCGAGCCGTTCGAAGGCAATCCGCGCATTGCGCGCTTCGCGAGACTCGCGGGCGAGTTGGGCATCGTGCTGCCGATCGGTTTCTTCGAGCGGGCCGGCAATGCCGCCTACAACTCGGTCGCCGTCGCCGATGCCGACGGCTCGGTGCTCGGCGTGTATCGCAAGACGCACATTCCGGACGGCCCAGGCTATACCGAGAAGTTCTATTTCACGCCGGGCGACACCGGCTTCAAGGTGTGGGACACGCGCTTCGGCAAGATCGGCATTGGGATCTGCTGGGACCAGTGGTATCCGGAAACCGCGCGCAGTCTCGCGCTGATGGGTGCGGAAGTGCTGTGCTTTCCGACCATCATCGGTTCCGAGCCGTTCAGCGGCGATTTCGATTCGGCGGCTCACTGGCAGCGCACCATGCAAGGCCATGCGGCGGCCAACATGGTGCCGGTGGTGGCGGCCAACCGGATTGGCCGCGAGGTCGGTTTCGGCAACGGCAATCCGCAACAGCAGGGACTGGCCGGCGTGTTTTACGGCTCGAGTTTTATCGCGGATCACACGGGCGCGAAACTGGCCGAAGCCAATCGCACGGACGAAACGATTCTTCTGCACACGTTCGATCTCGACGCGATTCGGGCGGACAGACAGTCGTGGGGCTTCTTCCGCGATCGTCGCCCGGAGATGTATCGCACGCTGCTGACGAGCGACGGCGCATCGTCCTGCTATCGCTAAGGAACCGTTGATGAAACAGCATTGGCTTCCGGCCTTCGCCGGTCTCGGACTCTCTCTCTGTTTGCTGGCGACGCCAGCACACGCCGAGGAGGAGAAAGTACTGAACCTGTACAACTGGAGCGATTATTTCGCCCCCGACACCTTGTCCGAATTCCAGAAGGAAACCGGCATCAAGGTTCGTTACGACGCGTACGACAGCGACGAAACCTTGCAGTCCAAGTTGCTGACCGGCGACAGCGGCTACGACCTGGTCTGGCCGACTAACGACTTCATGGCGAAGCAGATTCAGGCCGGCGCGTTTCGCAAGCTCGACAAAAGCAAGCTGCCGAACCTGAAGTATCTCGACCCCGCGTTGTTGAAACTGATGGCGCAGTCGGACCCCGGCAATCAGTACGGCGTGCCGTATATGTGGGGGACGGTAGGCGTGGGTTACGACCGCGCCAAGGTCAGCGCGATTCTCGGCAAGGACATGCCGGCCGACAGCATGGACCTGGTGTTCAATCCGGCGATCGCGTCGCGAATCGCCGCGCATTGCGGCATCGGCCTGCAGGATTCCGCGAGCACGGTGCTGCCGCTGGCGCTGCGCTACGTGGGCCGCGATCCGGTGAACCCGACCGCGCAAGACTATGCCGTCGCGCAGACCATGCTGCTGAAAGTGCGCCCGTCGATCCGTCTGTTCGTCGATTCGGCGAATGCCAACGAGTTGATCGACGGCGAGCTGTGCGTGATGGTGGGTTACTCCGGCGCGATCAACCTGGCCGCGCAGAAGGCGCGCGAGTTGGACCGCAAGCGCGACATCGTCTACGACATTCCGAGCGTGGGCAGTTTGATGTGGTTCGACGGCATGGTGATGCCGAAGACCGCGAAGCATCCGGAGAACGCGCAGGCGTTTATCAACTACATCTTGCGGCCCGACGTCGTGGCGAAGATTTCCAATGCGACGCGCTACGCGAATGCGAACCTCGGCGCGCTGAAATTGATGGACCCTACACTGGTTAATAATCCGGGCATCTATCCGAGTGAGCAGAAGAAGCAGACGTTGTTTACGCCGGTGGTCGAATCCCCTGCCACCGCGCGCCTGGAAGGCAGAATCTGGCTGGGCCTGAAAGCCAGCAAGCCCTGACGTTCGGGCGGCGCATCAAGTTTTACCGATTTGCATGAGGTGTATCACATGACGACAAGACGTCATTTTCTGAAGCGGGGGCTGTTGGCCTCGAGCGGCGCGCTGATTACCGGCGCGCTGGGTAGCGGCTTCAGCCAGCTCGCGTTCGCGCAGAGCGATGGCTGGCATATGCCAGACGAAGGCGGCCCGCATGCCGCGACCTGGATGGCGTTCGGTCCCAGCGAGGACATCTGGGGCGGCAAACTGCTGCCCGTGGTGAGAGAGAACCTGGCGGGCATCGCCAAAGCCATCGCGGCGCACGAGCCGGTAAAAATGCTGGTGCGCGAGGAAGACCACGAGATCGCCGCGCGCCTGTGCGGCGCGTCGGTCGAACTCGTGCCGCAAGGCATCGACGATTTGTGGATGCGCGATACCGGTCCGGTGTTCGTCAAAAGCGCAACGGGGCAGCTCGGCGCGGTGGGCTTCAACTTCAACGGTTGGGGCAATAAGCAGGAACACGAGCAGGACGCGGAAGTCGCGGCGTTCGTCGCGCACCGCACCGGCGCGAAGTTTGTCGAGACGCGCCTGGTGCTGGAGGGCGGCGGTATCGAAGTGGACGGCGAGGGCACGGCCATCATCACCGAGAGCTGCGTGCTCAACGCCAACCGCAATCCGGGCGTCAGCAAGGCGCAGTGCGAGGCGGAGTTGTCGCGTCTGCTTGGGGTGAAGAAAATCATCTGGCTGCCGGGCATCGCCGGCAAGGATATTACCGACGGCCACACCGACTTCTACGCGCGCTTTACGAGCCCCGGCGTCGTGGTGGCCGGGCTCGATCCGGATCCGTCCTCGTACGACCATGCGGTGACGAAACGCAATCTGGAGATCCTGCGCAAGTCCACCGACGCGAAGGGCCGCGCCTTGAAAGTGGTGGTGCTGCCGGGACCGTCCACCGTGCGTCGCAAGTATGAGAACGATCAGTTCGCGGCCGGGTACATCAACTTCTACGTGTGCAATCACGCGGTGATCGCACCGCAGTTCGGCGACGGTAAAGCAGACCGCAATACGCGCGATATTCTCGTCGATCTGTTTCCCGGACGGGACGTGATTCAACTCGATATCGACGGCGTGGCGGCCGGCGGCGGGGGCATTCACTGCACCACGCAGCAGCAACCCGGCTGATTGGATTCGCGAGCCGCCGCGCAAGCGCGGCGCGTTCGCGATCGTCTTCGTGGTCGAATTCTTCGGCCGTTCATTGATCTGGCTTTCCTCGCGATTGACCGTATGCCGCAGACTCACGTCGTGGCAGGGCGGACTGTTGGCGGTCGTTTCGCGTGAGCGGAACAGCGCCGCGTCGTTGATGGAAAGCCGCGAGTAGTAACAGGTAAAGAGTCATGGCAAAAAGCAAACGCAATCAGGCGTTGAACGCAACGGTTCAGCGGACGCCGTTGACGCGTCGCCGTTTTATTCAAGGTTCCGCGTCGTTGTTGGGCTTCTCGCTGGTGGGTACGCTGGCGGCTTGCGGTGGCGGCAGTGGCAGTGGCGGCGATGCATCGGCTCCGTCTTCGTCGACCTCTTCGCGGAACCCGCCGACAGCCAGTCAAATACCGTATCTGATGCCGGGCGAGGACTCACCCCATACCGCGACGTATATGGCGTTCGCCTCGGGTGCCGACGGCATCTGGGCGCCGCTCACGGCGCAGAGCACGGATGCGGGCATCGACCGGGTTCGCGCCGATCTGATGGACGTGGCGAAAGCCATCGGCACGTATGAAGCGGTCAACCTGCTGGTGCTGCCGGTCGACCTGAGCGTCGCGCAGACCTTGCTGGCGACGCCGAGCGGCGCGAATCCGACGCTCCACGCGCACTACGTGGCGCGCGGCGCAGGCGTGGGCGGCGTCAATCTGGTCGTGCTCGCCAATGGCTTCAACGATCTCTGGACGCGCGACACCGGCTGCGTTTTCGTCAAGGACACGACCAACGCCAATGCCTTGTGCGCGGTGAGCTTCAACTTCAACGGCTGGGGCAACGCGAATACCGACGGCGTGAATCTCAATCCAGGAATGACGGTGCCGCCCTCGGTCGCGGCAAGCAGCAACAAGTCGAAGGCGGGAAAATTCTTCCAGCCGTTCGCGAACGATCACACACTAGCCGCGTGGATGGCGCAGACGAACAACGCCAAATTGCTTCAAAGCACGTTGACACTCGAAGGCGGCGCGATCGAATTCGACGGCGAGGCCACGGCGATTCTCACGGAATCCGCGGTGCTGCACGTCAATCGCAACCCGCAGCTCTTCGCGATTCCGAATGGCGTGATTGCCAGCGCGACCCTGTTGCCGACCGCGAAAGCCACCGTGCTGGCCGAATTGCAACGCACGCTCGGCGTGCAGAAGATCATCTGGATTCCGGGCACGGCGACCTATCCGCGCGGCGCGGGCGTGGGCGCGCAAGGCGGCGCCGCAACGCCGGCGAATGAAACCGACATCACGAACGGCCACGTCGATTTCTACGCGAAATTTCTCGCGCCGGGCGTGGTCGCATACGCGGCCGATCCCGCCAATGCAACGGCTGAGCAGGCGCTGATGGCCGCCAACTACCGGAACCTGGCGGGCCAAACGGACGCGAAAGGGCGGCCGCTCACGTTGATCCCGCTGAATGCGCCGACCAACTACGGCACGTCGAACGGCGTGACGCTGAGCGACAAACAGATGACCAACTTCGCCGCCGGCTATATCAACTTCTACCAATGCAACGGCGCGATCATCGTGCCGAAATTCAACGACGTCGCGGCGGATGCGGCCGCGGTCGCGACTATCCGTCCGTACGCCGGTTCGCGCGCCATCGTGCAGGTGGATATTCTCGGCATTGCATCGGGCGGCGGTGGCGTGCATTGCTCGACGCGAGAACTGCCCGCGTAAAAGTGGACGCCTGCAGGCAGCGGCGGAGCGCGCTGCCCGAATGCGCGCTCACTTCACCGCAGGCGGTACGGGTGAATGGTTCGCGACATAAACCCACGCCGACACACCCGACGCCAGCGTCACCTGGTCGCGGCGATAGTCCGAAACTTCGTAGGCATCCGCGTGCGCGAGTTCTTCGGGCGTGATCGAAAAGACGGTGCCGCTCACCTTGTCCGCGGGATTGCCGCTGTAGCTCACCACGGGGTGATGCGTTTTGCCGCTGGTCGCGACCACACTCGCGTCTTCGATCTTCAGTAGCGTCATCGAGAAGCCGGGCATGTCGTCTGCCTGTCCGTCGAGCTTGCGGCCGAAGGTGGCTAACTGCACCGCTTCGAGTTGCAGCGTGCCGTAGGAAAAGAGCTTTTCGGAAAAGGTCATGGCGGGCGTGGGCGTCGTGCGACGTCGGTCATTGAGCGGGACAGCAATCTTACCGTGACGAAGACGAACGTGGACATCGCGCGGGCCTCTCGCTATATTCGTAAGGATATAACCGGAGAGCGCGGATGGACACAGCAGCAAAGCAGGCCGTCGGCAGCAAGTACGTACTCGAGTCGATGAAATACGCGCAGCGTAAAACGTGGGAGGTCGTGGATCGGTTCGCGCAGCGGGTGCGGCCGGGCATGCTCGAATCGGAAGCGACGGCCGAATGCAAGACCGTGTTGAGTGAACTGGGCATGGACCGGATCTGGCATCCCGTGCTGGTGCGTTTCGGCGAAAACACGTTGAAGATGTTCAAGGAACGCTCGGACGGCGACCCGCGCCTCGCCGAAGACGATATTTTCTTCGTCGATCTGGGTGTGGTGTGGGACGGCCATGAAGGCGACGCGGGCGCGACCTTCGTGGTCGGCAACGATTCGGAAATGAAAGCGTGCGCCGACGCCGCGAAAACGCTGTTCGACGAAGTCGAGCATCACTGGCGTTCGACTCGCGCGAGTGGCGCGGCACTGTACGACTTCGCGGCGCGGCGCGCCGAAGCGCTCGGCTGGCGGCTGAATCTGGATATCAAAGGGCACCGCGTCTGCGACTTTCCGCACGCGATTTACAAGGCCGGTAACCTCGGCGACTTCGCGGAGTGTCCGGACGCCGGGCTATGGATACTCGAAATTCAACTGGCTCATCCGACACGTCCGTTCGGCGCGTTCTATGAGGATTTGCTGGTCTGAGGCGTGTATAGCCCGCACGGAGCTTCGTGCTGAACGTCTTGTCAGACTGCGAGCGTCGTCGGTACGCTGGCCGCCGTGGGCAGTTCGAAATAGAACGTCGTGCCCGTTGTCGGCTGATCGAGCAAGCGGATGCGGCTGTGATGCAACTCCAGCATGCGCCTCACGATCAACAAACCGAGTCCACCGCCTTGATGTGCGCCACCGGCATTGAAGGGCCGTTCGAACAGCGCGTCGCGCTGTTCGACGGGAATGCCGGGGCCGGTATCGCTAAGCGTGACCGCTACCTTGTCGTCCTTATGCGCGAGCACGATATCGACGCTACCGTGCGCCGGCGTGTGGCGAATCGCGTTGTCGAGCAGGTTCGTCAACACCCGCTCGATCATCCCCAGATCGGCGCAGATTGCCGGCAGGCGCGCGGGAATGTCCGCGCGCAACTGGATCTGACGCGCTTCGGCCGACAACTCGAATTTCTGGAACACGTCCTGCACCAGATCGACCAGCGAGAACTGTTCGAGCGTGAGTTGCACGTTGCCGTGTTCGAGCCGCGCCAGTTCGAATAACGATTGCGCGAGCCGCCCGACCTTCACGCTTTGCGCGAGCGCGATCGCCAGGTAGCGTTTGCGTTCCGTTTCGCCGAGCGTGTCGGCCTTCAGCGACAGCGTCTCCAGATAGCCGTGCAGCGAGGTCAATGGCGTGCGCAGGTCGTGCGAAATATTCGCGATCAACTCGCGCCGCTGCTGATCCTGACGTGTCAGCGCGCGCCACTGTTCGCCGATGCGGTCGGCCATCTGCGCGAAAGTCGCTTCGAGCACGGCGATTTCGTCGCGCCGTCCCGCCGGTGACGAACGCGGCACGTGCGGCTGCGTATCCGGCTCGCCGTCCGCGTCGAAGCGGCGCATCGCTTCAGTGAGGCGGCGCAGCGGCCGCGTGATCAGACCGAACGCCGTCAGACCCGCCAGCAGACCCAGCAGCGCGACCAGCGCCATCGACCACAGCGTATTGCGCAACACGGAGCTGGCGGCCACGCGCGCGGCCAGCGCGTCGTGTTCTTCGCCGAGCAGCACCACGTAGATATAGCCGGACGGTTGCTGCCCGCTCAATTGCAGCGGCGCGGCGCTGAACACCTTTCTACCATCGACGCTGCGCGGATCGTCGCCGAGAATCGGCAGCGCCTCGCCCGCGATGAATTGCCGGATCGGCGTGAGATCCACCCGTTCACGCTTGACGTGGCCCACGGGCGCATCGTCGCCTTTGATGTTGCCGGCGTTGTCGAGCAGATACACCTCGACGCTCGGGTTCACCGCCATCAACTGACCGAACAATTGCCGCACGGCGTCGGGCCGCAAACCGTTTGCGTCCATCAGCGTGGCGCGGTGCGCGATATGGTCGGCAAGACTCTTCGACAGGCTCTGCACGACCTCCTTTTCATGCAGATCGCTCGAGCGGATCTGCAGCCACGCCGACGCCCCGCAGCACGCGAGCAGCAGCGCGGAGAAGACGATGGCGAGCCGTTGGGTAAGCGTCAGATTCACGGCGTGTCCGTTCGTGAAGGTGCGGGCGCGGGCGATTCGCCCGGCGCCGCGAGTTTGTAGCCGCGGCCCCACACCGTCATGATGCGTTCGGGCTGCGCCGGATCGGCCTCGATCTTTGCGCGCAGCCGGTTGATGTGGGTATTCACGGTGTGTTCGTAACCCTCGTGCTGATAGCCCCAGACGGCATTGAGCAGGTCCATTCGCGAGAACACCTTGCCGGGATGCTGCGCGAAGTAATACAGCAGGTCGAACTCGCGCGGCGTCAATTCGATCGGCTTGCCGTCGACGCGGGCTTCGCGCGTCAGCGGATCGATCGTCAGGCCGGAAACCTGCAAGCTGCCGGCGTCGATGCGCGAATCTTTCGCCATTGCTTCAACACGCCGCAGCAAGGCCTTCACGCGCGCCACCAGTTCGAGCACCGAGAACGGTTTGGCGAGGTAGTCGTCGGCGCCCAGTTCCAGGCCGAGAATCCGGTGCACCTCGCTCGAACGGGCGCTGGTGATGATGATCGGCGTGTAACGCGTCATCGCGCGGGCGCGCCGGCAAATCTCCAGACCGTCGACGCCCGGCAGCATCAGATCGAGGATCAGCGCGTCCCAGCCGCCCTGTTCGAGCAGCCGTAGACCTTCGTTGCCGTCCGCGCTATGCACGACTTCGTAACGTTCGTCGCGCAGATGCAGGCTCAGCACGTTGGCGATGTCGACGTCGTCTTCGACGATCAGGATGCGTTTCGGATGGTCCATGGGCTCGTGGAGGCTTGTCAAACGCTGATGGGGTGTGGCTTGGCGGGTCGGACGGCAAGGGCTGCCGCAAAGCGGGCCGGTTGCGCCATTGTGCAAAATTTCCGGGCAGCGAGTTATCACATTTAATTTAACTTTCTGTGAGGACTTCGACACCGGTCGCGCACTACGATGCCGTCATATTCCTCCAATCCGGATCGCTTCAGCCTGAGCGCCCGACCTGAACGATCCACGAACCACGCCCGGAACCGACATGTTACTCATCGTTCTCGCTTATCTCGGCGGCGCCCTGACGATCCTCAGCCCGTGCATTCTGCCGGTGCTGCCGTTCGTGTTCGCGCGCGCCGATCAGCCGTTCGTGCGCAGCGGCCTGCCTTTGCTCGCCGGCATGGCGCTGACTTTCGCGCTGGTCGCGACGCTCGCCGCGGTGGGCGGCGGCTGGGTCACGCAGGCCAACCAGTATGGCCGCTGGGTCGCGATCGTGCTGCTCGGCGTGTTCGGCCTGACGCTGCTGTTTCCGCGCTTCGCCGATCATCTGATGCGCCCGCTGGTCAGCGC
Source organism: Burkholderia sp. 9120 (assembly GCF_000745015.1). Lineage (NCBI taxonomy): Bacteria > Pseudomonadati > Pseudomonadota > Betaproteobacteria > Burkholderiales > Burkholderiaceae > Burkholderia > Burkholderia sp. 9120. Next base: position 1,648,612 of record NZ_JQNA01000002.1, on the reverse strand, counting down.
GGGCAATCGCCTGTCGAACTTCGCGCAGGCCGACGGCCAGCAGGTGCGGGCGGGTTCGTCGTTCCTGCTGGGCATTGCGACCGGCTTGCTGTGGGCGCCGTGCGCGGGTCCGATTCTCGGTCTGGTGCTGACCGGCGCGGCCTTGCGCGGCGCGAGCGTCGGCACCACGCTGCTGCTGGTGGCGTATGCGGCCGGCGCGGCGACGTCGCTGGCGGTGGCGTTGCTGATCGGCGGCCGGGTGTTCACGGCGATGAAGCGCTCGCTGGGCGCGGGTGAATGGATTCGCCGCGGAATCGGCGTGGCGATGCTGGGTGGTGTGGTGGCGATTGCGTTCGGCCTCGATACCGGGGTGCTGGCGCGTGTGTCGACGGTGGCGACCAGCGGGCTTGAACAGAAGCTGGTGGACAAGTTCTCGCCGGGCGCGAAGCCGGGTCAGCCGGTAGCGGCCGACAACGCGAGCAATGCAGCCGACGCCACCAACGCCGCCAACGCCGCCAACGCCAACACCGACGCGCAAGGCAACGCGCCCACGACGACGGCAAACGCAGCCGACGCCAACGGCGGCATGATGCGCGCCGTGGTCACGCCGTCCGTCGCGACCGCGTTGCCCGTGGAAGGCGTGCTGCCGCCGCTGAACGGCGCGGTCCAATGGCTGAACTCGCCGCCGCTGACGGCGCAGGATCTGCGCGGCAAGGTCGTGCTGATCGACTTCTGGACTTACTCGTGCATCAACTGCCTGCGTTCGCTGCCGTACGTCAAAGCGTGGGCGCAGAAATACAAGGATCAGGGGCTCGTCGTGATCGGCGTGCATGCGCCGGAGTTCGCGTTCGAACGCAATGTCGACAACGTGAAGAAAGCGGTGCATGACCTCGGCGTCGACTATCCGGTCGCGATCGACAACAACTACGCGATCTGGCGTTCGCTGAACAACCAGTACTGGCCGGCGCACTATTTCGTCGATGCGAAAGGGCAGATCCGCTATCACCACTTCGGCGAAGGCGACTATGCGGAGTCGGAAAAGGTGATCCAGCAACTGCTGACCGAGGCGGGTCACGTGAGCGTATCGAAGGTCGCGCTCGGTATTCCGGGCAACAGCGCGCAAGGCGTGCAGGCCGCGGCGGACAACGCCGACATGCAGTCGCCGGAGACGTACATCGGCTATGAGCGCGCGGAGAATTTCGCATCGCCGGGCGGGGCTGCTGAAGACAAGGTGCATACGTACGCCGCGCCGTCGTCGCCGGATGTCAACGAATGGGGGCTGGCCGGCTCGTGGAAGGTCGGCGCGGAACACGCAACGCTCGCGGCACCGTCGGGACGGATCGTCTATCGCTTCCATGCACGCGATCTGCACCTCGTGCTCGGCCCCGATGCGGACGGCAAGCCGGTGCGCTTTCGCGTGAGCGTGGATGGCGCGGCGCCGGGCGCGGCGCACGGCAGCGATGTTGCCGCCGACGGCAGCGGCACCGTGACCGAACAGCGTCTTTATCAACTCGTGCGACAGAGCGGCGATGTCGCGGATCACACGTTCACGATCGAGTTTCTGGATCCGGGCGTGCAGGCGTTTGCATTCACGTTCGGCTAAACGGGCCGCACGGCGTTAATCGATCATTCATTCTTTGAAGGCTGGACATCATGCATACGAAATTGAGCAGTCAGTTGCGGTCGTCGTCCTCATCCTCATCCTCGTTGCGTAAGCGCTCGCCTTTCGGCGGACTGGCGATCTGCGCCGCGCTGGTGGCGAGCGTGTTCGCCGTGCAGCACGTCGCGCATTCCGCCGAACCGGTGACCAAAATTCCGGCGCCCGTACAGGACGAAAAAGCCGGCGCCGCGCATAGCGAAACCGCGGTGTTCGCGGGCGGTTGCTTCTGGGGCGTGCAGGGCGTGTTCGAACACGTTCGCGGCGTGAAGCAGGTGGCCTCGGGTTATACCGGCGGCGCGGCCGGCACGGCGCAATACGAAACCGTCAGCGAGGGCGACACCGGGCACGCGGAGTCCGTGCAGATCACCTACGACCCGACGCAGATCAGCTACGGCCGTCTGCTGCAGATTTTCTTTTCGGTCGCGCACAATCCGACCGAGCTGAATTACCAGGGCCCTGATCACGGCACGCAATATCGCTCGGCGATTTTCCCCGCCGATGCGCAGCAACGCAGTGTCGCGCAGGCTTATATCGCGCAGCTCGATAGAGCGCATGTGTTTTCAGGCCCGGTCGTGACGCGGGTGGAGGACTTCAAGGGTTTCTATCCGGCGGAGAACTATCACCAGAATTTCCTCGCACTGCATCCGGATTACCCGTATATCGCGATCAACGATATGCCGAAAGTGACGGCGTTGAAGACGATGTTTCCGGATCTGTACCGCAACGATGCGGTGTTGTTGAAGGTGGGCGCGTAAGGTGGGTGCGTGAGGCGGGCAGTACGAGCGATGCACGGCGTTGCGCGCCGGCTGGATAGAGCCGGCGCGCAACCTGGGGAGCAGAAAGATTGTGTGGCTTACGAAGCGGCGCGCAGCGTTTTCGCAGCCGCGACCATGTTGGTCAGCGCGGGAAGCACCTCTTCCCACTGACGCGTCTTCAGACCGCAGTCCGGATTCACCCACAGGCGCTGCGCCGGAATGCGCTCAGCGGCCTTCTTCATCAGTTGCACGATGTGCTCCTGAGTCGGAATGTTCGGCGAGTGAATGTCGTACACGCCCGGGCCGATTTCGTTCGGATAGTTGAAGTGGTCGAATGCGTCGAGCAACTCCATGTCCGAGCGCGAGGTCTCGATCGTGATCACGTCGGCGTCCATGTCGGCGATCGACGCGATGATGTCGTTGAATTCCGAATAGCACATATGGGTGTGGATTTGCGTTTCGTCGTCCACGCCGTTCGCCGTGATGCGGAACGATTCCACCGCCCAATCCAGGTATTCCTGCCATTGCGCCTGACGCAGCGGCAGGCCTTCGCGCAAAGCGGCCTCGTCGATCTGGATCACGCGCACGCCGGCCTTTTCGAGGTCGATCACTTCTTCGCGGATCGCCAGCGCCAACTGGTAGCACGACACCGAACGCGGCTGATCGTCACGCACGAACGACCAGTTCAGGATCGTGACCGGGCCGGTCAGCATGCCCTTCATCGGCTTGCTGGTGAGCGATTGCGCGTACTTGATCCATTCGACCGTCATCGCCTTCGGACGGCTGATGTCGCCGAACAGGATAGGCGGCTTCACGCAACGCGAGCCGTAAGACTGCACCCAGCCGAATTGGCTGAACGCGTAGCCGTCGAGCTGTTCGCCGAAGTATTCGACCATGTCGTTGCGCTCGGCTTCGCCGTGCACCAGCACGTCGAGGCCCAACGCTTCCTGCTCGCGCACGCTGCGTTCGATCTCGGCGCGCATCGCGGTCTTGTAGCCGGCTTCGTCGAGTGCGCCGCTCTTGAACTGGCTGCGCGCCTGGCGGATTTCGCCGGTCTGCGGGAACGAGCCGATCGTCGTGGTCGGATACGCCGGCAGCTTCAGTAGCGCAGCCTGCTTGTCGGCACGCGCCGGGTACGCGTTCTTGCGTTGGCCGAGCGCCGGGTTGATTTTCGCGAGCGCTGCCTTGACCGCCGGGTTGTTGACGCGCGGCGAAGCACGGCGTGCGGCAATGGCGGCGCGATTGGCGGCCAGTTCGGTCTTGACCGCGTCGCGGCCTTGATTCAGCGCGATGGCCAGCACCTTCAGTTCATCCAGTTTCTGCAGCGCGAAGGCGAGCCACGAGCGGACTTCGGCATCCAGCTTCTGTTCGCTTTCCAGATCCACCGGCACATGCAGCAGCGAGCACGACGGTGCGATCCACAGTCGTTCGCCCAGTTGCTTCGCGACCGGTTCGAGCCAGTCGAGCACGCTCGAAAGATCGGTCTTCCAGATGTTGCGGCCGTTGATCACGCCCAGCGACAGCACGCGGTCTTGCGGCAATTGAGCGATCACGGCGTCGACTTCGGCGCGCGCATTGATCGCATCCAGATGCAGACCTTGCACCGGCAGCTTGCAGACGAGCGGCAGGTTGCCGAGCAACTGGCCGAAGTAGGTGGCGAGCAACAGCTTGACCTTGCTGTTGGCGAGCGCCTGGTAGGCGGTGTCGACGGCCTGTTGCCATTCGGCGGACAGTTCGGTGACCAGGATCGGTTCGTCGATCTGCACCCATTCGACGCCTTGCGCAGCTAGCGTGGCCAGCAGTTCGGCGTAGACCGGCAGCAGGCGCGGCAACAGCGCCAGCTTGTCGGAATCGTCCTTGGCCTTGCCGAGCGCCAGATACGTCACCGGGCCGACGATCACCGGCTTGACCTGGACGCCTTGCGCGCGAGCTTCGGCGAGTTGGTCCAGCAGACGCGACGGATCGAGCTTGAATGCCGTGCTTGCGCTGAATTCGGGGACGATGAAGTGGTAGTTGGTGTCGAACCACTTGGTCATCTCGCCGGCCGCGACGCCGCCGCAGCACGCGCTGTGGTCTTCGGCGCCTTTGGCCGAACGGCCGCGGGCGACGCGGAAAGCGTTGTCGAGCGTATCGCCTTGGAAACCTTGCACGCGCTCCGGCAGATTGCCCAGCGTGAAGCTCATGTCCAGCACCTGATCGTAGAACGCGAAATCACCGGCAGCGGCAAGGCCGAGGTCGGCCTGGTGCGCCCAGTGACGCTGACGCAATTGCGCGCCCAGCGACTTCAGATCGTCGAGCGAGGACTCGCCTTTCCAGTAGGATTCCAGCGCGAATTTCAGTTCGCGCTTCGCGCCGATGCGGGGAAAGCCCAGGTTGTGTGTGGTTGCCATCGTGTCGCCTTGATTCGGTCAGTTGCGGATGTGATTCGGGATGCGTGAATGCTATAGAGCGCTTTCCATGAAGTAAAATGGTGATAATTCAACGAACCATTAGTTTTGTTCATGGATAATCATGCTTGAGAGAATTCATCTGACGATCGTCCAGGCGGTGGACAAGCACGGCTCGCTGACCGCCGCGGCGGACATCCTGTGCGTGACGCAATCCGCGCTCAGCCACTCCATGAAAAAGCTGGAGCAGCAGTTGGGCACTGATATCTGGTTGCGCGAGGGGCGCAGCTTGCGGTTGACGCAGGCCGGCGAATATCTGCTAGCGGTGGCGAACCGTTTGCTGCCGCAACTGGATCTCGCCGAAGAACGCCTGCGCCAATACGCGCAGGGCGAGCGCGGGGCGCTGCGCATCGGCATGGAATGTCATCCGTGCTATCAGTGGCTGCTCAAGGTCGTATCGCCGTATCTGGCGCGCTGGCCCGACGTCGATGTCGACGTCAAACAGAAATTTCAGTTCGGCGGGATCGGTGCGTTGTTCGGCTATGAGATCGATCTGCTGGTCACGCCCGACCCGCTTTACAAGCCGGGCTTGCGCTTCGAACCGGTGTTCGATTACGAGCAGGTGCTGGTGGTGAATCGCGAACATCCGCTGGCCGCGGTTGAGTATGTGAAGCCGGAGCAGTTGACGCGGGAGGTGTTGATCACCTATCCGGTGGAGACCGACCGGCTGGATATCTACAATCAGTTTCTGATGCCGGCGGGCATCACGCCGCGTCGTCACAAGGCGATCGAAACCACCGATATCATGCTGCAGATGGTGGCGAGCGGCCGCGGCGTCGCGGCGCTGCCGCGCTGGCTGGTGGAAGAATATGCGGGCACGATGAACCTCGTGCCGGTGCGCTTGGGGCGCAAGGGTATCGCCAAGCAGATTTTTCTCGGCGCGCGGGAAACCGATATTGATGTCGACTATCTGAAGGCTTTTGTCGATCTGGCGCGCAAGCCGGAAACGGCCTTGAACGAACACGAGGAAACACGATGATGCAGGCTCTGGATCGCAAGCCGTTCGCCTTGCTGAAGCGACATGGCAAAGGCGTGCGCCATTCGTGCCACGCGCCTTGCGTTGGCGAATGCATGGTGTTGAGTTCGGCGTCGACTTCCGCTTTGCCGGATGTCGATTCGGCTTCGTCGTCTAGCTAACCGGATGCCTATGCTGCTGCGCGACCCTATCCATGGCGATATCGAACTGAGTAGCCTCGAGACCGCCGTCGTCGATCTGCCGGCGATGCAGCGACTGCGCGGAATCAAACAACTCGGTACCGCGCATCTCGTCTATCCTGGCGCGCTGCATACGCGCTTCGATCACTCGATCGGCGTTTGCGCGGTGGCGCATCAAATCGTCGCGAGCTTGCGCCGCTCGGGGCTGTCAATTTCCGTTGAACTGGAAGACGCGATCGGCGTGGCGGCCTTGCTTCACGACGTCACGCACGTGCCGTTCGGCCACACGCTGGAAGACGAGCGCCGCCTGTTCGCGCGGCACGACAAGGGGTCGCGTCTCGCGGATATGTTCGCCGGAGAGTTGGGCGCTGCATTAAGTCGTCTGGGTATTCGCGATGTGGTGGGCGGGCTGCTGGGTTTGTCGTCGCCGGAAAGCGTGCCGCGCTGGGCGCAGGACATCGTGTCGGGCAGCATCGACGCCGATCTGCTCGACTATCTGCGGCGCGACAGTTTCTTCGCCGGTCTTTCGCAGAATTACGACGACCGGATTTTCCGCTGCTTCGCCGAGCACGCCGACCGGTTGGTGATCCGGCTCGCCAGACATGGCATGGACCGGCCGGACGCGCGCTCCGAGATCATCGGCGTGCTGCGGTTGCGGTATTACCTGACCGAGCGCGTTTACTATCACCACACCAAGGTGGTTGCCGGCGCGATGATTTCGAAGTCGGTGGAGATCGCGCTCGATCACGGCGTGCTGGCCGAAAGCGATTTGCTCGAACTCAACGACTGGACGCTGCTGGATCGTCTCGCGCGTTGCGGTGTGGCGGATGCTGCGGCGCTCGCCCGTCGCACGCTGAATCGCGATCTGCTCAAACGCGGCTATGTGGTCTCCGGGCGCAGCGTGCCGCTGGAACTGCGCAAGGAGTGGGTGAGCCGTTACCATGTGTCGCGTGCTCAACGCGCGGCGGTAGAAAAGGAACTGGCGGAGAAGCTAGGCCTGCCGTTCGCGGATGTGGTCTTGTACTGCCCCGCGCTCTCCGCGATGAAGGAAGCGGCCGTGCCGGTGGAAACCAGCCGGGGGCTCGAGTTGTTGAACGACGCCGGCAGCGGCGCGTTCGCGGAGATCGGCGCGTTGCAGGATCGTTATGCGGATCTCTGGCGGTTTTATGTATTCGTACCGGCCGATGCGGTCGCACGGGCCGGGTCGATTGCCGGGGAGATGTTCCAGGTTCCTTGCGAGCTGGCGCTGAAGCGGGGCTAGTGGCCTTGTTGGTAGGCGATACTTTTCCGTATCGTCGGCGCTTTGCTGGCGTTCATTCCAGTGGCGGGGGCGGCGGAATGCAAGCCGACAACAGAAAAGTCACGCCCGGTAGAAGCAGCAGGTATCTCATCGGTTTTCCTTTAAATTTCTCATTGCCCTGCGTCACTCACTTTTGCTTCCGCGATATCCCAGCCGCCCCCCAGGGCTTTGTATAAAGCCACCAGATTGGTCGTCACCGTCGCCGTGCTGTCAGCCAGTTGTTCCTCGTTGGTGAGCAAGGTCTTTTGTGCTGTCAGTACGTCGAGGTAATTGGAGATCCCTCTGACATAGCGCTTATTGGCTAACTCAAGCGCTCGTCGTGACGCCTGCACGCTTTCATCAAGACGATCCCGACGCCGTTGCTCCGCGGCATAGCCGGTTAGCGCATCGTCCACGTCCTTGAAAGCCGACAAAACCGTCTTGCGATAATTGATGGCAGCCTCCTGCTGCTGCGCCTCTCTCAAGGCAAGCGTCGCCCGCAACTGGCCGCCTTCGAAGAGCGGTATCGACAGACTAGGTCCAGCGCTATAACTGCGCGCGCCCCAGCTTCCCAGGTTGGTGAACTGGGTCGCCTGAATCGCCACGCTGCCGGACAAGGTGATCTTCGGGAAAAAATCTGCCTTGGCGGCGCCAATGTTGGCTGTCGCTGCATGCAACGTGGCTTCCGCCTCGCGTATGTCCGGTCGACGGTGCGCCAGCTCGGACGGCAGTCCGACCGGCACGCGCGGCGGCACCACCGGTGCGGCCGACGGCGCGGTCAACCGTGCGGCGAGCGCCTGCGGATACTCGCCCAGCAGCAGCCCGATCGCATTGATGAGCTGGGCCTGCTGCTGCTCGTCCTGCGGGATATCTGCCGCTGTCGACGCCGCTTGACTCTGCGCATTGGCCACATCGAGATCGGTCGCCAAGCCGTGGTGCGCGCGATCGGCCGTCAACTGGACGGTACGCTGCGCGTAAGCCAGATTCTCTCTGGTGATACGGAGCTTCTCCTGGATGCCACGCAGGTCGAGATAGTCGCGCGCGACTTCCGCCGTGGTCGACACCACCGCGTCACGTCGCGCCTCCGCTTGCGCCTCGGCGGTGGCGCTCGCATTCTCGGCGGTGCGTCGCACGCGACCCCACAGATCGAGTTCCCAGGAGGCATCGAATCCATACTGATACAGATTGAATGGCGGCAGACCGCTCGATGTCGCGCCCTGCGTCGGTACGCCTCCTTGCCGGCCGCCGAGGCCATTCGTGCTGGTCCCCGGCGTCGAACTTCCCGTGCCGCCCAGCAGACCGATGACGCCATCCGGGCTCTGGAACTCACGGGTATAGGAGGCGTTCCCGTCGAGTGTCGGGAATTCGGCCGCCCTGGATTGGCCGAGTTGCGCCCGGGACTCGGCCAGCCGTGCAGCGGCGACCTTGATATCCAGATTATTCTGGATCGCCTGCGTGACCAACTCCGTGAGCAGCGGATCGCCAAAGCTATTCCACCACGCGGGGTCGATCGGTTCGGCAACGGCGACGGAAGCCGCCGGGTTCGCTGCGGCAGGCCCGGTCCACTGATCCGGTGCTGCGATAGTGGGGTGCCTGAAGTCCGGCCCCATCGTGCAGCCGGACATGACCAGTGACATGCCGGCGCCAACCAGGCAGGCGAGCGGCAGCCATCGATAATCAGTGCGCATTGATCTGAGCTCCCTTTGGCAGCTTGGGTAACAGAATACAAACCGGGGCGAGCACCAGCGCAAAGCAGCCCAGCATGATGAAGACGTCGAGGTAACTCATGACGGACGCTTGCTGCTCGACGGTCGAGGCAATCGAACTGAGCGACGTGGTAAAGCCGTTATAGGGCGTGATATGTTCGGCGAGCCGCGCATGGTGAAACTGTTCACGCCAGGCAAGCTGGGTGGTCACCAGTGAGACGCCGAAACTTCCGCCGAGATTGCGCATCATGTTGATCAACGCCGAAGCGTTATTGTTTTCTTTGGGCGGTATGCCGACGAATTGCACGGCGGACAGCGGGATGAACAGGAACGGCAGCCAGATGACCTGGTACAGCCGCGACAGTGAAACGTCCCAGAAGCTGATGTTCAGGTTCAGCCCCGCCGCATTGAAGAGCGCGACGCCGGTACCCACGAGCGACATCATGACAAGCCATTTCGGCTGAAACACGCGCCCCGTGACCACGCCGGCGATGGGCATGAAAAACAGCGTGACCAGACCGCCCAACCCGAGCGTCAACCCCGCGTTCGTTGCGTCATAGCCGAGCAGGGCCTGCGTGAACTGCGGCAGGAGCTGCGTCGTGCTGTTGATGATGAAACCAAACGCGAACATGACGCCGCAGCTAATCGCAAAGGCGCGCGATTTGAACAGCCGCAGATTCACAATCGGCTGGCTGACCTTGAACTCCCAGACAATCAGCGTGAGCAGCGACACGGCCGCGATGGCCGCGAACCAGCAGATAAACGGCGAAGAAAAGCCGTCCTCGCGCTCGAACTTGTCGAGCACGATCTGTAGACACCCGAAGCCCACGGCAACCAGCACGAAGCCAAAGTAGTCGATGCGTAGTCCCTTCGCGAGCAGTGCGCGTCGTTCCTCCTTCACCAGCTTGCTATCGCTGACAAACATGCCGGCGAGCACGAGGGATACGATGCCGACCGGAAAGTTGATCAGGAACACCCAGTGCCACGAATAGTTTTCGGTGATCCAGCCGCCGAGCATCGGGCCGATGGCCGGCGCGGTGACGACGGTGAGGCCGTATAGCGCGAAAGCCATTGGGCGTTTTTCTTCCGTGAACGTGTCGGCGAAAATACTCTGTTCAACTGGCGCCAGTCCGCCGCCGCCGAGCCCCTGAAAGACCCGGAAGGCGATCATCATGGGCAAGGAGGTCGCAAACCCGCACGCCACCGAGCTGACCGTGAAAATGAACACGCAGATCATGTAGAAGCGCTTGCGTCCCACCACATTCGCCAGCCATCCGCTGATCGGCAAAATAATCGCATTGCTCACCAGATAGCTCGTCGTGATGTAGGTGCTCTGGTCCTGGCTCGCGCCCAGGCCACCCGCGATGTGTCTGAGCGCGACGTTCGCAATGGTCGTGTCGAGCACTTCCATGAACGTGGCAATGGAGACGATCACGGCAATCAGCCACGGGTTGTAGGACCCGGCCGCCGACCTGGGAAGCGACGCGTGCGTGGCGGCCATGGTCATTGCACCGTGACGCGTGGGTCGACCGACAACCCCGGCGCTAGCGGTAGCTTGCGCCAGTCGTCGCCGTCGAAGACGATTTTCACGGGCAGGCGCTGAACGACTTTGACGTAATTGCCCGTGGCATTTTCAGCGGGCAGGCTGCTGAACACCGAGCCGGTGCCGCGCTGCAGGCTCTCGACGTGCGCGTGCAGCACCGTATCCGGGTAGGCGTCGACGGTGACGTCGACCGGCTGCCCAACCTTCATATGGATAAGTTGCGTTTCCTTGAAATTGGCTGTCACCCACATGTCGTTAGGGACCACCGCGACCAGCGCCTGGCCGGGCGTTACATAGTTGCCCAGATTCACGGTTCTTTTCGTGATCTTGCCCGCCTGTGGGGCAACCACGTCCGTATAGCTCAACTGCAATCTGGCGTTGTCGACATCGGCGTGGATCTGGCGCACGGACGCTTGTGCCGCATCGATTTTGGTCTGTTGCGAAACGATTTGCGCCTGAGCCGCAGTGACGGCCTGCCTGGCACTGTCGAGCTTGGCTTGCGAACTCTTGGCGCTCGCCTGGCTCTGGTCGAGTTGCTGGCGCGTGATGGCTGCGGGATCCGAGCCGAGGTAGCGCGCCAGGTCCTGCTTCGCCTGCACGAGGTCGGCCTCGGACACGCGCACCTGCGCTTCCTGCTGCGCGAGATTGGCGACCTGTACGGTGAGATCGGCGCGGGCCTGCGCGACCTGCGCAACGGCGTTCGCTTCCTGGGCTTCCGACTGTTCGAGTTTGACCTGATAGTCTCGCGGGTCGATTCGCAGGATGGGCTGACCCTTGTCGACGTGCTGGTTATCGGCGACCAGCAATTCGATTACGCGCCCGCTGATCTGGGACGCAATCTGGCTCTGGTTGCTGTCGATAAATGCGTCGTCCGTGCTTTCATAATGCCTGCTGTGCAGCCAGTACGACAGGCCTGCAACGACGACCACGGTCAGTACCGTTGCGCCGATCAGCAGGTTCAGGCGCTTGCGCCCTGGGCTGGCTGGCACCTCGTTAGCCTCCGCGCGTTCGGGATCTTGCACCCCGGACGGCGTTTCTTTGTCACTCTCACTGCCGGCCATCGGTTTCTCCAGAAATTGGGCGGATAAGCCGGATACTACAATAGAACGGTACCGTACCGTTCTATTTAAAATATTGTGATAATCTGAAAATAATTTTCCCCACAGGCAGCACGATGAAACGCAGTTCCAACGATAGCGATAGCGGCCAGGTAGCGTGCCCATCCAGCACGCGCCCATCTCTACGAAAAGGGCGCCCGTCCGCGTCGATGGCGGGCGAGGTCGAAGAGCGGATTCTCGATGCCGCGACGTCGATGTTTCTCGAGTATGGTTTTGCCGGGGCATCGTTGGAGCGGATTGCCGAGAAGGCGTCCGCCAGCAAGGCCACGGTTTATAGCCGCTACGCGGGGAAGGAAGCGCTTTTCGCCGACGTGGTGAGACGAAGCGTGGAACGCAGCATGCGGATCATCCAGGAGTCACCGCAATTCGATTCGTTGCTGGAACGGCTGACCTATGCCACCCGGGCGCTGGTGACGCGTCTGTTGAGTGACGAGGTGATCGGACTGATCAGAATGGTCGTGGCGGATGCGCCGAGATTCCCATTGCTCGCTCAGTTGGCGCACGAACGAGGCCGCTTGCGCTCGATCGAAGCGGTCACGGCGGTGATTACGGAGCATTCGGGGCAGCCCCGCGACGCGCGAACCCGGGCGGCGGTCAAGCGCAATGCGCGGATTCTGGCAACTCAGATGCTGGATGCCATCGTGGCGCCGCTCATGATGCGGGCCATGCTAGGACAGGATCTGGAAGCCTTGCGTGGAGAGATTCGCTCCCACATCAATCAGACGCTAGCCATCTTCGTGGCGGCGAACGCGCTCGAGCCGTTTCTTTGAGGCTTCAAGTCGACGGGGCTGCGTTGAAACCGATCGACGCAACGGTAGTGCCGCAGCAGGATCCGGACGTCATGTTCATGCTGCTCGTCAACGGCATCGGCAAAACCGTCTCGACTAGCCCTGTGCTGAGCCCGTTTTCGTCGCCAACCTTAACCGCGCCTGCGGAATCCAGGTCCCCCTGCCAGCCGCGAGCGATGTAGCCAGTTCCAGCAGGGGCACGATTCGCCGTTGTTTTTTCTGGACATGGTTCTGCGCGATATCGGCAATCCTGTGATGGAGAAACGGATTCATGAAGCGCTCGCGCACCTCGTCCAGATACGCAAGCGCATCCTCCCGCTTTCCCTGCGCCTCGAACACCGGTATCACCTCGTCCATCCAGACCGCCTCGAGTTGGTTGCGTAGCGCGGGATCCTGCATGGCGTGGTAGACCGTCTCGTCTTGCGGTCGGGCATCGAGCAGCCAGCGTTCGGCGAGGAACGTGTGTCCGAGGTTCAGCAAAAATAGTTTGAGCTGCTCGACATGCTTCAGGTCGTCGGTCAGCACGATCGACGCATGGGCGCAGGGCACCTGCAAGCGTGGTTGCCTCTCGATGGCCCACAGCGCGTAAGGCTCCGCAACGGCGCCCACGGGACTGATCGACTCGGACACGATCCGGTCGACTAGCGAATTGGCCCACACGCAATGCCCGGTCAGATAGCGAATGAATTCACGAGGCACGTGTCGTTGCGATGCAAGTCCTACCACGATCGCCCTCAGCATTTCGCCATTTTTTTCGAGCAGTTCGCAGGGAAAAAGCGAGAGCGGTGCGTTGGGCTGGCTTTGCCAACGCGCGTACAACAGGGCCGCCAGTTTGGCCGGAAAACTGTGCGGCACGTGCGTTGCGGCGGTTAGGTCGTAGGCATCGTCGCGCTTATCGAGTTGGTAGCCGCGGTCTCCCGTGTTCGACACGATGATCTGCACGGGACCGCGGACGGCCTCGCGGATTCGCGCCCAGTCTGTTCGCGCATGGACGGCCTGAAGGATCGCACGGCCGGCGAGCGTTTCGTCGACCACCTTGCCGCCAAGTAATCCGCGGATTCGGACGGGGTAAGGCCGCCCGCTTGCAAGCGCGGCGACCCGCGCTGTGCTCTCCGCGTTCTCGGTGGTTTGTACGACCACGATGCCGCCGAGCGCATCGCCCGACTCGAGCGCCTGCGAGATAAACAGGTCGACATGCGCCTGCAGGAATCGGCTCGTGCCGAATTGCAGGATCGGCTGGGTCAACGGCTCGGACAGCACGCCGGAGTCTGCATCGACATCACCCATGCCTAGCATTCCACGATGGCTTTCACGACGCCGCCCGCCGGGTCGAGCAGCGTAGCGAACCTGGCGGGCACATCGGCGAGCGCGAGCCGGTGGGTATTGAGCGCGCGGTCTGGAATCAAACCGGCTCGCATGGCCTTGACCACCGTGTCGAAATCCTCGGTGGTGGCGTTGCGGCTGCCGAGCAGGGTGGCCTCGCGTTTGTGAAACTCGGGATCGGAGAAGGTGATGGTGTCGGCTACGATCGACACCAGCACATATCGCCCCCCGTGCGCGATGAATTCGAAGCCGCGTTCCATCGCCTTGGGGTTGCCTGTTGCATCGAACACGACGTCGAAGAAATCACCGTCCGTGAGCGCGGAAAGTTGCGGCTTGTCGTCCTGCCCGATCTGCACCGCGGCGGCGGCGCCGAGTTGCTGCACGCAGAAGTCGAGGCGATCGGCGCGCGTGTCGAGTGCCGTCACCGTTGCGCCGCGAAGCGTCGAAAACGTGAGCACCGCCATGCCGATCGGGCCCGCCCCCACCACGAGCACGCGCTCGCCTTCTTTCACGTCGGCGCGCCGGACCGCGTGCGCGCCGATCGCGAGGAATTCGACCATGGCCGCCTGATCGAGCGTGATGCCTTCGGCCTTGTGAACGAACTGCGCGGGTACGCTCAGGTATTCGGTGAACGCGCCGTCGCGATGCACGCCGAGCACCTGAATGTTCATGCAGCAATTGGTTTTGCCGCGTCGGCATGCAATGCATTGCCCGCACGACAGGTAGGGCATCACGTAGACCGGATCGCCGGCCACCAGTCCGCTACCCACCGGCGCCTGTTCGACGAGACCGGACAACTCGTGGCCCATCACGCGCGGATAAGCCAGATACGGCTGATTGCCGGTAAAAATATGCAGGTCGGTTCCGCACACGCCGACGCGTTTTACGCGCACCAGCACCTCGTTGTCGAGCGGCTCGGGCTTCGTTCGTTGTTCGGCGCGTAGTGTGCCGGGCGTCTCGCATATCACCGTAAGCATAGCAATCCTTGTCTGGCCGTTCAGGCACGTCAATACAGCACGTTCTTTGCAACCGGCTGGTCGATGTTGTCTTTCGTCACGATCACGACGCCCGTGTCGCGGTCCTTCGGCACAGGCTTTTTCTCGATCAGGCTGATCACCGTTTTCACGCCGAGATCGCCCATCTGATACGAGCCCTGTACGGCGGTGGCGGCGAGCGTGCCGTCCTTGACGAAGCCTTGCAGGTCCTGATTGCCGTCGAAGCCGATCGCGATCACTTTGCCGGCCTTGCCCGACTGCTCGAGCGCGCGGCCCATGCCGACCGCAGTCGGTTCATTCGCGCCGAAAATGCCTTTGAGATCCGGATTGGCGGTGAGCGTGTCGGTGGTCTGGTTCAGCGCGGTCGCCATCTGCGAGTTCGAGTAGAACGGTCCAACCACCTGAAGTTGGGAATGCGCCTTCAGGTAGTCGCGGAAGCCGCCGACCCGGCCGATCTCCGAGCCCGCGCCCGCAACGTACGACATGATCGCAATCTTGCCGGTCTGGCCGATCCGGTCGATCAATGCCTTCGCGCATAGCTCGCCGGCTTTCTTGTTATCGGTCGACAGGAACGACTGGTAATACTGCTTGCCGGAGTCGGCCAATGCCGAGTCGATGATCACGACCGGTATGTGTGCCTCCCAGGCTTTCTTGACGGCAGGCACCAGGGCATCGGGATCGGACGGTGCCAGCACGATGCCGGCGACCTTGCGATTCACGGCGTTCTCGACCATGTTGACTTCGTCGGCAATCGCCGTCTCGGTCGCGGGACCCTGGAATGTCATCGTGTAGCCTTTTGCGTCGCCTATCGCCGCGGCGGCGCCTTTCTGGACGTTTTGCCAGTAGTTGGAACTCGAGGTCTTGACGATGACCGCGATTTCGCCGCCGGCGGCGTGGGCAAGTCCGGTTGCCAGCGCCAGCGTGGCGGCCAGCAGGCTCAGTTGAAATGTGCGCATGTCTCTACTCCTGGGGAGAGTTGTTGTCGTACATGGACGTCTCGGCGCGGCGGAACCTGTCGGCCGGCGCGCCGATGGAGGTCACCGGCGATTGCGAAGCTGGTCGATCCAGACAGTGCCCAGAATGACCAGGCCGATGATGATTTGCTGAATGAAGCTGGACACCCCATTCATGTTCAGACCGTTGCGCAGAATGCCGATCACGAAGGCGCCGATGGCCGTGCCGGAGATCGTGCCGACACCCCCCATCAGCGAGGTGCCGCCGATCACGGCGCTCGCGATTGCATCGAGCTCGTACATCACGCCTTCGTTCGGCTGCGCGGTCAGCAGACGCGACATCAGCACGCAGCCCGTGACACCCGCGAGCGCACCGGACAGCACATATGTGAACAGGGTCACGCGCGCGACGTTGACGCCGGACAGCCGCGCGGCCTCCGCGTTCGAACCGACGGCATAGATATGACGGCCGAGCGTCGTGCGGCTCAGCATGATCGACACCGCGACGGCGATCACGACCATCAGCAGAACCGGATAGGGGATGCCGGGAAACGTCACATCCGGGAACCCGTCCGCACCGATCGTTTCGATCCGGAAAAGTGAGCCGTTGCCGAGCACGCCGAATGCTTCACCGAGTCCCGACACGGGGCGCGCGCCCGTGATTTGCAGGGCGAGGCCGCGCGCCACCAGCATCATGCCGAGCGTGGCGATGAATGGCGGCAGGCGCATGCGCGTCACACACAAGCCGTTGACCACGCCGCACAGCGCACCGACAACGATGCCGACCAGCATGCTGAGCGTGACAGGCAGGCCCGCCTTGACCGCGAGGGCCGCGACCACGCCGGAAAGCGCGAGTACCGAGCCGACCGAAAGATCGATCCCGCCGGTGATGATCACGCAGGTCGCGGCAACGCCGAGATAGGCGATCGAGGTCACCTGCAGCGCGACGGTCATGGCGTTGTCGACCGTATGGAATGCTTCGCTGGTAGAGGAAAAGACCACGATCATGACGATCAGGCTGCCGAACGCGGCGAACTTCTGGATCAGATCTTTGCGCCGTTCATTGGCGAGGGACGGCGAGGGGCGCGTGACCGTGCTCATTGCGCGTCTCCCGATGAACCCGACGTGTGCGGGTCGACCATGCGACCCGAGGCGTAGTGCATGATTTCTTCCTGACTCGTCTGACGGGTGTTGAGAACGGTCACGAGTTCGCCCTCGTGGAAGACGGCGACCCGATCGGTCATGCCAAGTATTTCGGGTAATTCCGAGCTGATCATCACCACACCGATACCCTGTGCGGCGAGCCCGTCGAGTAATTCGTAGATCGCGTATTTGGCGCCGACGTCGATACCGCGCGTGGGTTCGTCGAAGAACAGCACGCGCGACTCGCGGAACAGCCACTTGCTGATGACGACCTTCTGCTGGTTGCCGCCTGAGAGGTTGCGGGCGATCTGTCTGACGCCCGGGGTGCGGATGCCCAGTTGGTCGATATAGCGCTGCGCCACCGCGGCTTCTTCCGCGAAGCGGATAAAGCCGAAGCGGTTCGATACCGCGTCCATGTGCGCGAGCGTGATGTTGCTGGAGACCGGCATATTGATCGACAGACCATTGGCCTTGCGGTCCTCGGACAGATACGCAATGCCGTGACGGATCGCGTCGATCGGCGAGCGGATCGCGAGGGTCTCGTCGCCGAGATGTACCGTGCCGCCATCGAGCGGATCGGCGCCGAAGATCGCGCGGGCGACTTCGGTTCGGCCGGCGCCCATCAAACCCGCGAAGCCAAGAATCTCGCCGCGCCGCAGAGCGAAACTGACGGGGCCGAACACGTTCGTGCGCGTCAGTCGGTCGACGCTGAGCAGTACGTTGTCGGCCGGCGTCGACGTGCGCGGCGGAAACTTGTCTTCGAGCGAACGGCCGACCATGCGCGCGACGATCTGATGGATCGTGGTGTCCTGAAACACGTCGGTCGAGACGTAGCGTCCGTCGCGCATCACGGTGACCCGATCCACGATGCCGGTCATTTCATCGAGCCGGTGCGAGATATAGATGATGCCCACGCCAACGCGCTTCAGTTCGTGAATGATTCGGAAGAGCTGGCTTGTTTCCGATTCCGTGAGCGACGAAGTCGGCTCGTCCATGATCAGCACTTCGGCGTCGAGCGAGAGCGCCTTGGCGATTTCCACCATCTGCCGTTGCGCGACGGATAGCGTGCGTACCAGCCTCCCCGGCGCGATATCGACGCCAAGCCGGTCGAGGCAACGTTGAGCGTCGGCGCGCAGACGCACGCGATCGACGAAGATCCCGCGGCGCGGCTCGCGTGCCAGAAAGATGTTCTCGGCCACCGAGAGGTGCGGCACCAGGTTCAGCTCCTGGTGAATGATGGCGATGCCTGCGGCCTGTGCCTCGAGCGACGACGTGAAGTGCCGCTCGCTGCCTTTGTAGAGGAGGATGCCCTCGTCGGGCGGGTACTGGCCGCTGATGATTTTCATCAGCGTCGACTTGCCCGCGCCGTTCTCGCCGCAGACCGCGTGGACCTCGCCACGCCGCAGATCGAAACTGACGGCGTCGAGCGCGAGCACGCCGGGGAACCGCTTGGTGACGTGAGTCAGCCGGAGCAATTCGGCCTTGTCGGGAGCGTTCGCGGCGCCGGGTGTCAGGTTCGCGAGCGATTCACTCGCTGGGGTGGACGGTGTCGCGGCGGCGGACGCGCGGTGCTCGCCCGGTCCGGGCTCGAAACGAGTGGCATGACCCGAGTCCGCCCGCGCCGACAGGGTGCGGCGCTGAACGGGCTGGCTTGGAAATTCCAGCAAGTCTGTCTCCTGTTCGTCACTCCGCGGGGCGGGGACGACTTTAGGTTCCTGGCGGATCTGCGCTGAGACCGACCGCAAACGCAGCCGGTCAGCATGCAATCGATCATAGGTAGGGATCGCAAATTGGTCAAGCCACTTATTCGGTGTCGATCGGATTTGGAGATCTTTGAATGGGCTTGGTTGGTCGAAATATTTTAAAAAATGGACGTCATTTATGCCTGTATAGCGCTAGATGCCTGCGAGGCGACGGCTTGGTTTATAATTTCTTCAAGGTTTAGGAATTAAATTGGCCCGACCAATTAACGGCATATGTGACTTGCGCGGCCAACGCGTTTGGAGAGGAAATTGACGAACACGCAACTCAGGCAGGTCGAGACCAAGCGCTTGTACCAGCACATCGCGGATCAGATCCGCTCGCTGATTCAGTCAGGCGGATTCGCGCCGGGCTCGCGTTTGCCCCCCGAGCGCGATCTTGCGCAGCAACTGGGGGTGTCGCGGCCGTCGTTGCGAGAGGCATTGATCGCGCTCGAGATTTTCGGCTCGGTTGAAATTCGCCAAGGCTCGGGCGTCTACGTTTGCCGCGCGGCGGATCGCCCCGTCAGCGCAATCGCAGGATTGGGCGAGAGCCCGTCTGAGCTCATGCAAGCCCGCGCGGTGCTGGAGGGGGCGGTCATTGTGTTGGCCGCGGCGCTGATTACGCCTGACAGGCTGGCCCGTTTGCGCGAGACCCTGGACGCGATGCGCGCGAACGTCGACGAGGGGCGCTCGCCGCTCGACCATGATCGCGCGTTCCATGTGTGCATTGCCGAGATGAGTGGCAACTCGGTGCTGGTTCGGATGGTGGCCGAACTGTTCGACGAGAGGCATAGCCCGATTTCAGCGCGCCTTAGCGGCCACGCGGAGACGAGCCAGACCTGGGCGGCGGCGCTGGTGGAGCACGAGGCGATTTATCGCGCGCTGGAAGACCGTGATCCGTTAGCCGCGCAGTCGGCGATTCGCAGCCATCTCAAGGCGTCGGGCACGCGCTGGATCGAAGGTGGCTGAGGCGGCGCGGACGCGGCGCCGAAGATTTCTTCGCCCCGAGCGTGGGCAGGAAGCGTGATCTATTTCGAGGTTTACCCTTAGTCGAACGCCGATCTCCTGATTTACAGGGGCTTTATTGCCGGGCATGCCCCCCGGGTCCTGCTGGCGTGCGCGGCTCCACGGCGCAGCCGTTCAGAGGGTAAGTCACTGTTTGTCATGGTGAATTTTTGCCATCACGGCCCCGGACACCCGTCACGGGTCCGAACTTGAGTGAGCAAGGTTCAAACTTAAGTGAAGCTCGACATCCCATCCCTTCTTGAATTTGTCACCACCCGTCCATATAATTAGCACTCGCTGCACGAGAGTGCTAACAACATCGCCGGTTGGCTCCGCCAGCCGGGTTTTCTCAGCGTTCTTCAGTCTCAATCAAGAGAGGAGTATGTATGAACCTTCGTCCTTTGCATGATCGCGTGATCGTCAAACGTCTGGATCAAGAAACCAAGACTGCGTCGGGCATCGTGATCCCCGAAGCCGCAGCAGAAAAGCCGGATCAAGGCGAAATTCTGGCAGTCGGCCCGGGCAAGCGTGACGACAAGGGCGCACAAATCGCGCTCGACGTGAAGGTTGGCGACCGCGTCCTGTTCGGCAAGTACGCAGGCCAGACCGTCAAGGTCGACGGCAACGAACTGCTCGTGATGCGCGAAGAAGACATCATGGCCGTGGTGCAGAAGTAAGCGCTGGTCGCTACTTTTCCCGGTCATAAGTCATATCCCAAAGAATTCAAGGAGTTAGAAGATGGCAGCTAAAGACGTCGTATTCGGTGATTCCGCCCGTGCCAAGATGGTTGAAGGCGTGAACATCCTCGCGAACGCTGTGAAGGTCACGCTGGGTCCGAAGGGCCGCAATGTGGTCCTGGAACGCAGCTTCGGCGGCCCGACGGTCACGAAAGATGGTGTCTCGGTCGCGAAAGAGATCGAACTGAAAGACAAGCTCCAGAACATGGGCGCGCAAATGGTCAAGGAAGTCGCTTCCAAGACCAGCGACAACGCAGGTGACGGCACCACGACCGCAACGGTTCTGGCTCAGTCGATCGTCCGCGAAGGCATGAAGTACGTTGCATCGGGCATGAACCCGATGGACCTGAAGCGCGGTATCGACAAGGCTGTCACGGCTGCAATCGAAGAACTGCGCAAGATCAGCAAGCCGTGCACGACCAACAAGGAAATCGCGCAAGTCGGTTCGATTTCGGCTAACAGCGACTCGTCGATCGGCGATCGTATCGCTGAAGCCATGGACAAGGTCGGCAAGGAAGGCGTGATCACGGTTGAAGACGGCAAGTCGCTGCAAGACGAGCTGGACGTTGTCGAAGGTATGCAATTCGACCGCGGCTATCTGTCGCCGTACTTCATCAACAACCCGGACAAGCAGGTCGCCGTTCTGGAAAACCCGTTCGTGCTGCTGCACGACAAGAAGGTCTCGAACATTCGTGACCTGCTGCCGGTACTGGAACAAGTCGCCAAGGCTGGCCGTCCGCTGCTGATCATCGCAGAAGACGTCGAAGGCGAAGCACTGGCAACGCTGGTGGTTAACAACATCCGCGGCATCCTGAAGACGGTTGCTGTGAAGGCTCCGGGCTTCGGCGATCGTCGTAAGGCCATGCTGGAAGACATCGCGATCCTGACCGGCGGTCAAGTTATCGCTGAAGAAACCGGTCTGACGCTCGAAAAGGCAACGCTGGCTGAACTGGGTCAAGCGAAGCGCATCGAAGTGGGTAAGGAAAACACCACGATCATCGACGGCGCTGGCGAAGGTGCAAACATCGAAGCACGTGTGAAGCAGGTTCGCACGCAAATCGAAGAAGCTACGTCGGACTACGACCGTGAAAAGCTGCAAGAGCGCGTTGCCAAGCTGGCAGGCGGTGTTGCAGTGATCAAGGTCGGCGCTGCGACCGAAGTCGAAATGAAGGAAAAGAAGGCACGTGTCGAAGACGCACTGCACGCAACGCGCGCAGCTGTGGAAGAAGGCATCGTTGCTGGTGGCGGTGTGGCGCTGATCCGCGCTCGCACGGCTATCGCCGGCCTGAAGGGCTTGAACGCCGATCAGGACGCAGGTATCAAGATCGTTCTGCGCGCAATGGAAGAACCGCTGCGTCAGATCGTCACGAACGGTGGCGAAGAAGCCAGCGTCGTGGTGGCAGCTGTTGCAGCTGGCACGGGCAACTACGGCTACAACGCAGCAACCGGCGAGTACGTCGACCTGGTTGACGCAGGTGTCGTGGACCCGACGAAGGTCACGCGCACGGCTCTGCAAAACGCAGCATCGGTGGCAGGTCTCCTGCTGACGACCGACGCAGCTGTTTGCGAACTGCCGAAGGAAGATGCTCCGATGGGCGGCGGTATGCCCGGCGGCATGGGCGGTATGGGCATGGACATGTAATTTCGATTGGGCCTCGTCAGAGGCTCGGTTGGAACACATGCGGAGGCGCGCTGCGAGGCGTGCTTCCCAAAAGCAAAAACCCGCAGAAATGCGGGTTTTTGCTTTTGGGGCGAGGGTGTTGAATGTCAATGCGATAAGCGCGGAAAAAGAAAAGCCCGCACGAATGCGGGCTTCTTCTAGTGATGACACAGCGCGCAGCGCGCTACCGTGGCTAACGCATCTCGACAGCGATAAACGTCAGCGCCGGCGCCAGCGTTTAATGCCGTGCTTCGCCCGGCGTTGCACCTTTGCCGGCAGTCGGCGGCGTTTCATCGTCGCTGCTGCGGGCCCAGAAGAAACGATCCGGCAGATACGCGCCCATGCCCGGCCGGAACGCATTGCGCACCGCCTGATATAGATACTCCTGCGCCTCGCGCACCGCCTCGGCGGGGTCTTGCCCGTTGGCCAGCAACGCGGCGATCGCCGCGCCCAGCGTGTCCGTCAACCCCATGATCCGATGGCTGCCTCGGTCCCACGTGTCCTGGCGCAACTGGCCGTCTTCGCTGAACAGCGTATTCACGTGCCGGTGCGTGCCGGTTTCCGTCGACAGAATGTATTCGCAGCCTTGCGACAGCAGATGCGAGATCGCCGCGTCCAACGTTGGCGATTCGGCGTCGCCGTCGGGCTGGGCCAGTGCGAGCAGCGTGGTTGCGTCCGCAACCAGCAGCGTGGTTTGCGGCGCGAGCAGGTCGGCGATCGCTTCGCGCAGTTCGTCGGCGGCGAGCACGTGCTCGTCGTCGAGCGTGAAGTCGGGGGCGAGAATCAGCGGAATGTCGTCGTAATCGGCGACGACTTCGGCAATCGCGCTCACCACTTCCGCGCGCGTGCAGGCGCCGACCTTGAACGCCGCAATCGGCATGTCTTCCAGCAGCATCCGCGCTTGAGTCGCGACGACTTCAGGGTCGAGTCCGGTGACTTCGTCGCAACTGGCCGAGTCGCGCACGGTGTAGCCCGTGAGCACGGAGACGCCATGACAGCCCATGCTGGCAAGGGTCATCAGGTCGGCCTGCAGGCCGGAGCCGCCGGTGGGATCGGAGAGGCCGAAGGTGAGGACGATCGGAGGTGTGTCGCTGGGCATGAAAATTTGCAAAAAGGAGCTAAATTTGGGCGCGGACCGTGCGCTATCGGCTCAATTATGCGGCCTAAACCGTCGCGAGGGCGTTTTTTCGCACGCCTGCGCGCATGGTCGCGTGTGAGCGCCAGCACCGGTGCGGCAAGCCGCCGCTACAGCGTTCGTGACCCGACGCAAACGGCATAAGCAAAGGCTGCCGCGCGCTACGCTTGCGCGTTTCTGATTGCTAGGCATTGGGGCGGCAACACGGTACCATCATGGCTCCCGTTTCCACGGACTCTACTGCGCGACACAAGAATGGAATATCAAAGCTGGATGTGCCTGATTTGCGGCTGGATTTACGACGAAGAAGCCGGCTTGCCGGACGAAGGCATTGCGCCGGGCACCCGCTGGGCGGACGTTCCCATTAACTGGACTTGCCCGGAATGCGGCGCGCGCAAGGAAGACTTCGAGATGGTCCAGATCTGAGGTTGCGATCCGGCGGCGCGCATTGTCATCGAGCGCGCCGTGGGTGTCCTGCCGCAGCGGTAATCTGTCATTGTCCTGTCACCGGTTCGCGCGCTAGCCGAGCAGTCAGCGTGCGGCGCGAAGCGGCGGCCCGTCAGCTTCCTGTCGCCCGCTCATGACTTCACGACCCGCCGCACCCGTTTCCTTCGACGCCTTGCCGAATCCACGCGGTGGCGCGGTCCGTCCCGCTGAGCTTGCGCTGGCCGAAGCGCTGCTGGCATTCGAACAACATACCGAGAGCACCTCGGCGCTGCTGCGCGCGTCGCACGCATTGCGCGCGGCCGGCTGGCTGAGCGCGCAGCGTTTCGCTGACGCGCTGGTGCGGCTGTCGCCGCTCTCGGAAGACGATCCGTCCGGCGCCGACACTGCGCGTGCGGTGTTCGGCGCGGCCTTGCGTGATTTTCGCGCGGCGCTCGAACGCCACAATCTGCGCGAGCTGTCCTGCTCGCCGGCGCTCTTCAATCACTATCGCGCGGTCTGTGCGCATTTGTCCGAGCACACGCCCGGTTCCACCGTCGTATTCGAAGATCTCGCGCTGACCGCGCGTCCGGTGCCGCCGGTGTCGATGCACGCGCAGTCCGCTGATCAGTTGGCCCATTTGCGGGCGCGTTATGAACGCGCGCTGCTGCCGGTGCTGCGCGCGCAGCCCGACACGGGCAGTGCGGCCGCGCGGGCGCTCACCAACGCGGCGCTCGACGAACTGGACGCCGTGCTCACCGAACTCGCCGGCCCTGACCCCTACGATTTCTGGCGGCTCGCCAAGGCTTGCGCGAAAGCGTTGCGGGTCGGCGGCCGGGCGACCGGCGACGTTGATGCGCGGCGTTTCTACGCCCGTTGCAATCTCGCACTGGCCGATCATGCACGCGGTATACAGCGCGCGCCGCGCTCGCTGGTGCGGGCCACGCTGGCGTTACTGTGGCGTGACTATGCCTTGTTCGGCGCCGCCGCCGAAGACGCCGATCAGGTCGAAGTGCTGCACGACTACGGCTTGACTGTCGACTGGCACGTCGCGGGCACCCAGGCATCCGAAATGCTGTGGGAGGCGGGCGCCGTGCAGGCGCAATCGCTCAACGCGGCGCGCGGCATGCTGACGCGCGAACTGGGCGTGCTGGCGGTCAACTCGCACGCGTACGAAGATTTCCTGCAGACGGCGGATGCGTCGATCTCCGCGCTGACCGAGCATGCCCGCGCGGCCGACCAGCCCGAGAAAGCCGATCCGAGCGAAGCGCTGCAAGCCGGCGACGCCGCTTACCGGCTCGGCGCCGCGGCGTGCGCGCTGGGCCTCGGGCACGTGGCGCTGCTGGCCGATGCGTTGGGGCTCGCGTGGCGGCGTCGCGCGCATGCGGGAGTCGCGACGCCCGCGGTGCGCGCGCACGTGATCGTCGGTGCGCCGGCGGCGAGCACGTTGGAGCAAAGCGCCGAAGCGTTGCGTGCGACGCTGCACAAGGTGGCCGCGGGTGTCGCGCCGGCCGGCGGCGGCGCCGCGCTGGCCGGTCTCGCCGCGTTGACGCGCGCGATCGAGCAGGGCGGCGAATAAGATTTGCCCATAGCAAAAACGCGGCCCGCCAGCACATAAACACGCTCGTGCGAAATGCCGCGAACCCTACGCCATGGCACACGCGGGCGTGCGTGATAGAGTGCAACCTGAATCGCCGTCGATGGCTCGCGGCACGCTTCATGGCACACATCGCGGTTCCACGCTCAAAGCCCGCCATCCTGCATCGTCTTTGCTAAAATCCGAACTATGTCCAAGAGTACCGATCGCATCAATCTGACCAATCAGTTCCTGATCGCCATGCCCAACATGGCCGATCCGACGTTTTCAGGAACGGTGGTCTACCTTTGCGATCACAGTGAGCGCGGCGCGCTCGGCCTCGTCATCAACCGGCCGACCGATATCGACCTGCAAGCGCTCTTCAGTCGCATCGATCTCAAACTCGAGATCGAACCTCTCCTCCATGTGCCCGTGTATTTCGGCGGCCCGGTGCAGACCGAGCGCGGCTTCGTGCTGCACGATCCGAAACAGGGCGATCCGTACACGTCGTCCATGTCGGTGCCCGGCGGCCTCGAAATGACCACGTCGAAAGACGTGCTCGAAGCGGTCGCGCGCGGCACGGGTCCGGAACGTTTCCTGCTCACGCTTGGCCACGCCGGCTGGGCCGCGGGGCAGCTCGAAGAAGAGATCTCGAAGAACGGCTGGCTGACGGTCGAGGCCGACCCGAAAATCGTTTTCGACGTGCCCGCCGAAGAGCGTCTCGAAGCGGCGCTCGCGCTGCTCGGCATCAATCTGTCGATGCTGTCGGGCGAAGCGGGTCACGCATGAGCCTGGCGGCCGGACGTGAGGCGACGCTGCTTGCGTTCGACTACGGTGAAAAACGCATTGGCGTGGCGGTCGGCAATTCGCTGACGCGTAGCGCGCGGCCGCTCGTGATCGTGCAGAACCGCAGTCGCGAGTATCGCTTCGAAGCGGTCGGCAAGCTGATCGCCGAATGGAAACCGGACGCGCTGGTGGTCGGCTTGCCGATGCATCCGGACGGCACGCCGCACGAAATGACCCAACTCGCGAAGCGCTTCGGCAATCAACTGAACGGCCGCTTCAATCTGCCCGTCACGTGGATCGACGAACGCTATTCGTCGGTCGAGGCGAAGGCGGAAATCCGCGCCGGCAACGGCCGCGCCGACATGCTCGACGCCGAAGCCGCCAGCATCATCCTCCAGCAATATCTAGACGGACTGTCCGACGATCATGAGTTCCATTGACGCCGAAGCGCTTTATCGCGCGTTGCTCGACCAGATTCGCGCGGTGTACGGCGACCAGCTTGGCGCAGATCAGGACGGTGCCGAAGGCGCGGTGCTGGCGGGCATTCATAGCGGCGGCGCGTGGCTCGCCGCAAGGCTCGCGCACGATCTGAACCTGCCGAGCTTCGGCGTGGTGAATGTGGCGCTGCATCGCGACGACTACGCGAAGAAAGGCCTGCATTCGCAGGCTAGCCCGACCTCGCTGCCGTTTTCCGTCGATGGCCGTCGTATCGTGCTGGTCGACGACGTGCTGTACACCGGCCGCACGATTCGCGCGGCGCTGAACGAGCTGTACGACTACGGCCGTCCGGCATCGGTTGAACTGGCGGTGCTCGCCGATCGCGGCGGACGCGAGTTGCCGGTCGCGGCGCGTTTCATCGGCGGCGTGGTGGAGGTGCCGGCGGATGCAACGCTCGTGCTGACCCGCGAAGCCAGCGGCGGCGCGAACGCTGAAGCAGGCAGCCCGCGTTTCACGTTCCACACCGAAGCACGCGTCGATTGAACGGGGCGCTGCGATATCGCGCCAACGCGCATCGCACGCATTGCAATGGGCGCGGCGCATCGATCTAGTTCAGGCCCACGCAACACAGATTTTCCAGTCCGGCCGCCGCAGCAGCCGTGGCCGCTGCGGTCGCAGCGTACGCGCAGCAACTCGGCCCGGCATCGTCACACGCAGTCCGCATCGACATCGCTCACGTTGAAGCCCGTATTTGAAGCAGGTACACCATGAACACCGCCACCCAGGCCTCCAAGGATTCCGCCGACAGCGCCACCGAGCGCTTTCGCTATGGCTTCCTGAAGGGCAACCCGCAGCTCACGAAAAACGGCGAGCTCAAACATCTGTTGTCGATCGAGGGTTTGCCGAAGGCGATCGTCAATCACATTCTCGATACCGCCGACCAATTCGTCAGCGTCACCGATCGTGAAGTGAAGAAGGTGCCGCTGTTGCGCGGCAAGTCGGTGTTCAACCTGTTCTTCGAGAACTCGACCCGCACGCGCACCACCTTCGAAATCGCCGCCACGCGGCTCTCGGCGGACGTGTTGAATCTGAACATCAACGCGTCGTCGACCAGCAAGGGCGAGTCGCTGCTCGACACGATCAACAACCTGTCGGCGATGCATGCGGACATGTTCGTGGTGCGTCACGCATCGAGCGGCGCGCCGTACCTGATTGCCCAGCATTGCGCGCCGCACGTGCACGTGATCAATGCCGGCGACGGCCGTCACGCACACCCGACCCAGGGTCTGCTCGACATGTACACGATCCGCCACTACAAGAAAGACTTCACGAAGCTGCGCGTGGCGATTGTCGGCGACATTCTGCATTCGCGGGTCGCGCGCTCGGACATTCACGCACTGACCACGCTCGGCGTGCCGGAAGTGCGCGCGATCGGTCCGCGCACGCTGCTGCCGGGCGGTCTCGAACAGATGGGCGTGCAAGTGTTCCACAACCTCGACGAAGGCCTGAAAGACGTCGACGTGATCATCATGCTGCGTCTGCAGAACGAGCGGATGAGCGGCGCGTTGCTGCCGTCGGCGCAGGAGTACTTCAAGAGCTGGGGCCTGACGCCGGAGCGCCTCGCGCTCGCCGCGCCGGACGCGATTGTGATGCACCCGGGGCCGATGAACCGTGGCGTGGAAATCGATTCGCAGGTGGCCGACGGTCCGCAGTCGGTGATTCTGAACCAGGTGACGTTCGGTATCGCGGTGCGGATGGCGGTGATGGGAATCGTCGCGGGTAATCACGATTAATAAAGGCAGCGCATGAAGATTCATATTCAAGGCGGCACGCTGATCGATCCGGTAGCGGGCACCGAACAGCAGCAGGACATTTTTATCGCAGCGGGCAAGGTCGTCGCGATCGGTCACGCACCGGCCGATTTCCACGCAGCGAAAACGATCGACGCGAAGGGCTTGCACATCGCGCCGGGTCTGGTTGACCTGTCCGCGCGTTTGCGCGAGCCGGGCTACGAACACAAGGCGACGCTCGAATCCGAAATGGCCGCCGCGCTCGCGGGCGGCGTGACGAGCCTCGTCTGTCCGCCGGACACCGATCCGACGCTCGACGAACCGGGCCTCGTCGAGATGCTCAAGTTCCGCGCGCGCAATCTGAACCAGGCGCATGTGTATCCGCTCGGCGCGTTGACGGTCGGCCTCAAAGGCCAGGTCATCACCGAGATGGTCGAGTTGACCGAAGCGGGCTGCATCGGTTTTTCGCAGGCCGATGTGCCGGTGGTCGACACGCAGGTGCTGATGCGCGCGCTGCAATACGCGAGGACCTACGGCTACACCGTGTGGCTGCGTCCGGTGGATGCATACCT
Organism: Burkholderia sp. 9120; assembly: GCF_000745015.1. Taxonomy (NCBI): domain Bacteria; kingdom Pseudomonadati; phylum Pseudomonadota; class Betaproteobacteria; order Burkholderiales; family Burkholderiaceae; genus Burkholderia; species Burkholderia sp. 9120. The sequence goes on along the minus strand of NZ_JQNA01000002.1, from coordinate 1,619,904 downwards.
CGGCAAGGGCGGCGTGGCCGCCAGCGGCGCGCTGGCTTCGCGAATGGGCTTGTCGGGCGTGCCGGTGTCGGCTGAAACCATCGCGCTGCATACGATCTTCGAACTCGTGCGCGTGACCGGCGCGCGGGTGCATCTGTCGCATGTGTCGTCGGCGGCGGGCATCGAACTGATGCGCGCGGCCAAGGCCGAAGGCCTGCCGGTTTCGTGCGACGTTACCGTCAATCACGTGCATCTGATCGATCTCGACATCGGCTATTTCGACGCGCAGTTCCGCCTCGATCCGCCGCTGCGTCAGCAACGCGATCGCGAAGCGATCCGCGCGGGTCTGGTCGACGGCACCATCGACGCGATCTGCTCCGATCACACGCCGGTCGACGACGACGAAAAGCTGCTGCCGTTCGCCGAAGCCACGCCGGGCGCAACCGGCCTGGAGCTGTTCCTGTCGCTGACGGTGAAATGGGCCGACGAAGCGGGTGTGCCGCTTGCCAAGGCGCTGAACCGCATCACGACAGCGCCCGCCGACGTGCTGGACTTGCAGGAAGCTGGCCGCCTCGTCGTGGGCGGCGTGGCCGACCTGTGCGTGTTCGATCGTCACGCGCACTGGCGCGTCGAGCCGCGCGCGTTGAAGAGCCAGGGGCACAACACGCCGTTCCTCGGCTACGAACTGCCGGCGCGTGTGCGCGCGACGGTCGTGGCCGGTCACGTCGCGTTCGAACAGCGCTAATATCCGCGGCATCGCCCAGTTACGGAAAGCTCCGACCATGAAGCTCGCGTTACGCAAGGCCCGTCTCGTCGCGCATCTGCTGCACGGCATGTGGACCGTGGCGACACGTTTCCCCAAAGCCGACGCTGCTACGCGCGAGGCGCTGAATCGCCAGTGGTCGCTGAAAATGCTGCGTTTGTGCGGCATGAAGCTCGTCGTGCATAACGACGCAGCGCGGCTCGAACGCGGCGCGCTGGTGGTCGCTAATCACATCTCGTGGATCGACATCTACGTGATCAATGCGTGGCGGCCGACGCCGTTTGTTTCGAAGGCGGAGATCCGGCAATGGCCGGTGGTCGGCTGGCTCGCGCAGCAACTCGGCACCGTGTTCATTCAGCGTGAGAAGCGCAGCGATGCGAAGCGGATCATGCATGAGTTGGCCGAGCGTCTGAGCACGGGCGAACTGATGTGCGTGTTTCCGGAAGGCACGACGTCGAGCGGACTCGCGCTGCTGCCGTTCCACGCGAATATGTTTCAGGCGGCCGTGTCGGCGGCGGCGCCGGTGCAGCCGCTTTGCATCATGTACGAGGACGCGCAGGGCCGGCAATCCACCTCGCCGGCTTATATCGATGACCTCTCGCTGGCCGATTCGCTGAATCTGCTGTTGAGCGGCGGCCCGTTGACCGCGCATGTCTATGTCGGCGCGGCGATTCCGCCGGGCGCGGACCGACGCACGCTGGCCGCGCAGGCGGAAGGGGTGATCGCGTCGGCGTTGCGGGCCATGCAGGGCGGCACGGCGACTGTCGGCGCGGTGGCGGCGGAAGAACTCTCCTAGTTACCGCCGCCCGGTACGCGGCAACTCTCGCAATCGACCTGGGTCAAGGTGCGTTCCGCGGGGTTTTGCGTCAGCCGCACGGCCGACAGTTTTTCACCCCAGACGCAACCCGAGTCGAGTCCAACCAGGTTGTCGCGCACGGTTAAACCGAGCGCGGCCCAATGGCCGAACACCACGGTGACATTGGCGGTCTTGCGCGACGGCACGTCGAACCACGGCATGCAACCCGGCGGCGCCGCGCTCAGTGCGCCGCTGCTGCTGAAATCCATTACGCCTTCGGCGTTGCAGAAACGGATGCGCGTCAACGTGCTGCACGTTAGACGCAGCCGCTCGATGCCCTTCAGATTCGGGGTCCAGCGATTCGGCTCGTTGCCGTATAACCCGGCCAGCGTCTCTTTCCAGTTCGGCGCGCGCAGCGCCCGCTGCAACTCGTCGGCGAGTTCCATGGTCAGGTTCGCGTCCCATTGCGGCAGGACGCCCGCATGCACCATCAGCATGCCGTGCTCGAAGTGCGCGAGCGGGCGGTGGCGGACCCATTCGAGCAGGTCGTCGGCGTCCGGCGCGGCGAGAATCTCGGCGATCGTGTCGCCCTTCTTCAGCTTGCGAATCCCCGCCGATACCGACAGCAGATGCAGATCGTGATTGCCCAGCACCGGCACCGCATGTTCGCCGAGCGCGATGATGTCGCGCAGCGTGGCGAGCGATTCGGCGCCGCGGTTGATCAGGTCGCCGGCGAACCACAGCGGCGTGCCGGCCGGCGGCGCGGCCTTGGCCAACAGTTGCTGGAACGGCTTGCGGCAGCCTTGCAGATCGCCGAACGCGAGCGGTGCGAGAGGGGGCTGGGAGGTGGAGGAAGGCGTGGTGGCGGGTGTCATCGAGGAAGTGAGTACGGTTCGAACCACGCGGTGACGCACGAGTCGTGCCGCGTTGAGCAGTGCAACATGCTAGCGTGACATAATAGTCGGTTTGATGCACGAATATCGCACCGCACGGCCGGCGAGGCCGGTGGCGCAAGGCGCGCTGGCCGCCGCCCGCGCGCGCCGCAAGCTGCCCGTGATATTGCAATACAACAGGACGTCTCTCATGAATACAGCAAGCATGTCGCCGTCTCAGCCGCAGCCACCCCTCCGCACCCTCGTGACCGGTGCAAGTGGTTTTACCGGCCGCTATCTGGTCGAGAAACTGCTGGGTCGCGGCCACACCGTGATCGAAACGGTCGGTGCGCGCGACGCGCAGGAAACGCCTACATGCCTGCGTCTGGACATCACGTCGCCGGACGCCTGCCGGCGCGTGATCGAGATCGCGCGGCCCGACTATATCGTCCATCTGGCGGCGATCAGCTTCGTCGGGCATAACGATCCGCTCGACTTTTACCGCGTCAACGTGATCGGCACGCTGAATCTGCTGGAGGCCTGCGCGGCGGTCGGCCACACGCCGCGCAAGCTGTTGATTGCGAGCAGTGCGAACGTCTACGGCAATGTGACCAGCGACGCGATCGACGAAAGTTTCCCGGTCACGCCGGTCAATCACTATGCGGCCAGCAAGGCGGCGATGGAAACCATGGTGCGCACCTGGTTCGACCGCCTGCCGATCCTGATCGCGCGGCCGTTCAACTACACGGGGCGCGGGCAGACGTCGAACTTCCTCGTGCCGAAGATCGTCGAGCATTTCGCGCGGCGTGAGCCGCAGATCGAACTGGGTAATATCGATGTGGCGCGTGATTTCTCCGACGTGCGCTATGTGGCGGGGGCGTATGAGGCGCTGCTCGCGTCCGACGTGTCGTCCGAGACGGTCAACGTCTGCACGGGTACGCCGTACACGTTGCGCGAGATCCTGGGCGCGGCGAGCGAACTGACCGGTCACGAGCTCGAGATTCAGATCAATCCCGCCTTTGTGCGGCAAACCGACGTCAAGATGCTGGCCGGGTCTCCGGCGAAGCTGCGCTCGCTGGCGCCGGCGGTCGAGTCGATTCCGTTCATGGAGACGCTGCGCTGGATGCTGGCGGCCTGAGCGGCCCACGGTCGCGGTGTGGCGCATTGAGTGCGCTCGACGCTGGCCGGTCGAATCCAGCGTCTTCCGCCCGCTGAATTCCCACGGATACGTTCCGATTCCCTTTCAGCTTTCTGCTCGCTACCGTCAGCCTTTCGTTTTCGGTATTTCATCCCATGCTTTTCGTGGCGCCATGTCGCCTGTCGGCATGACAGGGCGGTCGCCCAATTTGGGTCATCAGCTTTTCCTGTCTGCCTGAAAGGGCGCTCCAGCTGGCGATACAACGCCCTTGCGTACACCGAGTCAGGGTTTCCTCATTCGCCGGGCATGGCGGCGAGAGCCGGCTGCTATGCGACCGATTTGTCAAGCTGTTTCAAGTTGTTAGGGTTCTGGTTTTTGCCCGGGACAGCTTTATAATCTGGGGGCGTCATAAAGTCGGCGAATGAGTGTCTGCCCTTTATGAGCAGCGGCCGCCGCCACGTCGACGAGAACGAAACCACCACGCAGGGTGTGCAGAACCGGTGAGGCGAACCCGGTCCGCCATCAACATCTAGAAGGGAAATTCATGATCCTGGTAACGGGCGGCGCCGGTTTTATCGGCGCCAATTTCGTGCTCGACTGGCTCGATGGCTCAGGCGAAGCAGTGCTGAACGTCGACAAGCTGACCTACGCCGGCAATCTGAGCACGCTCAAATCGCAACAGGACAATCCCCTGCATGTCTTCGTGCGCGCCGATATCTGCGATCGTGCCACGCTGGACGCGCTGTTTGCCGAACACAAGCCGCGCGCGGTGCTGCATTTCGCCGCCGAGAGCCATGTGGACCGCTCGATCCACGGCCCGGCCGATTTCGTGCAGACCAACGTGGTCGGCACGTTCACGTTGCTCGAAGCCGCCCGCTCTTACTGGAACACGCTGAACGATGCGGACAAGGCTGCATTCCGCTTCCTGCACGTGTCCACCGACGAAGTGTTCGGCTCGCTGTCGCCGACCGACCCGCAATTCTCGGAAACCACGCCGTACGCGCCGAACAGCCCGTATTCGGCAACCAAGGCCGGCGCGGATCATCTGGTGCGCGCTTACCATCACACGTATGGTCTGCCCACACTGACCACGAATTGTTCGAACAACTACGGTCCGTACCACTTTCCCGAAAAGCTGATCCCCATGGTGATCGCTAGCGCGTTGGGAGGCAAAGCTTTGCCTGTCTACGGCGACGGCTTGAATGTGCGCGATTGGCTATACGTCGGCGATCATTGCGCGGCGATTCGCGAAGTGCTGGCACGCGGTAAGCCGGGCGAAACCTACAATGTGGGCGGCTGGAACGAAAAGACCAATCTCGACGTGGTGCATACGCTGTGTGACCTGCTCGACGAACTGAGCCCGAAGCAGGCCGGCTCGTATCGGGAGCAGATCACGTTCGTCAAGGATCGCCCCGGCCATGACCGGCGCTATGCGATCGACGCTCGCAAGCTCGAGCGCGAACTCGGCTGGAAACCGGCCGAAACGTTCGAAACGGGTCTGCGCAAAACCGTGCAATGGTATCTGGACAACCAGCCCTGGGTGCAGGACGTGATGACCGGTGAATACCGGAACTGGCTGGCGAAGCATTATGCAGCCTGAGGCAACGCGCATTCCCACCTTGCTCGTGACGGGTAGCAATGGCCAGGTCGGCTTCGAGTTGCGCCGCAGTCTCGCGCCGTTGGGCCGCGTGATCGCGCTCGACCGTACGGCTTGCGATTTGTCGCGTCCCGACGAATTGCGCCGCGTAGTCGAGCAATGGCGTCCCGACGTGATCGTCAATGCCGCCGCCTACACGGCGGTCGACAAGGCGGAGACCGACGCCGATACCGCCTGGGCGATCAACGGCATTGCGCCCGGCGTACTCGCTGCGCAGGCCAAGGCGCTCGGTAGCCTGCTGGTGCATTACTCGACCGATTACGTGTTCGACGGGAGCAAAGACGGCCCGTATGTCGAAACCGATGCAGTGAATCCGCAATCTGTGTACGGCAAAAGCAAGCTGGCCGGCGAGCAGGCCGTCGCTGAGTCGGGTGCGACGGCGCTGGTCCTGCGCACCTGCTGGGTGGCCGGCGCGCATGGCGGCAACTTCGCCAGGACCATGCTGAAGCTGGGCCGCGAGCGCCACAGCCTGCGCGTCATCGCCGATCAGTTCGGCGCGCCGACCACGGCCGCGCTGATCGCCGACGTCACCGCGCAGATCGTGGCGCGCCATTGGCTGCATGGCCGGCGCGAAGCCTTTGCGGCGGGCGTCTACCATCTGGCCGCAGGCGGCGAAACCAGTTGGCACGGCTATGCGACCGAAGTACTGCGTAACGCCGCGGCGCGCGGCGTCGAGCTGAAAGTGGACCCGGCGCACATCGAGGCGATCCCGTCCAGCGCTTACCCGCTGCCCGCACCGCGTCCGGCTAATTCGCGTCTGGATACCGGTAAGCTGCGAGCGAATTTCGACATCCACCTTCCGGACTGGCAGCAGGGCGTTGATTTCCTGCTCGACCAGATCCTCTCCTGATCATTCGCACCATGCGCAAAGGCATAATCCTCGCCGGCGGTTCCGGCACGCGGCTTTATCCGATCACCCGATCGGTGTCGAAGCAACTGCTGCCCGTGTACGACAAGCCGATGATCTACTATCCGCTGTCCACGCTCCTGCTGGCGGGGATTCGCGACATCCTGGTCATCTCCACGCCGCAGGACACGCCGCGTTTTGCGGAGATGCTCGGTGACGGCAGCGCCTGGGGTATCAACCTCCAGTACGCGGTACAGCCTTCGCCGGATGGACTGGCGCAGGCCTTCATCATCGGCGAGCAGTTCGTGGGTAATTCGCCGAGCGCGTTGGTGCTGGGCGACAACATCTTTTACGGTCACGACTTGCAAGGCCTGCTGGGCGAAGCCGATGCGCAGCCTGACGGCGCCACGGTCTTTGCTTATCACGTGCAGGATCCGGAGCGCTACGGCGTGGTCGCCTTCGACGCGAGCGGCAAAGCCGTCAGCATCGAAGAAAAACCGGCGGTGCCGAAGAGCGGTTTCGCGGTGACCGGGCTTTATTTCTATGACAACCAGGTGGTCGATATCGCCAAGGCGGTGACGCCCAGCGCGCGCGGCGAACTGGAGATCACGGCGGTGAATCAGGCTTATCTCGAGCGCGGCCAGCTCAGCGTGCAGATCATGGAGCGCGGCTATGCATGGCTCGACACGGGCACGCATGACAGCCTGCTCGAAGCGGGGCAGTTCATTGCGACCCTCGAGCACCGGCAAGGACTCAAGATTGCTTGTCCGGAAGAGATCGCGTGGCGGCAGGGTTTCATCGATAGCGCGCAAGTCGACAAACTCGCGCAGCCGCTGGCCAAGAGCGGCTATGGGCAGTACCTGTTGCGCCTGCTGAAAGACGAGAGGACGGCATGAATATCATCCCTACAACCATTCCCGAAGTGCTGATCGTCGAACCGAAAGTGTTCGGCGACGCGCGCGGATTTTTTTACGAAAGCTTTCATCAGCAGCGATTCAATGCGGCCGTCGGACGGAGCGTCGAGTTTGTTCAGGACAACCATTCGCTGAGCGCGAAGGGTGTGCTGCGCGGGCTGCATTTTCAGATCGACCCGATGGAACAGGGCAAGCTCGTGCGCGCCGTCAAAGGCGAGGTGTTCGACGTGGCCGTGGACATTCGCCCCGATTCGCCGACATTCCGCCAATGGGTCGGTGCGCATCTGTCCGCCGAAAACAAGCGGCAGATGTGGATTCCGCGCGGGTTCGCGCACGGATTCCTGGTGCTGTCGGATGAGGCTGAATTTCTCTACAAGACGGACAACTACTATTCACCGGAACACGAGCGCTCGATCCGCTGGGACGATCCCAGCATTGGTATCGAATGGCCGGTCAGCGTGCAGCCGAACCTTTCCCAGAAAGACGCCATTGCTCCGGCACTGGCGGATGTGCTGGGATAAATAGGCCTTGTTCGCGCTTGCGGCGCAATCAGGCCCTGTTGTTGCCACCCATACTGGATTGAACACGTTGCGTCGATTGGTGGGCTGGCAGGGTTGGTTGGGGAAATAATGCGATATCTCTCGGTACTGGCTTCGAACGTATTTATTAATGTGCCAACGGTATTGCTGGTCCTGATGTATTCCCATCTGGGAACGTTTCAGGACTCTGCGAGGTTGGGGACGGCGCTTGCCTACGCGGCGCCGCTTTACCTGCTGTTTTCCATGCAGCACGGCGTAGCGATCCTGGCCGGCAGAAGGGCGTGGGGCGAGGCCACTGCGCTGCGCGTGAAACTGGCACCGCTCTATCTGCTGATTGCGGTGGTGGTGTCGGTCGTCTACAAGGAATATCTGATCCTCGTGGTCGGACTCTACCGGCTCGGCGATCTGCTGTATGAGCCGTATTTCTCCGAGAAAATCAGAACGATGGATTATCGCGGGCTGTTCGCCAGTAGCGGCGGCCGCCTTCTGGTTTTCCTGTTGAGCCTGCTCGCCGTTTATCTGCTCAAGCTCGAATTGATGCAGGCGGTGATGCTGCTGGCCTTCGCTAACATCGCGATCACCATCTGGTCATGCGGTTTTTCATGGACGGCTGGAATTCGCAACGCGATCGCCACCCGAACGGATTTTCTGATGGGCGGCGGCGCCTGTCTTGCCAGTTTGAGCGTCAACGTGCCGCGCTATTTTCTCGGTCGGGCGGACACTGGCGATCTGGCTGCCTATTCGAACCTGCTGACGATCGTGATGGCGGCAACGCTGGTGTTTGTTTCCTTCAACAATCTCTATTTCGCCAAATGCGCGCGCGCCGGCGAAACGGGTGTGTTCCATTTCTTTACCCGTTCGCTTGGTTTTGGAGCGATCGCGGCGGCCATGCTATGGATTTTCGTGGTTCACGATTTCGAAGTGGCGAAAATCCTGGTGGGTATCGCGCTCGGCAAGCGATATGTGGCTTACGCCGGGTTGGTCTACCTTTTCTGGCTGTTTTACTGGTTACTGTATTTGCAGAATGTCGCGAACTGCGTACTGATTTACGTCGGCGCCGGCAGAATTATTCTTTTGTCGAATGTTTTGCTGCTGGCGCTATTGGCCATTGGATTCCTTGCGGTGCTAGGTAATGCCTCGGCGTTGTCGGCTGTAGTCGTGGTCAATATCTCGATGGCGATCTTTCTCGTCGTCGCGGTTTATTTGACTTTCACACGATTGCGCGGCGTGGCGGGATTGCGCGGGGTCAGTGAGATGCCGAAGGATCGTCCAGCATGACACTCTATCTGGCCGTCTTTTTCATTCTCTGGGGCCTGTTTTTTGTCTCCACGATCAAAGGGGAACTGGTCGTTCCGTTCGAGTACCTGGCGCTCGCGATCTTTATCGTGTTCGCGGGTCAGCGGTTCGAAACGGGCAATGACTGGTTGACCTATCGGGATCACTATCTTGCGCTTCAGCTTTACGGGTTCAGCGGCGGCGACAGCCCTCAATTCCCGGCGTTCGAGCCGCTTTACGTCTTGACCGTCTGGTTGTTCAGCAGAGTGGCCGATTTTCAGACGTTCCTGCTGGTTGTGGCGGCCGTCAACGGGCTGGTGTTGTACCGGTTCGCCAAAGCGTGGGGCGCAAGTTTCTGCGGGTTGGCCGCGATCTATTATTCGTGGGTGTATCTTGCGACGCAGATGGCCACCACGCGCTATTCGCTCGCCATGTCCTTTGTTTTGCTAGCGTTGATGTTTATCGCGCAGCATCGCAAATGGCTTGGCTATTTGCTAATTTTCGTGGCGGCGGGATTTCACTTTTTCTCGCTGGCCTTTCTGCCGGTCATCTTCCTGCTCAACCGGCGGCTCACGCTTCGCCTGGCGATCCTGACGCTGGTTATTGGCTTCCTGTTCGTGCACGTGATTCTGGCCGCGGCAAGTTCAGGGATGATGGATTCATTGCCGTTCTCGGAGAAGATCGTTTTTTATCTGGACGAAGCGACGGTCAAGCAGGTGAGCGCCGGCAGTATTGGCTACATTCTGCTGAATCTGGCGTTCTTCGTCTGGATCATGCGTGATTCGGACGATGACGACAAAGCGCGCCTCGTGAAATGGAGTGTGTTCTACCTGCTGTTCTTCCAGGTGGTCGCGTGGATGCTGCCGGTTTTCTGGAATCGCGTTCAGATATTTGCTGTCGTGATTCAGGCCTGTACCTTGTCGAAGTATTTTATGGACCGGCGCAATGCGCTGTTCGTGCTGGCTGGAGCCATGATTTCAATGGCGGCGTTGCTCAAATTTCTGATGGATCCGGCGTTTATTTCTTACGTGCCCTATCAGAGTTATTGGGTGGACAAGGTAATGATGGACGCCGCCCGCGACGACGGAGAGTTAAGGTTCGTCGAGGCAATCGAGAGAAATAAAACGCGGACCTCTAATTAGGGGTAAATAATTTCTGCTTGCGGACGACTTGTGAGTCGCTATGAAATTGATGTAAATGGGTGGAAATATGATTAGCGTGTGTATCGCCACATATAATGGTGCCAATTATATTGTCGAGCAATTGGACTCTATTATCAGTCAAATTGGTGATGCTGATGAAATCGTAATCTGCGACGATCGGTCGAGTGACGAAACGATTTCGATACTGGCTGCTTATAACGATCCGCGGATCCGCATCCACCGGAATGAAATCAACCTTGGGCATGTGCGGAATTTCGAAAAGGCCATGACGCTCGCCAAGGGTGACTACATCTTTCTGTCCGACCAGGATGATGTCTGGTTGCCGGGGCGTGTTCAGAGCATGCTGGCGAAACTGAACGAAGACCCGTCGGTGAGCCTCGTGGCCAGCAACTTCGACCTGATCGACGCGCAAGGGCAAAAAATGGGCGAATACCGGCTGCTAGGCGCGACGAAGGCCACCCGGCTGGCGCAGATCAGCTCGATTTTTATGGGTCGCGCGCCCTATTTTGGCTGTACCTTTTTGCTGAGGCGTGAATTGCTGCAATCGTGCCTGCCGATTCCGAAGGGCATCGAGTCTCATGACATTTGGTTTGCATTGGTTGCAAGTTCGATCAGTTCGGTTCTCAATCTGCGTACGCCCACGCTGCTGCACCGAATTCACGGCAAAAATGTCACCGTGGAAAAACGGCGCGCGTTGCACGTGGTGCTCAGGTCCAGGGCCCGTTTTCTGTGGGCGCTCGCGTTGAGGCTTATTTCCCTGAAACTTAAACTGGCATAGGACCACCTGATAATGACTTCGATGAATTTCTTTAGCGGGAAGACCCTGCTCGTGACCGGTGGAACCGGGTCGTTCGGCAATGCCATTCTTCGTCGCTTTCTGGACTCGGACATCGCGGAAATCCGCGTTTTCAGCCGGGACGAGAAAAAGCAGGACGACATGCGCAAGCGTTACGCGAATTCCAAGCTGAAGTTTTATATCGGCGACGTGCGCGACAAGCGCAGCGTGGCGTCCGCCATGCGGGGCGTGGATTACGTGTTCCACGCCGCGGCGTTGAAGCAGGTGCCGTCGTGCGAGTTTTACCCGATGGAGGCCGTCCGAACCAACGTGCTGGGCACGGAGAACGTTCTGGAAGCCGGCATCGAGCAGGGCGTGAAGCGTATCGTCTGCCTGAGCACCGACAAGGCCGTGTACCCCATCAACGCGATGGGGATTAGCAAGGCGATGATGGAAAAGGTGATGGTCGCCGCCAGCCGTAACCTCGAAGGCACCGACACGATGATCTGCGGTACGCGCTACGGCAACGTGATGGCGTCGCGCGGTTCCGTGATCCCGCTGTTCGTCGCGCAGGTGCTGGCGGGCAAGCCGATCACCGTCACCGACCCGAGCATGACGCGCTTCATGATGACGCTGGCCGACGCGGTCGACCTCGTGCTGTACGGCTTCGAGCATGGCAACAATGGCGACATCTTCGTGCAGAAGGCGCCGGCCGCCACCGTCGAAGTCCTGACCACGGCGATTCTGGCATTGATGGGCAAGCCGGAGCACCCGGTCCACGTGATCGGTACGCGTCACGGCGAGAAGCTGTACGAGGCGCTGCTCAGCCGCGAGGAAATGGCCTGCGCCGAAGACATGGGCGATTACTTCCGTGTGCCGCCGGACGGCCGCGACCTGAACTACGCGAAGTTCGTCGAAGAAGGCGAGCAACGCATCACGCAGCATTCGCATGGCGAGGACTACAACTCGCACAACACGCATCGTCTCGACGTCGAAGGCATGAAGGCGCTGTTACTGAAGCTGGACTTCATGCAGCGCATCGCGCGCGGCGAGCACGCGGTCGCGGAGGAGTAAGTCATGAGGGTGCTGATCACCGGAGCCAACGGATTCGTCGGCAAGAACCTGCGCCTGCATCTTGCGGAGCGCAAGGACGTCCACGTGACGTGCTTCACGCGTGAAGACGACGTTGCGCGTCTGCCCGCGCTGTTGCAGGAGGTGGACTTCGTCTTTCACCTGGCGGGTGTGAATCGTCCGCAAGACCCGCAGGAGTTCGTCACGGGCAACCGCGATCTGACCGAAGCGTTGAGCCGCGCGCTGGCCGGCGAGGCCGACCGGTCGGACCGCAAGGTGCCGGTTGTCTACACGTCGTCGACGCAGGCCGACCGCGACAATCCGTACGGGCAAAGCAAACGCGGCGCCGAGGCGGCGTTGCAGGCGGTTGCGGGCAGCCATGGGATTGCCGCGCATCTCTTCCGTTTGCCGAATGTGTTCGGCAAGTGGTGCCTGCCGAACTACAACTCGGCGGTGGCCACGTTCTGCCACAACATCGCGCGCGGGCTGCCGATCCAGGTCAACGACGTCAACGCGCAGGTCACGCTGGTGTACGTGGACGACGTGATCGAGCGTTTCGTGCAACTGATGGACGGCGCGGATCCGGTGGTGGACGCGAGCGGTTTTTCAGTCGTGACGCCGCAGTACACGACAACGGTCGGCGAGCTGGCGCGCCAGATCGAGGGGTTCCGCGCGAGCCGCGACACGCTGATGATCGACCGGGTCGGCACCGGTCTTACGCGGGCGCTCTATGCGACCTATGTGAGCTACCTGCCGGTGGAGGCGTTCACTTACACGGTGCCGCACTACGGCGATCCGCGCGGCGTGTTCGTCGAGATGCTGAAGACCGCCGATTCCGGTCAGTTTTCATTCTTCACGGCGCACGCGGGCATTACGCGGGGCGGCCACTATCACCATACGAAGACCGAAAAGTTTCTGGTCATCAAAGGCCAGGCGCGCTTCAAGTTCCGCCATATGCAGACCGGCGAGACTCACGAGCTGGTGACCGCTGGCGAGAAGCCCGAGATCGTTGAAACGGTGCCCGGCTGGACGCACGACATCACCAACATCGGGCAGGACGAGATGATCGTCATGCTGTGGGCGAACGAAGTTTTCGATCGGGCGCGTCCCGACACGTTCGCTTGTCCGCTCTAAGCGCCTTGCCATTGCAGTCTTTCTTTCCGACGTCGATGAAAAAACTCAAAGTCATGACCGTGGTCGGTACCCGGCCCGAGATTATTCGCCTTTCGCGGGTGCTGGCGCGCCTCGACGAGCATTGCGATCATGTTCTGGTGCACACGGGCCAGAACTACGACTACGAACTGAACCAGATCTTCTTCGACGATCTGGGCATTCGCAAGCCGGATCATTTCCTCAACGCGGCGGGTGGCGGCGCGGCGGAAACCATCGGCAAGATCATCATCGCGATGGACGAAGTGCTGGCCACGGAGAAACCCGAGGCGCTGCTGGTGCTCGGCGACACGAATAGCTGCCTGTCGGTGATTCCGGCCAAGCGTCGCAAGATTCCGATCTTCCACATGGAGGCCGGCAACCGCTGCTTCGACATGCGCGTGCCCGAGGAAATCAATCGGCGCATTGTCGACCACACCGCGGACATCAACCTGACGTACAGCTCGATCGCGCGTGAGTACCTGTTGCGCGAAGGTTTGCCGCCCGACATGGTGATCAAGACCGGCAGCCCGATGGCCGAGGTGCTGGGTTACTACAAGCCGCGCATCGACAGTTCCGACGTGCTGACGCGCCTTGCGCTCGACGACGGACAGTTCTTCGTGGTCAGCGCGCATCGCGAGGAAAACATCGACTCGGACGCCAACTTCGGCAAGCTGGTGCAGGTGCTGAACGCCGTCGCGGAAGGCTACGGCCTGCCGGTAATCGTTTCCACGCATCCGCGTACGCAAAAGCGGGTCGATGCAATGGGTGCGCAATTCCACGCCAATGTGCGCTTGCTCAAGCCGCTCGGCTTCACCGACTACAACAAGCTGCAACTCTCCGCGCGCGCCGTCTTGTCCGACAGCGGCACGATCAACGAAGAGTCGTCGATCATGAACTTCCCCGCGCTGAATCTGCGCGAGGCGCACGAGCGCCCGGAAGGCATGGAAGAGGCGGCGGTGATGATGGTCGGCCTGGAAGTCGAGCGTGTGCTGCAGGGCCTCGATATTCTCGCGACGCAAGCGCGAGGCGGCGAGCGCCTGCTGCGCCAGGTCGCCGATTACAGCATGCCGAACGTGTCGGACAAAGTGCTGCGCATCATCCATAGCTACACGGATTATGTGAACCGCGTGGTGTGGAAGAAGTATTGAGAGGACAAGGCATGCGGCTGCTTGTGGTGACCCAGTACTTCTGGCCCGAGAATTTCCGAATCAATGATCTGGTCGCCGAGTTGGTGCGGCGGGGTCATGACGTGACGGTGCTGACGGGGCTCCCGAACTATCCCGAAGGGGCGGTGTTTCCACAGTTCAAGGACAACCCGGAAGCCTTCTCGCGCTACGAGGGCGCGGAGGTGATTCGAGTGCCGATGCTGCCCAGAGGGAACGGCGGGCTGCGTCTGATGCTGAATTATTTCTCGTTCGCCGCGAGTGCGTCGTTGCTCGGCATCTGGAAGCTGCGCGGGCGGCACTTCGATGCGGTGTTTGCCTACGAGCCTTCACCGATTACCGTCGGCTTGCCGGCAGCCGCGCTGCGCGCGGTGAAGCGCGCGCCGATGGCGTTCTGGGTGCTGGATCTGTGGCCCGAAACGCTGCAGGCCATCGGCGTGGTCCGCTCGCCCGCGATACTGCGCGCGGTGGGGAAACTGGTCAGCTTCATCTACAAACGTTGTGACCTGATTCTTGCCCAGTCAAACAGCTTCATTCCGCAGATCCGCAAGTATGCGGGCGCGGATAGCCGCGTCGAGTATTTTCCGAGCTGGGCCGAATCGCTGTTCGATTCGGTGGCCGTCGCGCCCGCCGAAGAGGTGCCGCATGCGCCGGACAGTTTCAATGTGATGTTCGCCGGGAACATTGGCGACGCGCAGGACTTTCCCGCCATTCTGGGTGCGGCGGAGCGCTTGAAGGAGTATCGGCATATTCGCTGGCTGATCGTCGGCGACGGGCGGATGGCGAGCTGGGTGACCGAGGAGATCGAGCGCCGCGGGCTGCAGCACAACGTGTTGATGCTGGGCCGGCATCCGGTCGAGCGAATGCCGGCGTTTTTCAGGCACGCGCAGGCGCTTCTGGTGAGTCTGAAAGACGAGCCGATCTTCGCCATGACGATACCGGGCAAGCTGCAATCGTATCTGGTCGCCGGCGTGCCGATTATGGCCATGCTCAATGGCGAAGGCGCCGAGGTGGTCAGTCAGGGCGGCGCGGGCATAACCTGCGCGGCGGGCGACCAGGCGGCATTGGCCGACTGCGTGTTGGCGCTCTCGCGCATGACCGAAGAAGAGCGTGCGTTGATGGGACATAACGCCAAGGCGCTGAGCCTGCGCGAATTCGATCGGGATACGCTGATCGGCCGGCTGGAAAGCTGGCTCAAGACGATGTCTTACGGTACAAGCCGGCCAGTCGAATCGGGGAGGGCAAAATGATTCTCGTCACTGGCGCAACCGGATTCGTCGGCCGGGCCGTGGTGGCCGAACTGGCCCGCAAAGGCGTTGCGGTGCGCGCGTGCGTCCGTCGTCCGGATGCTGTCGTGCCCGAAGGCGCACAAAGCGTCCAGATCGCCGATCTGTCGGCCGAACTGAACTGGCGCGATGCGCTGGCGGGCGTTTCCGCTGTCGTTCACGCCGCCGCGCGGGTTCACGTCATGGACGATGCCGCTGCGGACCCGCTCGCTGAATTTCGACGGATTAACGTCGCCGGCACGTTAAACCTTGCTGAACAGGCAGCAGCCGCTGGCGTGATCCGCTTCGTTTTCATCAGTTCGATCAAGGTGAACGGCGAGGCAACGGTGCCTGGACGACCGTTCTCGGCGGGCGACACACCCGCGCCACTCGACGCATACGGCATCTCCAAGATGGAAGCGGAGCAGGGCTTGCGCGAGATCGCGCGTCGCACCGGCATGGAGGTCGCGATCATTCGGCCGCCATTGGTGTACGGCCCGGGGGTGAAGGCCAATTTTCAGGCCATGATGCGCTGGCTGAAGCGCGGCATCCCGTTGCCGCTAGGCGCGATTCACAATGCGCGTAGCCTGGTCGCGCTGGATAACCTCGTCGCGTTGATTGTCGCGTGTATCAGCCATCCGGCAGCGGCGAATCAAACGTTCCTCGTGTCCGACGGCGAAGATCTGTCGACGACCGAGTTGCTGCGGCGAATGGGGCGTGCCATGGGGCGGCCGGCCAGGCTGATTCCATTGCCGGCGGCGTTGCTTCGGTTGGGCGCGTCGGCGGTGGGCAAGCCGGCCATCGCACAGCGACTGTGCGGATCGCTGCAGGTGGATATTTCGAAAACAAAAGAATTGCTGGCCTGGCATCCTCCCTTGTCGGTCGACGAGGGATTGAGGCAAGCCGCGGGGGACTATCGAAGTGAAGCGTCTATTTGATCTGGTGGTGGCGATTTGCGCCAGCGTGTTGCTGCTGATTCCGATTGCGATCGTGGCATTGGCGGTGCGGCTGACGTCGGCGGGGCCGGTCCTGTACTGGTCGGACCGCGTTGGGCGGAATAACGACATCTTCAGGATGCCAAAATTCAGAAGCATGCGAGTGGGCACGCCCGCGGTCGCCACGCATCTGCTGGCGGACGCGAATGCGTATCTGACGCCGATCGGCAGCTTCCTGCGCAAAAGTAGCCTGGATGAATTGCCGCAGATCTGGAGCATTCTGAAAGGCGATATGAGTCTGGTGGGCCCGCGGCCCGCGCTCTTCAATCAGGCGGACCTGATCGAACTGCGCACTCGCGAAGGCATTCACACGCTCGCGCCGGGATTGACCGGCTGGGCGCAGGTGAACGGACGCGATGAGTTGCCGATTCCGCAGAAGGTGCGGCTGGATAAGGAATACATGGAGCGTCGTTCCTTGTGGTTCGATATCCGCATCTTGTGGATGACCTTCGCGAAGGTGATTCGACGAGACGGAATTACGCACTGAGGATCGCGGAAATGAAGAATCTATTGATTGTCGGCGCGGGCGGCCACGGCCGCTCCCTGGCGGAGGCCGTGCTACTCGGCGGCGTCTTCCGGCTGGCGGGATTTGCCGACGACGCGGCGCCGGATCTGGCGCGCGTCTGGGATTGGCCGGTGTTCGGCAAGACGGCCACGCTGGAGAACTACCGCGCGCATGCGGATGCCGCGATCGTCGCGATAGGCAACAACAGCCTGCGTGAAAAATTGCTGGACCGGCTGGCTGAGCTGGGGTTCGAGCTGCCGGTAATTGCCCACCCCGCGGCGGTAGTGTCGCTTCGGGCCGTGATCGGACCCGGCAGCGCAATAATGGCCGGCGCGATCATCGGCACGGAGGCGCAGTTGGGCCGTGGCGTTATCGTCAATTGCGGCGCTGCGGTCGATCACCACTGCAAGGTCGAGGACTTCGGTCACCTGGGCGTGCATGCCGCCATGGCCGGCGGATCGATTCTGGGGCGGGCGGCGTGGATGCAAGCCGGCTCGGCCCTGGGTTACGGCGTCAAGGTGCAAGACGGTGCCGTGCTGGCCCCGGGCACGGCCCTTCAAGCGAGTTGAGCAGTTTAATAATGTCATTTATCAAAACCGCCCGCACGCCGTTGCTAGCGTTGCCGCGCTCGTTCAAGGTCACGGTCGTCGTGGTGTTGGACCTGGTGCTTGCGCTTGTCTCGGTGTGGATCTCGTTCTACCTGCGCATCAATCAGGTCGGCTTGCCGCAACTGCAGCAGGGCTACGTGTACCTGCTCGCGCCGCTGCTAGCTTTTCCGCTGTTCGTGCGACTGGGTCTGTATCGCGCGATCTTCCGCTATACGGGGATGGCCGCGCTGGCGAGTACGGCCAAAGCCGTGGGACTCTACGGCGTGCTGTTCTTCTGTGTGCTGGTGGTGCTGAAGCTCGACGGTGTGCCGCGCACGCTGGGGATCATCCAGCCGATGCTGTTCCTGCTGCTGGTTGGCGCAAGCAGAGCGATGGCGCGCTTCTGGCTGGCAGGTTCGCCTTTCAGGGGCCGCCATGAAGAAGGCCGCCTGCTGATTTACGGCGCTGGCGCGGCCGGCGTGCAAACGGCGTCCGCGCTGGGTATCGCGCGGCAGTTCGTGCTGCTCGGGTTTATCGACGAAGATGCCGCAAAGGTTGGCCGCAGCATCAACGGGGTCGACATCATGGGCTTGAGCGATGTGCCCGAGGCGGTCGAGCGCATGGGCGTGACCGACATTCTGCTGGCCGTGCCGTCGCTGGGCCGGGCGCGCCGTAATGCGATCATCGACAAGTTGCGCGAGGTGCCCGTTCACGTGCGTACGCTGCCAGGCATGGCCGACCTCGCGTCGGGCCGCGTGACGGTCGGCGACTTCCAGGAACTGGACGTCGAGGATCTGCTCGGCCGCGCGCCGGTGCCACCGGACGCCGCGCTGCTGGCGCGTAACCTGTTGGGCAAGACGGTGCTGGTGACGGGCGCGGGCGGGAGCATCGGCGGTGAGCTTTGCCGCCAGATCATTCAGGAGAATCCGCGCCGTCTGGTGCTGGTCGAACATAACGAGTTCGGGCTCTACACGATCCACAGCGAACTGCTGCGGCTGTGCGCCGAACACGCGTTGCAGGTCGAGATCGTCCCCTTGCTGGCGAGCGTGTCCAACCTGAGACGCCTGCGCGAGATCTGCCGTGAGCATCGGCCGGCCACGGTTTATCATGCCGCCGCCTACAAACATGTGCCGCTCGTCGAGTGCAATCCGTCGGAAGGTATCCTGAATAACGTGTTCGGCACATTGAACATGGCACGCGCCGCGATGGAATGCGGCGTCGAGTATTTTGTGCTTGTCTCGACAGACAAGGCGGTGCGTCCGACCAACATCATGGGTGCGACCAAGCGCATGGCCGAGCTGGTATTGCAGGCGCTGTCTGCGAGCCGAAGCGTGTCGTTCGAGTTACTCGACGGTGAACCTGGCGAACTGGTGGAAAACCGCACGCTGTTCGCGATGGTCCGCTTCGGTAACGTGCTCGGCAGTAGCGGCAGCGTCGTGCCGCTATTCCGCCGGCAACTGCTGGAAGGCGGGCCGCTGACAGTCACGCATCAGGACGTCACCCGCTATTTCATGACGATTCCCGAGGCGGCTCAACTGGTGTTGCAGGCCGGCGCGATGGCGCACGGCGGCGAGGTCTTTGTGCTCGACATGGGCGAGTCGGTCAAGATCATGGATCTGGCTAAGCGCATGATCCAGTTGTCCGGTCTGTCGATTCGGGACGAACGCAACCCGGGCGGCGACATCGAAATTAATGTCACCGGCTTGCGCCCGGGCGAGAAGCTTTACGAGGAACTGCTGATCGGCGACAACCCCGAGCCCACCGCACATGAGCGCATCATGAAGGCGCGCGAGGACTTCGTGGGCTGGTCCGAACTCGCCGTTGTGCTGACCCGGATGCGTGTCGCGGCGGAACAGAATGACCGGTCGTGTATCAGCGAGATTCTTCAGCAACAGGTGCAAGGTTACGTGTCACAAGCGGCCGACGCGCCGGTTTAATTGCCGCACGACGGTACGCCAACAAAAAACAAGCGGGCAAAAAAACCGGCCCGATGGGGCCGGATACTTCAACGCAATCCCGACTGACTCAACGCAATTTCGGGCTCACTGCCCACGCGACGCCAACCAGTAATCCAAGCACGATACCGATAGCGATCAGAAGCAGCATGCTCGGTGTGCTTGAGCGAAGCGGCGTATAGGGCGCCTCGACAATGCGCGTCGGGTAGGTTAGCAGCGGGCTGACGGCCTGCTGGAGCGCAATGGTCTGTTGCCTTAAATCGAGGACCTGCTGATTGAGCGTAGTGGCCATATTGGTCACCAGCACATTGCGCGGGTCACTGGCGCTCGCATTGCCCTGCGCCGTGGTCGACTGAAGCGACTGATAAGTCTGCCTGTATTCCTGCTCGGCCTGGGCAAGCTTGGCGGTCGAGGTGGCAAGCTGGCTTTTCAGGTCATCGATCGCGGGATCGAACATCTTTTGATGAGGCGCCGAGAACGTCTTGAAAGACGCCAGCAATGCTGCGGTGGCATCGTTTCGCGAATACGCCGAGACTTGCAGCATGATCAGATCAGGGCTTCGTGCGGGTGTGGCCACGAGCGTGTCGAAAATCACTTTGGATTGCCGGGAGCCGCTGTCGGGCACGGGCAAACCGAGATCGCCGAGCACATGCAGGCGCAGCGCGGGCAGGTTGTAGCGATCGGCGGCGGTCAATTGATTTTCGATCGGACGGCTGACCACGCCGCCACCCTGCGGCGACGAAATTTGCCCGATCTGGATCGTCATTCTTGCAATCCACTTGGGTTGCATGAAGTGCGAGAGCACAGCGCCAGCCAAGGCGCCGAGTATGCCGAGCACAATGATCAGCTTGAACGATCTGGAAACCTGGCGTACCAGGTCGGAGGACGTGCGGCGCGCTACGGCAGGTGTTTGATGCATATTGTGGAATCGTTAGGAGCCGTTGTTAATGGCATAGTGCAGATAATTGTATCGCGGTTACTAACTGCGATTGCGTACCGGCCCTTTTCTTTGGTAACAATTCATCTTGCCTGGTAACATTCCCCGTTGCTTGACCGGCACGCACCGCGCCGCGTTTTGCTGAGATCCGCGGTGCAAACTTCGCGCAGCGCTGAACGCACGCTCGTGCCGTACGGGCCTCGTCGAAGGTCACGAAATGTCTGCCCAATATGCCGTCAACCGGGCGTTCCTGCAACACCATTCGACCGGACGGCATGCCATGGCTGCCCTGCAGAAATTGCTCGCGGCGAATCACATCGATTCGCACAGCTACGCCGATATATCGGCATCCTTTCCAAACAATTGCAGTGCTGCGTACTGCAGGAGAATGATGGTCTTGCCGTCGGTAATTTCGCCACGCGCCACCCTCTTCAATGCGTCGTCGACGGTCAGTTCGACCACTTCGATGTCTTCTCCTTCCTCGACTACGCCGCCGCCGCTGGCGATCTTGTCATCCGGTGCATACGGCGCGACGAAAAAGTGCACTGCGTGCGTGACACAGCCGGGCACCATCAACGCGTTGAAGACTTTTTTCATCGACCCGATCCGGTAACCGGTCTCTTCTTCCACTTCCTGCTTCATGCGGGCCTCGGGATCGGCGCCGTCGAGAAAGCCGGCAGGCGTTTCCAGCAGATCGCCCGAGCCGCCGCGCAGATAGGCGGGCAAGCGGAACTGCCGCACGAGGATCACCGTGCGACGCGTGGCATCGTAGAGCAGCACGGTGGCCCCGTCGTCGACGTGGTAGATCTCGCGCGTCAGCGCCTGGGTCTCGCCGTTGGTGCGAACGTAGTCGAGACTGAACTTGTCGAGCCTGTTCCAGTTGTTGGACAGGTGCTCGACATGGGTGATGCGAATTCGCGGATTGCGAGGCACGGTTGCGCTCCGTATCAGAGGGTGGCATACACAGTGGCGCGCGCAGTGCGGCGGCGCGCGGGCCCATTGCCGGCAGGCGAGATTCAGCTTTTGCGCATGGGCAACAAGCGTACTATGTAATTCGCTCCGGAGCGGAAAAGCGATCGGCCGTGAGCGGTGTGAAAATTGCTGCTGCGCACTTTGGCGGCGGCCATAACATTGGCTTCCCGTAGAACGCCACGGCATAATCAATGCCTTGCGGAGGCTGGACCGTCCGGTTTTATAGATGTGCCTCATGCGTGCGCAGTCTTCCATGCGCAAGTTCACTGCACATCTGGCGGCCTTCATCGGCATTGTTTCTGAGCAACAGCAATAGGAGGTGTGGCCCCGATGTTTCGACATAAATCCTCATGGATATCGTTCATTGCCTTCATCTTCGATTTATGCGCAGTCATGGGAGCATGGCTCGGCGCGTACATGATTCGATTCAACGGTCCCGTCCCGACCGAGTTCTGGGGTGGTGCGCTGAGAGCACTGGTGTGGGTGATTCCTGTTTATGGCCTGATGTTCAGGCTATTCGGCCTGTATCGCGGGATCTGGGTGTTCGCCAGCCTGCCGGACCTGATACGCATCTCGAAGGCAGTGGGGTGGGGCGCGCTCACCGTGATGGTCGTGTCGGTGGTGGTGCAGCCGGTGCCGATCGTTCCGCGCTCGGTGTTGATCGCATCGCCGTTGCTTCTGTTCCTCGCGATGGGCGGTCCGCGTGCGCTCTATCGCGCCGCCAAAGAGTTCTATCTTTATGGCGGCCTCGTCGCTCAGGGCAAGCCGGTTATCGTGCTTGGCGCGGGCAGCGCGGGCGCGAGTCTGGCGCGCGAATTGTCGCGCTCCAGTGAGTGGCGGCTGGTCGGTCTGCTCGACGACGATACGGCCAAGCAAGGCCGCGAAATCTACGGCTATAAGGTGCTCGGTGCGATCAGCGATCTGTCGCGTTGGGCGGAAAAATTCGACGCGGCGCACGCGATCATCGCGATCCCTTCGGCCTCCGTCGAAAACCAGCGGCGCGTGGCGGCGCTGTGTCTGAATGCCGGCGTGCGCGCCATGGTGCTGCCCGCGCTCACCACGCTCACGCAAGGTCAGGCGTTCCTGTCGCGCGTTCGGCAGATCGATCTCGAAGATCTGCTCGGCCGCGCCGCCGTGACGATCGACACACCGCACGTCGAGGCACTGCTGCATGGCCGCGTGGTGATGGTGACCGGCGCGGGCGGTTCGATCGGCTCGGAACTCTGCCGGCAGATATTGCGTTTCGCGCCCGCGCAACTGGTCGCCTACGATCTGTCCGAGTTCGCGATGTACCGGCTCACTGAAGAACTGCGCGACCGCTTTCCGGATTTGTCCGTGATTCCTATCGTTGGTGATGCGAAGGATTCGCTGCTGCTCGACCAGGTCGTGTCGCGCTACATGCCGCACATCGTATTCCATGCTGCTGCCTACAAGCATGTGCCGCTCATGGAAGAGCTGAACGCATGGCAGGCGGTGCGCAACAACGTGCTCGGCACCTATCGGGTGGCCCGCGCGGCGATACGCCACAACGTAAAGCATTTCGTGCTGGTCTCCACCGACAAAGCCGTCAATCCCACCAACGTGATGGGCGCGAGTAAGCGGCTCGCGGAAATGGCCTGTCAGGCGTTGCAGCAAACGAGCGAGAACACGCAGTTCGAGACCGTTCGTTTCGGCAACGTGTTGGGCAGCGCGGGCAGCGTGATTCCGAAGTTCGAAGAGCAGATCGGCAAAGGCGGTCCCATCACGGTGACGCACCCGGAAATCACACGCTTTTTCATGACGATTCCGGAAGCGTCGCAACTCGTGCTGCAGGCATCCAGCATGGGGCGTGGCGGCGAGATATTCATTCTGGACATGGGCGAGCCTGTGCGAATCACTGATCTCGCCCGCGATCTGATTCGTCTGCACGGTTTCACCGAAGAGCAGATTCGCATCGTGTTCACCGGTTTGCGGCCGGGCGAAAAGCTTTACGAGGAACTGCTTGCGGACGACGAGACCACCACGCGTACGCCGCATCCGAAGCTGCGCATCGCACGCGCGCGCGAAGTACCGGACCATCTGCTCGACGAGCTGCTGCCGTGGCTGATGCAGCGCCGCGTCCTATCCGACGAGGAAGTGCGCCGCGATTTGCGCCGCTGGGTGCCGGAGTATCAAACCACCATGGCGCCAGTGCTGCAGAGCTTACCGACGGTGCGTCCGTCCGTCGTTTCGGGCCCGACGCCGCGCCCGCAAAGCGGCGGTGTGTGATCCCGCAAAAGGAATCTGCCGCGGTCACATGCGTCGCGGCTGATTTCTGTTCGGCGGGAGTTCAGGTCGGAAAAGGAATTGCGCAGTAGGCCGGGCGCGTGTCCGGCTATCCGTCTGCGAAGACCAGCGTTATCGAGGTGGAACGCTTGCGGCGTTGCCGGCCTTGTCGGCATAGGTAGCCAGCGCTGCGAGCATTGCGATCATCGTCGCATAGAAGGCGACGGTCATTTTCAGGTCGAACGTTTCGACCGTCAGACCGAAAATCCAGAACGACACCACGAACGTCAGCCCCATCAGCGCGGCGCGATTAGCGGGGCCTGCCGGCGCACTAAGCCGCTTCCAGAAGAGTACGCCCGGCACGATGTAGATCGACAGCAGCGCAAGGCCGCCGAGAATACCGTAATCCGTCAGATAAGCGAAGAACTGGTTATGCGTCTCGCCCTTGCCGTTTTGCGCGGCTAACGGAGTGAGCATGCCTGCGTTGGCAAACGACTGCATGCTGTCGCGAAAGCCATGCGCGCCCAATCCGAGAAGCGGATGGCTCTCGACGATCTTGAGCGCCGTCTCATACAACTGCAGACGGATGCCGAGCGACGTGTCGCGCTGTCCATGCTCGTAGCTGGTCAGATCCGTTGACAGGTCGATGACCCGGTCTCGCGCGGAAGACGAAAAAACAAACACGCCAGCCAGGATCGCGACGATCGCGAGCGGCAACAGCACTTTCCAGCGACGCGACTTGCCGCGGCCACGCACATACACAATCAGCACGGCCACCACCGGCAAGGCGACCCAACCGCCGCGCGAGCCGGTCAGCACCGACGCAGTGAGTCCGGCAATCAGCCCGGCAATCTTGAGAACCCTCACCGCGAGGCCGTCCTTACGCCACCAGTTCAGCGAAAGAATTGACAACGCGCCGAGTACCAATGCGATATCGCCATAGTGAATCGGATTCAGAAAACTGCTGCTAACCCGGCCGATGTTCGTGTTTTGCGGCGCGATGAGCAGAATCGCGAGCGATATCAGCGCGCCTAACGCGAACGACAGATCGCTCCACGCGAGCGTACGCGGCAGCAATTGTCGCAAGACCAGAAAGAGCGGCATCGCGGCGAGGAAGCGCGCCGGCGAATCGAGCGTATTGGGCACCACCTTCGCGTGCGCAATCTCACTGATCAGCACCGCCGCGAGCGGGCAGGCCATCGCGACGCACAGGCGTGCATCCACAGGGTCCCAGTGGAGCGGCGCGAGGCCGGTCCAGCGTTTAGGGCTCAGCAGCAGCGCAAGCGAGATGACCGAGGCTGCAATCGATATGGCGCTCCCGCCGCCATGCATGAGCAGGGTGAGCGCAGGATACGTAAGCAGAAAAAACGCTGGCAACAGGCTTCGGGGGCTGACGCTCAGGGAAGAAGGCGTAACGGGCGTCGACATATCTTTTTAACTTTAGACGGCCGTCACGACGTCGAAGTGCGCCGTGTTGGGCCGTATCTACTGGCCCATGATTGTACCTTCTTCCTATCTGGCTACACCGTTCCTTAGGACCACCTCAGAGCCCGCTGCAGGGATTCGGCCCCGGCTGACCACCCGCTTTCGTCGCGGCGCTCACGGCTCCTGCGGCCGCTATCGTGCCGACCACTTTCAAGGTCCTGGTCAGCGGATCCGTCGAGTCGTTGGGATTCGTAATCTGCCGGCCCGTGTAGGCCGTGCACTCGGGCTGCGCGCTCACCGCGGCGACCGGCCGTGCGCTCCAGACGACGTTGTCCGCTGCCGTATTGGCCAACGCCGGCAGGCTTGCCGCGAGCAAGCCGAGCGCGAAGAAATGGACTTTCGACTTCATAACGGACCCTTTCTATTTATTAAATTGGTCCGATGATATTCGCGGTCGTCGCGCCATGCAAACAAAGTGCTGACTTTATGCTTACCGATTAGCGCTTGGCTTTCCTGACTACCATCCAGCGCGGCGATTTGAAGCGCACGATGCTGACGTAAAGCCAGACGTAAGTCAGCGCGAACACGACCACGAAGCAGAACAGATGCAGCGTATGCCGCCAGAACAGGGTGGCGGGCACGACGGCGATCAGGCACAGCAGCCACAGATAGGGCGAAGTCAGCGAGTTGCGCCGCGTCAATTCGCGCGCAGTGCGCGCACCCACCGCCCAGCGCATCAAGCGCTTATAAACCAGCATGTGCAGATGCACGCCGTCGGGAATGCCAGGCGACATCCCGCGAATGAATTTCTTGCGATAGATCGAGAAGCAGGTCTCGAAGATCGGGTACATGAACAGCAGCACCGGATACCACGCGGAGACGTCGCGATTGCGCATCACCAGCAGGATCGACAGTTCGGCGAGCATGAAGCCGATGAAGTACGCACCGCCGTCGCCGAGAAAGATCAGCCCCGCCGGGAAATTCCAGATGAAGAAGCCGAGCACCGCGCCCATCATCATGAACGAAGCGGACAGCACGACCGGATCAGACACCTGGAACGCCACATAGGCGAGCGACGCGAACATCATGAACGCGACCATCGAGGCCAGCCCGTTGAAGCCGTCGATGATATTGATCGCGTTGGCGAGCGCCGCGACCGCGAGCACCGTGACCGCGCAGGAGATCACCGCGTACGACAGCAGGAAGTCGAGCGGCGGCACGCTGATACGCGTGACGGCGATATCCAGCAGAAAGTAGGCGAGCGCGGCGGCGGCCATCGTGCAGACGAGGCGCGCCAGCGGCGATACGCGCTTGGTCAGATCCTCGATCATGCCCGAGCCGAAAGCCGGCATGCCGCACGCGATCAGCCCGAGAATGCCGCCCGACACGGCCGGATACGCGTGATGCAACTGCACCGCGGACGCGATCAGCCCAAGCAGAATCCCCACGCCGCCGATGCGCGGCACCGGATGCACGTGGAATTTCTGCACGCCGGCCAGATCGGTGTCGGTGGAGAATTTTTCATGCAGATGCGCATAGCGCACGATCAACAGCGTGATCAGCAGTGAAACGAGAAAGCCGAGCGCAAAACTAAGCATGAAAGTGGGCCTGAGCGAAGACGCCGAATTATACAAACGAAACGCGACGGCTCCGGAAAAGCGCGCTGGGCGCGCGAGCGGCGTCAAATCCCAGATAGTGGCGAGAAAACGGCCGGCAAAGCCTTGCCAGTCATGGATTCCACCTATTTAACGAGGCCTCGGCGCGGTCGTTAACCTGGATGCGGCGAAGTGTAAGTCAAGCACGAATCCAGCACGAAAAACACGGCATAACACGGCACAACGCAGGCCGGCCTGCTTCGCCGCCGCTCGACAAGACGCTCCGGAGATCCAATGCTAAACAACATCACAATTCGTGGCGGCCTGACGCTGTTGATCAGCGTGTTCGTCGCCTTCCTGCTGACGGTGATCGCCGTCGGCTATGGCGCGCTCAAGCTCGCCAACGGCAGTCTCGACGACACCCAGCGTAGCGCCGTCGCGTTATCGCATCTGAAGGCCAGTTCCGAGAAGCTGTTGCAGGTGCAACTGGCGGTGGGTTCGTATCAGACGCTGTTCAGCGTCGGCAAGCAGACCGACGACCTGCTGCCGGCCGCGCACAAGGTGCTGGTCGAATCGAACAACGACTTCCGCAATTACATGGCCGGTCCGTTCGCCAGCGCCGAAGAACAGCGCCTCGCGCAGAGCGTCGAGCAGGCGCGCAGCGCGCTGGTCGAAAAGGCGATCGAGCCGGAGTTCAAGGCGCTCAACGATTTCGACTTCAATACCTTCCGCAACATTCAGGGCGAAACCGCGAACGGTTTCTACGCGGTCTATTCGAAGGCGATCGATGCGCTCGAGCATGCGCAGACCGAGAGTCAGCATCAGCAGGCAGCCACCGCCGCGCAGCGTTTTCAGCTCGCTACGCTGCTGTTCGGCGTGATCGGTGTGATCGCGATCGTGATCAGTGTGGTGGCGCGGGTCGCGTTGTCGGCGGCGCTCATCAAGCCGGTCAATGCGACCGTCAAACACTTCGAGCGGATCGCCGCTGGCGATCTGAGCGTGGCCATCAAGGTCAAATCGCGCAACGAGATGGGCCAGTTGCTGGGCGCGCTGACGAAGATGCGTGACGGTCTGGTGGAAACGGTGGGCAAGGTGCGCGGCAGCACTACAGCCATTACGCAGGGCGCCAACGAAATCGCGGCGGGCAACGCGGATCTGTCGGCGCGTACCGAGCAGCAGGCGGCGGCGCTTCAGCAGACCGCGGCCAGCATGGAGCAACTGTCGGCCACGGTGAAGCAGAACGCCGACAACGCGAAGCAGGCGAACCGGCTCGCGCATGGCGCGCTGGACACGGTCACGCGGGGCGGCACGGTGGTGTCGCGCGTGACCGAAACAATGGATGGGATCAGCGCGTCGTCGCGCAAGGTGGCCGAGATCATCGGCATGATTGAAGGGATCGCGTTTCAGACCAACATCCTGGCGTTGAACGCGGCGGTGGAAGCGGCGCGGGCCGGCGAGCAGGGGCGCGGCTTCGCGGTGGTGGCCTCGGAAGTGCGCAGCCTCGCGCAGCGCTCCGGCGCGGCGGCGAAGGAGATCAAGGAGTTGATCGGCGAATCGGCGGCCAAGGTGGAGCAGGGCGCGTCGCTCGTGTCCGACGCGCAGAAGACGATCCACGAAGCAATGAGCGCGGTGCAGCGCGTGACCGGCGTGATGAGCGAGATTGAAGCGTCGGCGCTCGAACAGAGCGACGGCATCGAACAAGTCAACAAGGCGGTGTCGCAGATCGACGAGGTCACGCAGCACAATGCGGCGCTGGTCGAGGAAGCGGCGGCCGCGGCGAAATCGCTGGAGGAGCACGCGGTGGCGTTGCGTGACGCGGTTGCTGTGTTCCGGCTTGAGGGGATGGTCGCGTAGTTGGCCACTCAGGTCGCCGCTCAGGCGGCCATCGCAAGCTCGGGAGCGATCCCGCAAACGGCGACGGCGCGATCAGCAAGCTGAAGATCGCGCCGTCGCCGTTTTTCAAACCGACTCAAACCTCGAACAGACTCACGCAAAACCTTGCGGATTGGTCGACTGCCAGCGCCAGTGATCCGCGCACATCCGCTCGATGCCGAACTGCGCACGCCAGCCGATGATCCGCTCAGCGGCGGCCGGATCGGCGAAACACGAAGCGACGTCGCCCGGACGGCGCGCCACGATCTCGTAGGGCACCGGCTTGCCGGACGCCTTCTCGAACGAACGCACGACATCCAGCACGCTGTAGCCCTGGCCCGTGCCGAGATTCACCACGAAGCTCGCGTCGCGCTGAACCAGCGCGTCGAGCGCGGCCAGATGCCCGCGGGCCAGATCCACCACGTGGATGTAATCGCGCACGCCGGTGCCGTCGGGCGTGTCGTAGTCGCCGCCGAACACGCGCAGCTTCTCCAGCTTGCCAACCGCCACCTGCGCGACATACGGCATCAGATTGTTGGGCACGCCGGCCGGATCTTCACCGATCAAGCCGCTCTCATGCGCGCCGACCGGATTGAAGTAGCGCAGCGTGGCGATTCGCCATGACGGGTCCGCGATTTCCAGATCGCGCAGAATCTGCTCGGCGATCAGCTTGGACTGGCCATACGGGTTGGTGGCCGACAGCGGGAACGACTCGTCGATCGGCGAGCTCTTCGGCACGCCATACACCGTGGCCGACGAGCTGAACACGAACTGCTTCACGTTGCGATCGCGCATCACGCCAAGCAGGCTCAGCAAACTGCCGACGTTGTTGCCGTAGTACTCGATCGGCTTGGCGACCGATTCGCCCACCGCTTTCAAAGCGGCGAAGTGGATCGCGCCGCTGATCGGATGCGCGTCGAAAATGCGGTTGAGCGCTGCTGTGTCGCAGGCGTCGGCTTCGTAGAAGGTCACGGCGCGGCCGGTGATCTTCTCCACGCGCCGCAACGACTCGCGGTTGCTGTTCACGAGATTGTCGATTACCACGACGTCGAAACCGCCGTTCAGCAGTTCGACGCAGGTGTGCGAGCCGATAAAGCCTGCACCGCCGGTTACCAGAATCGTGCCCTTCGTGGTCATGCTGTTGCTCCGTTAAAGTAAAACGCCCGTCATTTTCTGCACCAGGTCTTTATACGTTTCGACGACCACGCGTTCGTCGAATTCTTCCGCGACTTTCTGTCGGCCGCGTTCCGCCATGGCCCGGCGTTCGGTGTTGCCCATGTCGAGCATCGTTGCCAGGCTCGCTGCCAGGCTGTCTGCATTGCGCACTTCGCAGAGCAGGCCGTTGACGCCGTCTTTCACGACCTCGCGGCAGCCCGGCACGTCGGTCGTAACGATCGGCCGGCCCATGGCCGATGCTTCCATCAGCGTGCGCGGCACGCCTTCGCGATACGACGGCAAAACAATGCAATCCGCATCGGCGATAAAAGGCCGCACGTCGTGCGCCTCACCAAGATACTCGATGATGCCTTCCCGCTCCCACGCCGCCACTTCTTCGCGCGTAATCGCGCTTGGATTGTCGACGCCGACCGGACCGAGCAATTGGAACCGCGCTTGCGGATAACGTTCACGCAAACGCCGCGCGGCGTCGACATATTCGCCGACGCCTTTGTCCCACAGCAGCCGCCCGATCAGCACGAAACGGAAGTCCGCGCGCTCGGGCAACGGTGCGAACGCGAACTGTTCGAGATCGACGCCCTCGCCATGCAACAGCCGCGCGCGTTCAGGATGCACCAGCAAATTCTGCTCGACAAAGGTGGCGTGGTCGTCGCGATTCAGAAACCAGATTTCGCGCGGGAAACGGAACGCGAAACGATACAGTTTTTTGGCGACCTGAGCGGCGCGGCTTGCCTGAATGAAGACGTAACCGAGTCCGGTTGTGACCGCAACCGATTGCACGCCCGCCAGCTTCGCCGCAATCGAACCGTAGATGTTCGGCTTGATCGTGTAATGGAACACCACATGCGGGCGGATCGTGCGGTATTGCCGGTAGAGCGACCACAGCGTGCGCAGATCGTCGCGCGGACTGGTGCCCTTCGACGCCATCGGCAGTTCGATACAGCGGCAGCCCATCGCGGTGAGCAGTTCGAAGGTGCGGTCGCGCGGCGCGAGCACCGTCACGTCGACGCCGCGTCCCACCAGCATACGGATCAGCCCTTGCCGATAGGTATAGATTGCCCAGGCGGTATTACAGACGAGTGTAATGCGCAACGCGGGCGTCGACTTCAAGGCAGGCTTCATGCGGAACGGGCTCGGCGGTGAATGGGGAGAGGTGAATCAATGGCTCGCGCGCGGCGCGAGCAGCAGGCGTTTGATCCGCTGCAGCGCGCGGTACGGTGTTACCAGATGCAGCAGATTCTTGACGAGGCCAAGCCAGTCGTACGGATTGACCGGGTCGAAGTAGCGCCATTGCAATCGCAGCGTCGAGCTTACCTGGCGGCGCCGTTTGGTCGCGCTGATGCCGCCTTCGTTCAGCTCGTAGTAGAGCCCGAGCTCGGGCAGGTTCGCGCAGTCGTAGCGCTGCATCAGGCGCACGAACAGATCGAGGTCTTCGGCGGAGCGGTATTCGGCGCGGTAGTTGCCGACTTCGCGTACAGCGTCGATACGCAGCATCATCGACGGATGCGCGAGACATGAGCGGAAGAAGCGCATGCGCCGGATCGCTTTGGGCTCAGGCGGCGGCGTCAGCATGAAGAGCGGTTTGCCGGCCCGCGTGACGACTTGCGTCCACATGCCGAGGCCGGCCACACGCGGATGCAGTTCCATGAACACGCGTTGTTTCGCGAGCCGCTGCGGCACGCTGCGGTCGCCCGCGTCGATGCGGGCCGCGTAGCGAAAGCCGCGCTGCGCGAGCGTGTCGATGCCGGTTTGCAGCGCACGTTCGATGCCGCCGTTCTGCGGCATGCGCAACACCTCGATCTTCATGTTGGCGATGACGGGCGCGACGATAGGCGGCGTGCTGCCGTCGTCGACGATCAGCACCTGGATCGGCGCGGTTTCGCTGAACGAGGCGAGCGTCAGATCGACGTCGGCCTGACCGTTGTACGCGGGCATCAGCACCGCGACGTCGTCGAGGGGAATCTGCGCGGCGGCGGATGAGTTCGTCATGGGCGCAATTTGAAACGGATGTAATAAAGATTAACCGACGCGGCGGCCAGATAGCCGGCCGCGAGGCCGACCAGCGCACCGTAGGCGCCCAGCCGCGGAATCGCCAGCAGATTCACCGCGAATGCGACGGCCAGCGCCAGCAACCACTTGGCGAGCAGGACGAAGCGCGCCTGATACTTGAGCACGATCAGATTGCCGATCGCTTCGATGCCGGCGGGCACCGACAGCCACACCGCCCAGCGGAAAATCTCGATGGCGCCTTCGAAGTCCGGCCCGAACACGCGGCGAATGATCAACCCCGCCAGCAGATCCAGCACGAGCGCGCCGCTCACCATCAGCGCGGCGGTCATGGCGGTGAGCCGCCACATGTTGCGGCGCAGTTGCGCGGCGTCCTGCACCCGGTAGACGAAGGCGGGCGCGATGGTCTGCGCGAGCATCAGCGCGAGCGTGATCCAGTTTTCGTTCAGTTGCTGGGCGGCGGAGTAGCGTCCGAGATCGGCGAACGAAATGGCGCGTTCGAGCATGAGCCGGTCCAGTTTCAGGAACAGGTACATACAGATCAGGCCGACCCAGAACACGGTCCCTGCGCTGGCGAAATGCCGGAACAGCGAACGGTCGATGCGCCAGCCGAGCGTGCCGCCATGCCGCCGGATGAAATAGATCAGCAGCACCGCGCCGATCGCCGCCGATTCGAGCGCCCACAGCCAGCCGAAGCGCGCGGGCGTGGCCGCGGCGCGCACCAGCAGATAGACGAGCCCGGCCTTGAGCACGGCGGTGCTCATGCTGGTGAGCAACTGCGGCTTGCTGTAGGTCATGCTTTGCAGCCACGCGTTGATCACGCCGACGAACGGCTCGCGAAACAGCATGGTCACGGCGAGGCCCGCGAGCATGGCGCCGACCAGCGGGTCGAAGACGTGCAACGCAATGCCGAGCCAGGTAAGCAGCAGCGCCACCGCCGACACGGAAAAGCGCAGCGCGAAGGCGCTGCCGAGCACGGTGCCCAGTTGTGCGGGCGGCCGCGCGACGATGGTGGGCACCAGGATTTCCGCGCCGCACACCCAGGTGATCGGTGACAGCACCAGCAGCAGCGTGTTCGCGTATTGCCACTTGCCGAACGTGTCCGGCCCGAAGTAACGCGCCAGCATGCCGCTGATCGCGATGGCCACGCCGATCTGCGTGAGCCGTTCGAGGCCTAGCCAGACGATATTCGTGAAGGCGCGCGTGACGTCCGGATTGGCGAAGCGTTTGAGCGTCAGCATGCGATGGCCGCGTGGCGGTTCGCTCGCTCGTACGGTGTGACTTGCATGATGGAAAACGCGGGCGCGACGCGCGCGCCGGTTATCTGCCGATCTCCCCACCGGGCTGGCCGTCGCGGCAACTTTACAAATGGAGAGCGTCTAAGCATTAGAATGGCGTAATAAGGCAGGACCGAAAAACGCGATTATAAGTTGGAACCGGATCGCTTCCGGCAAGGGCGCATCGCAATGTTTCATCGCTATGTTTTACCGATCGTTAGTCGGTGCGCCAGTCAAAATTTTCCATTGCACGCAAGTGAGCCAACATGATCTCCAAATCTATTTTCAAGGCGTATGACATTCGCGGTGTAATCGGCAAGACGCTCGACGCCGACGCCGCGCGTTCCATCGGCCGCGCATTCGGCAGCGAAGTGCGGGCGCAAGGCGGCGACGCCGTGGTGGTCGCACGCGACGGCCGCCTGTCGGGTCCCGAGCTGATCCAGGCGTTGTCGGACGGTTTGCGTGAAGCGGGCGTCGACGTGGTCAACGTCGGCATGGTGCCCACGCCGGTCGGTTACTTCGCGGCCAGCGTGCCGTTGCAACTGGCCGGCGGCGAGCGCCGCGTCGATTCGTGCATCGTCGTGACGGGCAGCCACAATCCGCCGGACTACAACGGCTTCAAGATGGTCTTGCGCGGCGCGGCCATTTACGGCGAACAGATCCTGGCGCTGCATCAGCGCATCGTCGACGACAACTTCTCGCAGGGCAGCGGCACCTACACCGAATACGACATCGCCGATGTCTATCTCGAGCGCATTGCCAGCGACATCAAGCTCACGCGTCCCATGAAGATCGTGGTCGACACCGGTAACGGCGTGGCCGGCGGTCTTGCGCCGAAGCTCTTCAAGAAGCTCGGCTGCGAACTGGTCGAACTGTTTACCGAGATCGACGGCAACTTCCCGAACCATCACCCGGACCCGGCGCACCCGGAAAATCTGCAGGACGTGATCCGCGCGCTGAAGGAAACGGACGCCGAAATCGGCTTCGCGTTCGACGGCGACGGCGACCGCCTCGGCGTGGTCACCAAAGACGGCCAGATCATCTACCCGGACCGTCAGTTGATGCTGTTCGCGGAAGAAGTGCTGTCGCGCAACAAGGGCGCGCAGATCATTTACGACGTGAAGTGCACGCGCAACCTGGCGAAGTGGGTCAAGGAAAAAGGCGGCGAGCCGCTGATGTGGAAGACCGGCCACTCGCTCGTCAAGGCGAAGCTGCGTGAAACCGGCGCGCCGCTGGCGGGTGAAATGAGCGGCCACGTGTTCTTCAAAGACCGCTGGTACGGTTTCGACGACGGCCTGTACACGGGCGCGCGCCTGCTCGAAATTCTCACGCGCGTGGCGGACCCGAGCGCGCTGCTGAATTCGTTGCCGAACTCGCATTCCACGCCGGAACTGCAACTCAAGCTCGAAGAAGGCGAAAACTTCGAACTGATCGCGCGTATGCAGCAGAACGCGAAGTTCACCGGCGCGGACGACGTCGTGACGATCGACGGTCTGCGCGTCGAGTATCCGGACGGCTTTGGTCTGGCGCGTTCGTCGAACACCACGCCGGTCGTGGTGATGCGTTTCGAAGCCGACAACGACGCGGCGCTCAAGCGCATCCAGGAAGACTTCCGCCGCGTGATTCTCGCGGAAAAGGCGGACGCGAAGCTGCCGTTCTAAACGTTGCAGCGGCGGGGCGGTGCGGGTCGCGTTTCGACCCGAATCGCCGCCGTCGTCGAACGCGGCGCGGGTTTGACTTACCGCGCCGCGTTTTTTCATGGAATTGATATGCGACGCGCTAGAATTGCCGTCCTCGTGAGACAACCGGGACACCCGTGTTTTCTCCGCCCTTTGGGGCTCTTTCAACGCATCTTCGGGCCGGATAGCCGGTTTTCCCACTCTTGAGCGTGCAAAAGATACTGATCGTGAGGGTGTCGTCGTTGGGCGACGTCGTTCACAACATGCCGGTGATCGCCGATATCCGGCGCCGCCATCCCGAGGCGCAGATCGACTGGCTCGTCGAAGAGAGCTTCGTCGGCCTCGTGCAGCTCGTGAGCGGCGTGCGGCGCGCGATTCCCGTGTCGCTGCGGCGTTGGCGCAAGCGTTTGCTGTCGGCGGAAAACTGGCGCGAGATCGGCGCGTTTCGCCGCGCGCTTGCCGCCGAGAACTACGATCTGGTGATCGACTGCCAGGGGCTCATCAAGACCGCGTGGGTCGCGAGCATGGCGCGCGGACCGCTGGTCGGCCTCGCGAACCGCACCGACGGCGCGGGTTTCGAATGGCCGGTGCGGTTCTTCTACGACAAGCGCGTGCCGATCGAGCCGCGCACCCATGTGGTCGAACGTACGCGGCAACTGGTGGCCGCGGCGTTGAACGACCCGGCGCCGCAACCTACCGACGAGATCGACTTCGGTATCGACACCCAGCGCGCCGCGCTGGCGTTGTCGCAGGCCGATCTGAACCTGCCGGTGCCGTACGTGGTGTTCGTGCATGCCACCTCGCGCGCCGACAAGCAATGGCCGGATACCGCGTGGATCGACCTCGGGCAGTCGCTGGTGCGGCGTGGCGCGTCGCTCGTGCTGCCGTGGGGCAGCGAAGAAGAGCGCGCCACCAGCGAGCGGCTGGCGAAGGAATTCGGCGCGGCGGCCATCGTGCCGCCGAAGCTGTCGTTGCCCGCGGTGGTCGGCCTGATCGAAGGCGCGGCCGCGACGGTGGGGGTTGACACAGGTCTAGTCCACATCGCGGCGGCGCTGAAGCGCCCAACGGTCGAGTTGTACAATTTCGCCACCGCGTGGCGCACCGGCGGCTACTGGTCGCCGAACGTCGTCAATCTCGGCACGGCCGGGCAGCCGCCTACGCTGCAACAGGTGAAGTCGGCGCTGGCCGGATTCGGCCTGCTGTAGCCCGTGCAGTGCGCTTCGCCTTAAGCTCCATCCGTTTTCAAGGGCGACCATGAACGAAACCCAGATCATCGAAGTAGCGAACGCCGACTGGCACGGACGCAACCTGTCCGTGCCGCGCGAGACGCTGCTCGCCGGCGTCGAACGCGGCAAAGTGCTGTATTTCCCGAACCTGCGTTTCGCGATCGAAGGCGGCGAACAGGCGTTGCTCGATCCCGCGCTCGCCGATCCGAATCGCAAGAACATCAGTCTCGAACCCAACGGCGGCGCGTTGCACGGTGTGGCCGGCGACGCCGTCACGCAGTCGGCGGTGCGTGCGTTGATCGCGCGTTATCAGGCCAATGCGCGCACGCTGGTGGATGGTCTCTTCCCCGAATACAACGGCAAGTTGCGCGTGGCGCCGACCAGCCTGCGGCTGCATCAGGTGGAGACGCGCGAAACTTCGTGGCGCAAGGACGATAGCCGTCTGCATGTCGACGCGTTTCCGTCGCGGCCGAATTACGGCGAGCGGATTCTGCGCGTGTTCACCAACGTCAATCCGAACGGTTCGCCGCGCGTGTGGCGCGTCGGCGAACCGTTCGAGGACATGGCCCAGCGCTTCCTGCCGCGCATCAAACCGCAAATGCCGGGCGCCGCGTGGCTGCTGAATCTGCTGCACGTGACCAAATCGCCGCGCAGCGAGTACGACCACTTGATGCTGAATCTGCACGACGGCATGAAGGCCGACCTCGACTATCAGAAGTCGAGCCCGCAGGAGACCATGCCGTTTCCGCCGGGCAGCGTGTGGGTGTGTTTCTCGGACCAGACGTCGCACGCGGTGATGTCCGGCCAGTTCATGCTGGAGCAGACCTTCTTCCTGCCGGTCAAGGCGATGGCGCAACCCGAATGCGCGCCGCTCGGCATTCTCGAGCGCCTGAAGGGCAGGGCGCTGGTTTGAGCGCCGCAGTCCATGAGGTGGATGGCGCACGCCGGCCGGGTCGTACGTTCAGGCGCGCGGAGCCCCGATGCTGAGGGTGATCTATAACGCGCTCTGGTGGATCGTCGCGCCGCTCGCCGTGCTGCGTCTGTTGATCCGTTCGCGCAAGGAACGCGGTTATCGCGAGCATATCGGCGAACGCTTCGGTTACGCGCGCGGTCGGCTGCCCGAAGACAACGCGCCGTTGATCTGGGTGCACGCGGTGTCGGTGGGCGAGACGCGCGCCGCGCAACCGCTGATCGACGCGCTGATCAAGGCACGTCCCGACGCGCGCATTCTGCTGACGCATATGACGCCGAGCGGCCGCGCGACCGGCGAGCAGATCTTCGGCGACCGCGTGTTGCGCAGCTATCTGCCGTACGACATGCCGCATGCGGTGCGGCGGTTTTTGCGGACGTGGCGGCCGTCGCTCGGACTGGTGATGGAAACCGAAGTGTGGCCGACGCTGATCGACGAATGCCGTCGCGCGGAGGTGCCGCTGGTGCTGACCAATGCGCGGATGTCGGCGCGCTCGTTCAAGCGCGCGGCCAAATTCGGCGGCGCGACCAAAGACGTGTTCGGTGGCTTTGCGCGCGTGCTGGCGCAGAGTCCGTCGGATGCGGAGCGGCTGAGCGCGCTGGGCGCGCGCAATGTCGCGGTGCTCGGCAATCTGAAGTTCGACATGAGCACGCCGCCTGAGTTGGCGGCGCGGGGCCATGCATGGCGTGCGGCGATCGGCCCGCGGCCGGTGTGGGTCGCGGCGAGTACGCGTGAAGGCGAAGAGGAGCTGGTGTTGCAGGCGTTCGCGGCGCTGGGTGTGGACGATGCGTTGCTGATCCTGGTGCCGCGTCATCCGCAGCGCTTCAACGAAGTGGCCGCGCTGGTCGAACGGTTGGGGATGCGGCTCGAACGGCGTTCGAACTGGGCGCCGGGTGCGAAGGTGGCGTCGGCGGCTGCGGCCACGAGCGGTGGGTTGGCGGCTTTGCCCGTTGGCGTGAACGTGCTGCTGGGCGATTCGATGGGCGAGCTGGGCGCTTACTACGCCGCTTCGGATCTCGCGTTTATCGGTGGCAGCTTGCTGCCGCTTGGTGGACAGAATCTGATCGAAGCCTGCGCGGTCGGTGTGCCGGTGCTGATCGGCCCGCACGTGTTCAACTTCACGCAGGCCACGGCTGACGCGGTCGCGGCAGGCGCGGCAGTGCAGGTGCAGGACCCCGCCGAGCTGGCGAAGGCCCTGCGCGAACTGTTCGGCGACAAGGCCCGGCGGCTGGCGATGGGCGGCGCGGCGTCGGCGTTTGCCGCGCGCCATCGCGGCGCGACGGCGCGTACGGTGGATGTGTTGATGGCGTTGTTGCCGGAGTAGGCATTGGGGGGCGCGTTGAGCGCCCTCCGCGCGCCGGCCTCACACCTTCAACAACCCGTTCTTTTCAATAAACGCGATCACATCCGGAAGGCCATCCAGCGCCTTCAGATTGCACATCACAAACGGCCGTTCGCCGCGCATTTTCTTCGCGTCGGACGCCATCACCTCCAGGTTCGCGCCGACCATCGGCGCGAGGTCTGTCTTGTTGATCACCAGCAGATCCGACTTCGTAATGCCGGGGCCGCCTTTGCGCGGAATCTTCTCGCCGCCGGCCACGTCGATCACATAGATCGTCAGGTCCGACAATTCCGGGCTGAAAGTCGCCGCGAGATTGTCGCCGCCCGATTCGATGAACACGATATCCGCGTCGGGAAAACGCGTCAGCATGCGGTCCACTGCTTCGAGATTGATCGACGCGTCTTCGCGAATCGCCGTGTGCGGGCAGCCGCCGGTTTCGACGCCCATGATCCGCTCGGCCGGCAACGCGCCCGCCACCGTCAGCAGACGCTGATCTTCTTTCGTGTAGATGTCGTTGGTGATCGCGACGAGGTCGTAGCGCTCGCGCATCGCCTTGCAGAGCATTTCGAGCAACGTGGTCTTGCCCGAGCCGACCGGGCCGCCGACGCCCACACGCAGCGGCGGCAGTTTCTTGGTGCGCAGGGCGGGATGATGAGGTGCGTTCATGATGGATCGTTTTATGAGCGAAAGAGCCGCGAATACTGCGACTCGTGGCGCGCCGACAGAATGCCGAGCTGCGGCGCGAACGTGTTGATGTGTTCCGGCGGCGTGGCCAGCGCGCGCGTGACGGCGGCGTCGATCGGCTCGCGCAACGCGACGATGATGCGTTGCCCCGCGAGCTGTCCCAACGGCACGGCCTTCAACGCGGCGGCCGCCTGGTTCTCCACCCAACTGAACGCGTAGGCGGCGAGGGCGGCGTCGACGGCGGCGTCGTGCGCGTAGGCGGCGAAGGCAAAGGCCGTGGGTTGCGCGAGCGGCGTGAGCGCGGCGAGTGTCGTGCGTCGGGCGGCATCGCCCCATTCCAGCGACACACACAACTGCCGCAGCGACCAGCCCATCTGTTCGGTTTCGCGGCGCAGTTCCGCGGACTCGCGGCTGGCGAGGAACTCGCTGTTGGCTTCGGCGAGACCGGCGGCGTCATGCGTGCGCCAGCGTTCCATCTGATGCGCGATGAACGGCAATTCGCCGAGCGCGAGCACGTCGGAGAGGCCGCTCGCGATCCAGGCGCGGGCGGAATCGGCGTCGGTGATCAACTGCGCTTCGATCGCCGCTTCGAGGCCTTGCGAGTAGCTGAACGCGCCGATCGGCAGCGCCGGCGACGCGAGATGCAGCAGCGCCGTGAGTTCAGCGATGCGCATGGTGGTGGTGATGGCCGTGGCCGCACGATTCGTCGTGGACGTGATCGGCGTCGGCTTGATCGTGTTGCGCGCTGTGATCCGCGGCGCTGTGGCCGTGATCATGTGCGTGGCTGTGATCATGATCGTGATCGTGCGAGTGAGCATCCCCATGCGCGTGCGAGTGACCGTGCTCATGTGAATGCTCATGCCCATGATGCTCGCCAAACACCTGCTGCGCGAGCGCATAGTCCTCGGCGAACGTCTCGTCATGCCCATGCTTGTGCCCGCCGCCATACGCGCCGGATTCCGGCTGAAACGGCATCGACACCTGATCGACCGTCGCGCCGATGCGCTTGAGCATGTCGGCCAGCACCGGATCGTATTCGAGCTTCAGATAATCCGCGCCGACTTCCACCGGCGTGTGACGATTGCCGAGGTGATAAGCGGCACGCGTCAGCGTCAACGCGTCTTTCGCGCGCACGACCAGCACCGCTTCCGGCGCGGCCACCACACGCACCAGACCGCCGTCGTCGGCGACCAGCACGTCGCCGTCGCGCAGCACCGTGCCGCGCGGCAACAGCAACGCAATCTCTTCACCGCTATCCAGCGTGGCCGCGAGCCGGCTCTTGCGGCGTTCGTCGAAAGCCAGCGTCAGCGTCGGCGCGCGCTTCACCAGCACAGGTGCCAGCTTCAGATGCGGCGCGATCAGTTTGTCGAGTGTGCGCATGATTTAGAACAGGAAGTAGCGCTGCGCCATCGGCAGCACGGTGGCCGGTTCGCAGGTCAGCAACTGACCGTCGGCGATCACCTGGTAGGTCTCCGGATCGACGCTGATCACCGGGCGCCACGCGTTGTGAATCATGTCCGCCTTCGAGATGTTGCGGCAGTTCTTCACCGCGACGATACGTTTGTTCAGTCCATAACGTTCGCCCACATTCGCATCGGCGGCGAGTTGCGAGACGAAGGTCAGCGACGTGCGTCCCAACGCACCGCCGCGCGTCGCGAACATCTCGCGATAGTGGACCGGTTGCGGCGTCGGAATCGACGCGTTCGGGTCGCCCATCTGCGCCATCGCGATCATGCCGCCTTTGAGGATCAGCGACGGCTTGACGCCGAAGAACGCCGGTTCCCAGAACACCAGGTCGGCCCACTTGCCCGGTTCGATCGAGCCGACTTCATGCGAGATGCCGTGCGTGATCGCCGGGTTGATCGTGTACTTGGCGATGTAACGCTTCGCGCGGAAATTATCGTGGCGCGCGTTGTCTTCGGGCAGCGCGCCGCGTTGCACTTTCATCTTGTGCGCGGTCTGCCAGGTGCGAATGATCACTTCGCCGACGCGGCCCATGGCCTGCGAATCCGACGACAGCATCGACAACGCGCCGAGGTCGTGCAGGATGTCTTCGGCGGCGATGGTTTCGCGGCGAATCCGCGACTCGGCGAACGCGATGTCTTCCGCGATCGACGGGTCCAGGTGGTGGCACACCATCAGCATGTCGAGATGCTCTTCGAGCGTATTGACGGTGTACGGGCGCGTCGGATTGGTCGACGAGGGCAGCACGTTCGCTTCGCCGCACACCTTGATGATGTCCGGCGCGTGGCCGCCGCCCGCGCCTTCCGTGTGATACGTGTGAATCGTGCGGCCCTTGAACGCCGCCACGGTCGCCTCCACGAAACCCGCTTCGTTCAGCGTGTCCGTGTGGATCGCGACCTGCGTGTCGGTGTCGTCGGCAACGGAAAGACAGTTGTCGATCGCGGCCGGCGTCGTGCCCCAGTCCTCGTGCAGCTTCAGGCCGATCGCGCCCGCGGCGATCTGTTCCAGCGCCGGTTGCGGCTGGCTCACGTTGCCCTTGCCGAGAAAGCCGAGGTTCATCGGATAACCGTCGGCGGCCTGCAGCATGCGTTCGAGATGCCACGGACCGGGCGTGCAGGTGGTCGCGTTGGTGCCGGTGGCCGGACCCGTGCCGCCGCCGAGCATGGTCGTCACGCCGCTTGCGAGCGCTTCTTCGATCTGCTGCGGGCTGATGAAGTGAATGTGCGTGTCGATGCCGCCGGCCGTCACGATCAGCCCTTCGCCGGCGATCACTTCCGTGGACGCGCCGATCGCGATCGTCACGTTCGGCTGGATGTCGGGATTGCCCGCCTTGCCGATCGCCGCGATGCGGCCGTTCTTGATACCGATGTCGGCCTTGACGATGCCCCAGTGATCGAGAATCAGCGCGTTCGTCACGACGGTATCGACCACGTCGGCATGCACGCGCTGCGACTGGCCCATGCCGTCGCGAATCACTTTGCCGCCGCCGAATTTCACTTCTTCGCCGTAGGTGGTGAAGTCGCGTTCGACTTCGATCAGCAGCTCGGTATCGGCGAGGCGCACGCGGTCGCCGGTGGTGGGGCCGAACATTTCCGCGTAAGCGCGGCGGCCAATGCGTAAGGTCATGGTGTGGGTCCGGAAATGAGCAGGGCGGTTCAGGCGAGCGAGCGCGCGTGGCGCATCACAGCTTGCCCATCACCTTGCCGTTGAAGCCGTAGACGACACGGTCGCCCGCCAGTTCGACCAGCTCGACGGTGCGTTCCTGGCCGGGCTCGAAGCGCACGGCGGTGCCCGCCGCGATATTCAGCCGGAAGCCGCGCGCCGCTTCGCGGTCGAAGGCGAGTGCTTCGTTGACTTCGTAGAAGTGGTAATGCGAGCCGATCTGCACGGGCCGGTCGCCGGTGTTCGACACGAGGACCGTCACGGTGGCGCGGCCCGCGTTGAGCTCGTGTTCGCCGTCGTCGATGATGAGTTCGCCGGGGATCATGGGGCTGCCTTCGTGATTAGGGGATCGGGTGATGCACGGTGACGAGCTTGGTGCCGTCGGGGAAGGTGGCTTCGACCTGGATGTCGGGGATCATTTCCGGCACGCCTTCCATGACGTCGTCACGGGTGAGCAGCGTGGTGCCGTAGTGCATGACCTCGGCGACGGTTTTGCCGTCGCGGGCCGCTTCCATCAGCGCGGCGGTGATGAACGCGATCGCTTCCGGGTAATTGAGTTTGAGGCCGCGGGCGCGGCGCCTTTCGGCGAGCAGCGCGGCGGTGAAGATCAGCAGCTTGTCCTTCTCGCGAGGTGTCAGCTTCATCGAATGTGTGCGTAGGGTTGCGACGGCCGCGGCGGCGGCCCCGTGGCGGGACCGGCTACGACGATGTTAGGCGCTGCGTGCCATGGCGACGATCGCGTGCGGCGCACGGGATGAAGCCATGACGAGTGCAATGCCGGATAAGCCGGTCACAGTATCAAGTTCGGCTAACGATGCGCTTACAGGTCGGCGGGCAGCGGCGCGCCGAACCATTTCTTCGACATCGTGTTGAGCGTGCCGTCCTGTTTCGCCTGCGCGATAGCCGCGTTCACTTTCTGCTGCAGACGCGGCTCATTCTTGTTCATACCGACGAAGCAGGGCGAGTTCTTGATCACGAACTTCGGCTCCGGCCGCCGCGGCGGATTTTTCGCGAGAATCGCGGCAGCGACGATATTGCCGGCAGCGATCAGTTGAACCTGGCCCGAGAGAAACGCCGCGATGGTCGCGTTGTTGTCTTCGAAACGTTTGATGGTGGCGTTTGGCGCCATTTGCGTGAGGGCGATTTCCTCGAGTGCGCCGCGTGTGGCGCCGACGGTTTTACCGGTGAGATCGGCGGGACCGGAGACCTTGATATCGGCGGGACCGAACACGCCCTGGTAGTACGGAGCGTAGGTGGAGGAGAAATCGATGACCTTCTCGCGGTCGGGCGTTTTACCGAGCGACGAGATGACCAGATCGACCTTACCGGTTTGCAGATACGGGATCCGGTTCGCGCTATTGACTGGCACGAGTTCGAGCTTCACGTTCATCGATTTTGCGAGGAGTGCGGCGGTATCGATGTCATAGCCTTGCGGCTTCATGTCCGCGCCGACGGAGCCAAACGGCGGATAGTCTTCCGGCACGGCGACTTTGAGCACCCCGGCCTTGGCGATGTTATCGAGCGTATCGGCCTGAGCAGCGGTCGCGGCAACGACGAGAACCGGCGACAGCAGAAGAGCAGCGAGCCAGGCGCGACGCGCGGGGCGGGGAGCGGAATGTTTCATGTTGGGTGAGCGTGGTGTCGAGCGGGTCGGCTGCCGTCAGGACGCGGCAGCATCGTAACGAAACCGATGCAAGGTATATGCCAAGCCCGTGCAGCAAAGCCGAGCGAGGGAAGGAAGAGGCTAATGCACTAAGACGGAGCGACGCACCGCGCCAGAGTGGTGCACCAGATCTTACGAAGGTGAAAGCACCCACGAGGATGAACAACCGCGACGGCGCGCGCAGCGCCGCCGGAAGAATGACTGCTGTGTCACTGACGTGGAATGTGCGAGAACACGGATTCCAGATGAGCCACTACCTGTCGCAGACCCCGGGCCCCGCTTAAGAGCTAGCGGTGTGAGCCGCTTTCTTTTGCTTACTTTGCTTTGCGGCAGGCAAAGAAAAGTGAGTGCCGCCCCGCACAGGGGCGACGCTAATAGACCACCATGACAACAAGGAAAGGCCAAACCCGCAGGCACACAGACAAAGACAACCTACGTACTCCAAATCCGCAAAGGCACAGCCCGAACCCCATGCACAACCGGCCGCAACTGCAACCAGCACTGAGTAAGAGCACGCTGCAGCGTCTCCATGGACCGCGAGACAGCGCGCACGACGATCACACCCTGAGTGACACAAGAAGCGGCTCCACGCAGAGAATCATCAAACGGCAGCTGCGCCGTCAGCGCCTCAGCGAGAGCATCATCGCAAGCCGCCCCAACGGCCCACAGCGTGCCATAAGCCGGAAACCCGGCCAACCCTTGCGCCGCATCCCTTAGCGGATCGCTTGCCGAAAGATTGGCGCGCTCAAGCCAAAGCAACTTACCGTCAGGGCCCACGATCCGCGACACAGCCCGCAAGCTTCCTTCGGACCACCGCTCACCAGCCGCCTGCCGGCCAAGTTGGGTGGCATCCCAACCTAAAGCGGTAGCACCTTCAGCCAACGTCAACGAAAACTCAAGCCCCGCATTAGCGGAATCAAAAACGATATTGTTCTGCGGCAACCAATCGAGCTTCGCGTTCGCACCGACCCGCACAGCAATCTGCTGCCGAGCCTCCCGCCCATTCGACTTGTACCACTTGGTCGCCCCAGGCGTGGTCACGACAGCATGCGCACCCGCGCCAACATCCACATCGATATCCAGTCGATCCCCACCCGCGACCCCGCCTGGCGGATGCACGATCACCGCATGACAGATCGCCTGACCTTCGGGATAGAGCGGCCGTTGAATCCGCAACG
The DNA here is from genome assembly GCF_000745015.1 of Burkholderia sp. 9120. NCBI lineage: Bacteria > Pseudomonadati > Pseudomonadota > Betaproteobacteria > Burkholderiales > Burkholderiaceae > Burkholderia > Burkholderia sp. 9120. Next base: position 1,575,120 of record NZ_JQNA01000002.1, on the reverse strand, counting down.
GCCCTTCATGCAGACGATGCTTGAGCGTAGTCCGCCCATCGTGTTCGACGAACCCGAGTTCGAGCCGCGCGCGCCATTGCGAGTGCGCACCGGCTTGTGCAGCGGCGGCGAGCGTGATGTGATTTTCGTGAAGCGACATGCGAATGAACGAGCGATCGACGTGTTAGGACGAAACGCGCCGGAGCGCGCCGCCACAGAATGCGGCGAGAATAGCACGCACGGCTGGAGCCGCCGAACCGCGCCGCACTGGTCAAACGGCAATCAACGCCCGCACCCCATCCACATCCATATTCGCCCCTTCGCCACCCGCGACGATCTCACCACGGCTCATCACCCAATACCGGTCGGCGATATCTTTAGCGAAGTCGTAGTACTGCTCGACCAGCAGTACGGTCATGCCCATTTCCTCGACCAGTTGACGCAGCGTGCGCCCGATGTCCTGAATGATCGACGGCTGAATCCCTTCGGTGGGTTCGTCGAGAATGAGCAGTTGCGGATCGCTCATCAGCGCGCGGCCAATCGCGAGTTGTTGCTGTTGACCGCCTGACAGATCGCCGCCACGGCGCGTGCGCGTGTCCTTCAGAACAGGAAACAGCTCATAAATGCGATCCGGAATCTTCTTCGGCGCTTTCTTGCTCGCGGCACCGACCAGCAGATTTTCTTCGACGGTCAGACGCGGAAAAATATCGCGCCCCTGCGGCACATACGCCAGGCCTTTTTCCACACGGGAGTAAGTCGGCAATTTGGTAATCGGCGCACCACGCCACGCGATCGAGCCGCTCTTCGTCTGCACGACACCCATCAGGCAGCGCAACAACGTGGTTTTCCCCACGCCGTTGCGGCCCAACAGAACCGTGAGCTTGCCATCGGGCACAGTGAGCTTCACATCCCGCAGAATGTGACTGCCGCCGTAATACTGGTTCAGGTTTTCTACTTCGAGCATATCCGTTCGACCCTTTGAGTCATAGACCGCTTCATCGATCGCTGCACCGACCCGCTTCACCGACCCGCTTCACCGACCCAGGTAAGACTCGATCACCGTCTCGTCCCGCTTGACCTGATCGAGCGTGCCGTGCGCGAGCACGTGTCCTTCGGCCATCACCGTCACCTTGCCCGTTTCGCCCGACAATGCCGCGACGAACTCCATATCGTGCTCGACGACCATCATCGAACAGGTGCCGCGCAGGTGATTGAGCAATTCGGCGAGTTGCATGGTTTCGTCGTCGGTCATGCCGGCGGCGGGTTCGTCGAGCAGCAGCAGCGCCGGTTGTTGCATCAGCAACATGCCGATCTCGAGCCGCTGTTTCTGTCCATGCGAGAGCTCGCCGGCCAGACGCCGCGCTTCGCTTTCGAGTCCGATCAACGACAGCGTCTCTTCGATCCGCGCCTGCGCTTCGCGATCCAGCCGCGCGCGTAACGACGCCCACCAGCCTTTATCGGCTTTCATCGCCAGTTCGAGGTTTTCCCACACGGGATGCTGCTCGAACACCGTCGGCTTCTGGAACTTGCGACCGATGCCCGCGCGCGCAATGGAAGGCTCGTTCATTCGCGTCAGGTCGATCGACTGGCCGAGAAACACCTTGCCGGAATCCGGCTCGGTCTTGCCCGTGATCACATCCATCATGGTCGTTTTGCCGGCGCCGTTCGGACCGATGATGCAGCGCAATTCGCCGGCATCGATCGTCAGTGTCAGCGCGTTCAACGCACGAAAGCCATCGAAACTCACGGTCACGTCTTCAAGGTAAAGAATCGTGCCGTGCGACACGTCGATCTCGCCCGGCGTGACAGCGCGCCCCATGCTGGCGACGCCGCTCAACGAAGTTTCAGCGGGTTCTTCGGGTAAAGCCAGATCAGGCACCATCGGGTTTTCGTTCATGAGCGGTTCCTCTTGCGCGTCACGAGTTCGATCAGGCCCATGATGCCGTTCGGCAGCAGCAGCGGGACCAGCACGAAGATCAGGCCAAGAAAGAACAACCAGTATTCAGGGAAATTCGCGGTAAAGAAGCTCTTCGCGCCGTTCACCGCGAACGCGCCGATGATCGGCCCGATCAGCGTGCCGCGCCCGCCCACCGCGACCCAGATCGCCATTTCGATCGAGTTGCCGGGCGACATCTCGCCCGGATTGATGATGCCGACCTGCGGCACATACAACGCGCCGGCAATGCCGCACAACACCGCGGACACGGTCCACACGAACAGCTTGTAGGCGAGCGGGCTGTAGCCGAGGAACATCAGACGCGTTTCGCCGTCGCGCACGGCGGTCACCACGCGGCCGAGTTTCGACGTGACGATCGCCCGGGCGCCGATGAACGCAAGCACCAGCACCGCGAACGTGATCAGCAGCAGGGCGGTGCGCGTGCCCGGATGCGTGATCGGAAAGCCACCGATCCGTTTGAAGTCGGTGAAGCCGTTATTGCCGCCGAAGCCCGTTTCGTTGCGATAGAACAGCAGCATCGCGGCGAAGGTCATGGCTTGCGTGATGATCGACAGATACACGCCTTTCACGCGCGAGCGGAACGTGAAGAAGCCGAACACCCAGGCGACGACCGCCGGCACCAGCACCACCAGCAGCAACGCGTAGCCGAGATGCTGGGTGCCCTGCCAGTACCACGGCAACTGATGCCAGTCGAGAAACACCATGAAGTCCGGCAGATCACTGCCGTATTTGCCCTCGTGGCCGATGGCGCGCATCAGATACATACCGATCGCGTAGCCGCCCAGCGCGAAGAACAGCGCGTGACCGAGGCTCAGAATGCCGCAGTAGCCCCACACGAGATCCAGCGCCAGCGCCGCGATCGCGTAGCACATGAACTTGCCGGTGATCGTCATCGCGTAGGCGGACAGGTGGAACGCGCTGGTTTCCGGCACGACCAGCGTGGCGAACGGCACGCCGAGTCCGAACACGATAATCAGCGCGATCAGCGCGAGCCACGCGCGGCGCGACAACAGCGCGGGCCGCGGCGGCAGGCCGAGTGCGAAGCCGGACTGCGCCTCGCGTTCGGTTGCAGCGGCGGCGCCGCTCGCGCCGACATGAGCGGATGAAGTAGCAGTCGTCATCATGCCTCCGCGCTACGGCCCTTGAGGGCAAACATGCCCTGCGGACGCTTCTGGATGAACAGCACGATTAGCACGAGCACCGCGATCTTCGCGAGCACCGCGCCCCAGAACGGTTCGATTGCCTTACTGACGAGACCGAGCCCGAAGCCGCCGATCACCGTGCCGGCCAGTTGACCGACGCCACCGAGCACCACGGCCATGAACGAATCGATGATGTAGCTCTGGCCGAGGTCCGGTCCGACATTGCCGATCTGCGACAGCGCGCAACCGCCCAACCCGGCGATGCCCGCGCCGAACGCGAACGCATACGAATCGACCCGCGCGGTCTTCACGCCGACGCAGGCGGCCATGCGCCGGTTCTGCGTGACGGCGCGCACGAACAGGCCGAGGCGCGTCTTCGTCAACACCGTCCACGCAATCCCGACCACGATCATCGAGAACGCGAGAATCGCCAGCCGGTTATACGGCAGGATCAGATTGGGCAGTACGGTGACGCCGCCGCTCATCCACGACGGGTTGATCACCTGCACGTTCTGCGCGCCGAACAGCATGCGGGTCGCCTGAATCAGGATCAGGCTCACGCCGAAGGTGGTCAGCAGCGTTTCCAGCGGACGGCCGTAGAGATGCTTCAACACCAGCCGTTCGAGCACGATGCCGACCAGCCCCGCCGCCGCGAACGAAGCCGGCACCGCGAGCAGCGGATACCAGTCGAACGCGCCCGGCGCGAAGCGTTGAAAGAGGTTCTGCACGACGTAGGTGGCATACGCACCGATCATCAGGAATTCGCCGTGCGCCATGTTGATGACGCCGATCAGACCATACGTGATGGCGAGACCGAGCGCGGCGAGTAGCAGCACGCTGCCGAGCGACAGGCCCGCGAACAGCGTGCCGGCGATCTGGCTGCGGCGCTGGATCGCGTCGAGTTCGTCGATGCCGCTTTGCGCGGCGGCGCGCACGCGATCGTCGGGCTCGGCGAAGGTGCCGTCCGGTTTCTTCGCGACGAGCGGGCGCAGCAGTTCGTTCATGTCGAGGTCATGCCGCGCGGCGACCAGTTGCACGGCGTCGAGACGCTTGGCCGGGTCGGTGTCGTGCAACGCGGTCATCGCCCACAGCGTGTCGAGGCGCTTCTTCAGCACCGGATCGGTTTCCTTCGCGCGAGCTGCGTCGACGAGCGGTTTGATCGACGGATCGGGGTTCTGCAGCAGCGCCGTGACGGCGGCGTCGCGCGTTGCCTTGTCCGGCGAATCGAGTTGCAGGCCGGACAAAGCGCCGGCCACTTTCGAGCGCAGCAGGTTGTTCAGCGTGACCGGTTGCGCGTCGCTGCCGGCGGTGACGGTTTTGCCGGTGACCGCGTCGCGCGTGGTGTCGCCATCCTGCAGCAGTACGGCGCCTGCGTCGGTGGCGAGCGCGCTGTCGTCGGACAGCGCTTTGAGCACCGCCATCGATTCTTTGTCGTGATTGGCGATCAGCTTGTCGACAGCCGCGGATTTGGCATCGAAGTCGTCGCCGGCGAGCGGCGCGACGTCGGCCTGCGTCAGCGCGAACGCGGCGAGCGGCGTGCCGGCGAGCAGCACGAGCGCCACGCTGCCGATGCAGCGCCGGGCGGATCTAAGGAATGAAAACGCCATGGTGGCCTTTGGAGAAAAACCGGCGAGGCGGGGCGGCAGGGTGTGCAACAGCCGCTGCCGCGCCGTCGGGTTGCCGCGCCCGCGGAGGGTCGAAGTCGCCGGACCAGGCGCTCGCGCAAACGTAGGCGCCAGCGCTGGACCCGGCAAACAATCCGAACTCACAGGCGCATCGATGCGTTTGCCATGAGCCCGATTCGAGCTCGCCACGAGGGACCCGATACGTCCTCTCGTAGCGAGCCGTTGCGTTACGCCACGCGCGAGCGCTTGAGGAACGCCGGAATCGAGCTGACCATATCCGGCTTGCTGGAATTGCCCGCGATAAACGGACTCCACGGCTGCGCGCGAATCGCGGTCTTGGTGCGCCAGACGACGTTGAACTGACCGTCCGCGCGTACTTCGCCGATCATCACCGGCTTGTGCAGATGGTGATTGCCATCCATGGTCAGCACGAAGCCCGACGGTGCGTTGAAGGTCTGGCCGATCATTGCCACGCGCACCTTGTCGACATCGGCGCTCCTGGCTTTCTCGACTGCCTGCTTCCACATGTGAATGCCCACGAAGGTGGCTTCCATCGGGTCGTTCGTCACGCGCTTGTCGCCGCCCGGCAGGTTGTTGTCCTTCACCCACTTGGCGAACATCGCCTTGAACTTGGTGTTCTCCGGATTGCGCAGCGACATGAAGTAGTTCCACGCCGCGAGATTGCCGACCAGCGGCTTCGTATCGATGCCGCGCAGTTCTTCCTCGCCGACCGAGAACGCGACCACCGGCACATCCGTCGCCTTCAGCCCCTGGTTGCCGAGTTCCTTGTAGAACGGCACGTTCGAATCACCGTTCACCGTCGAGATCACCGCGGTCTTGCCGCCTTGCGAGAAGGTCTTGATGTTCGCGACGATGGTCTGATAGTCGCTATGGCCGAACGGCGTATAGACCTCCTGGATGTCGGCCTCCTGCACGCCTTTGGATTTGAGGAACGCGCGCAGAATCTTGTTGGTGGTGCGGGGGTACACATAGTCGGTGCCCAACAGGAAGTAGCGCTTGGCGCCGCCGCCTTCCGCGCTCATCAGATATTCGGTCGCGGGAATCGCCTGTTGATTCGGCGCGGCGCCCGTGTAGAACACGTTGCGCGACATTTCCTCGCCTTCGTACTGGACCGGGTAGTACAGCAGGCCGTTCAGTTCCTCGAACACCGGCAGCACCGACTTGCGCGACACCGAGGTCCAGCAGCCGAATACCGCGGCGCACTTTTCCTGGGTAATCAGCTGACGCGCTTTTTCGGCGAACAACGGCCAGTTCGACGCCGGATCGACCACCACCGGCTGGATCTGACGCCCCATCACGCCACCGCTCTTGTTGATTTCCGAAATGGTCATCAACGCGGTGTCTTTCAGGGACGTCTCCGAGATCGCCATGGTGCCGGACAGCGAATGCAGAATACCCACCTTGATCGGACCACTGTCGGACTGCGCTTGCGCGAACGGAACCTGACCTGCCAACGCGAGCGCGCCCGACATGGAGCCGAACTTCAACAGACTGCGACGTTTCATGTGTATCCCCTTGCCATTTGATGGTGACTGTTTATGGGCGTCGATTTCAGCCAGCAGGGCTTATCCCGCATGGCTTGCCGCTTGTGTACTGCAAGCCACATGCCATGCTGTAATTTCGACTTGTGCTTCGCGGTTTGCGCGCTGCAGCGCGGCTGCGACGGCAGTCAGTTATGCGTAATGAACGTGGGATGCGGCGCAATACTGGTGCACGATCGCCACTCGCGCCTCGTTCGGGTGCGTGTCGCGCCGCGACGAAGCGTGCGTATCCGCCAGCGGGCGTCGGCGGTGCATGGCCGCTGCGCCGTTGTGCATGCAACAGTCGGTTGCCCGTCGATTAAAAAAGGCCAGCGCTTTGCGGCGCTGGCCTTTTTGCATGGCTCGGCGGGGCGTGCCGCGTCGGATCAGAACGCGATGAACGGCGCGGTTTGCTTGCCGACCGTCACGTTGTTGATGGCGGTGTACACGTTGCGGCCGAAGAAGAACGGCAGGCCCCAGATAAACATCCCGCCCGATGGCGCGCCGAGGCTGTCATAGGCCGCATAGCGGTTGGCCAGCAGGCTCCAGCCGTTGGCCAGCGAGAACGGCACGGTGACAGGCGACGCGGCCTTGTCGACGCCGCTCAGGATCGCGGACAGGCTGAGCGTCGTGGCCGGCATGTACCACGCGCCCGAGTAGGGCACCGTCGTGTCGATGAAGATGTTCGCGTTGGAACCGCTGTCAATCGCGCTGGTGTAGCGGGTGCCCTTGTAGGTGGTCGGGAAGTAGCCGTACTGATCGAGCGCGAGGACGTTCGGGTTCGACGGCAGCGCGTTGTTCGGCTGGGTGCCGATGCCGAACACCAGCGTACCGGTCACGCTCGCCTGGCCGCCGGAGGGCAACGCCGGCAAACGGATGATCGTGCCGTTGTTGTCCGAGGTGAAGTTGGAGACCGGATTCATGACCTGCGTGTCGAGCGGTACGCGGGTGTTGGTGCAGGAGGTCGCGGAGGTGCAGTAGTAGTAGCCGGACGGCAGGACGTATTGCGCGGCGGCCGGGTAGTCGCGCTGCGCCGGGCCGATGCCGAGCACGCCGTTGGCGCCGAGTTGGGCGACGCTGCCCAGGTCGGTGCCGCCACGCGACTGGCAGTCCGATGGGGTGGCGTACTTGCCGTCGGCGATTACTTGCAGCGGCAGATTGCCCGCCGCCTTGCCGCCGATCGTCACGTCGGCGCGGCGGATGGAGCCCCACGTGAAGCCGGAGCCGAAGACGGCGCATTCGGCGATGGATGCGTTGCCGGTCGGGTCGTCGGTGGCGCCGGTCTGGGTCGGCAGACGGGCGGCGAGGGACGGGCCCAGCGCACTGCCGAGAACGCGTAAGCCGACCGAGCCGGTGTCGACCTGGATGTGATCGATGGTGGCGCATCGATCACCGCCCTGAACGCCGGGAATGCAGATCGTAACCGTGACGTAGGGCATGTTGGCGTAGTTGCCTGTCCATCGTTCGACGGTGATGGGGACGGTGTTTGTGTCGGGTGTTGGTGTTGGTGTTGGTGTTGGTGTTGGTGTTGGAGTGGGAGTGGGAGTGGGAGTGGGAGTGGGAGTCGGCGTTGGAGCCGGCGTTGGCGTCGGAGTCGGAGTCGGAGTTGGTGCAGGAGTCGGAGCGGGTGTTGGCGTAGGCGTAGGCGTAGGCGTAGGCGTAGGCAACACCGTAGCCGTCGAACCCGACGCGGGTGTCACCGGCACCACCGCGCCATTAATTTTCGCCGCGCTATCGTTGCCGTCGGCGCCGCCGTTACCGCCGCCGCAACCGCTCAGCGCCACGCTTGCGGTCAGCAGTGCGCCACACAACGCCTTGTTGAGCGTCTTCATGTCGAGGGTGTTGATCGAATCAGTGCACTGTTTCATGGCAGTTGATCCACGCGGACGTTGGCGGGAACGAGGCGGGGCAAATACGCCTTGCCGAAGAAGTGGCCCGCGCGGCCAGCCGATTCGAGATGAAAATCGCCGCTGTGTTGGACCATCGGACCCGCGCCACGGGTCTGGCTAGCGTCGCCATTCGCAAAGTTGGGAAAGTAACTGCCGAGCAGCGCCCGCATGTCCGGCCGCACCGGACCTTGCCAGCTCACCGCGAACACCACGTTGGCGGGCAGCACGTATTCGTGGATCGTCACGCCGTCGGCGTATTCGGATTCGCGCATCGTGTAAGACGCGGCCGCTGCGGACGCGTTGCGAGGCGCTGCGGCTTGCAGCATCGACCGGGCTGTCGCGCCGGTGTTGGCACCGGGCGCACCGCCCAGCATGGCGTAAGACGCCAAAGGCCAGAAGGCCGAGGCCGCGAGTGCGGCCTTCACAAATTTCATTACCATGCTCTCCCAAAAAAGGTCGAAGCATGGTGCCTGCGCAATGGTCAGGAAACCGTACGAAAATTCCGAAATGAATGTACGAATCGGTGCAATGGCACGCTTACCAACTCCTACTGCGACCCCGCCGCAGTCGGCATCGCCCGCCGCCCCAACTTGCCGGCCGCGCCCTTCGCCGCGACGCCCGGATGCGGCACCGTCGGCACCTTGGGCAAAGCGGTCAACGCGCCGTCATCGACCGGCGACAGCAGCGCGCTCAATTGCAGCACGTCCTGATCGGTGAGATCCGCTGTCGAAGCCTTCAGCTTGAGACTATTGATCAGCGTGTCGTAACGCGCCTTCGCCAGATCGCGCCGCGCGGAGAACAACTGATCCTGCGCGTTGAGCACGTCGATATTGATTCGCACGCCCACCTGATAACCCAGCAGATTCGATTCGAGCGACGTGTTCGCCGAACGCTCGGCGGTCTGCAACGCGCGCACTTGCGCGAGTCCGCTCACCACGCCGAGAAACGCCTGGCGCGCGGACAGCGCGGCATTGCGCCGCGCGGTATCGAGATCGGCGGCGGCCTGGTCTTCGAGTGCGAGCGTTTGACGCACGCGGCTTTGCGTCGCGCCGCCGGCAA